>NZ_JBIRBA010000009.1:0-291388 GCF_044326345.1 Actinomadura sp. 9N215 | reverse complement strand
GGCCGGGGCGTCGGGGTGGGCGTCGGTGCCCATGGGCCGTCCCGTTGCGGCTCCCGGACGCCGGGCGCCGGGTCCTGGGTCGGCGCGGGCGGAACGGCGTGGTTTTGCGCGGCCGCCGGTGGGGCGGCCGCGGGTGGGGCGGCCGGTGCACGGCGCGGCGTGGAGGTCCGCCACCCGGCGACCTTCTTGTCGCCGACCTCTCCGTTGGATCTCTGGGGCAGCCGCTGCCCTTCGTCCTGTGCGGGGACACGGTCGTCGTCGCGCTTGGTGTCGTCGTCGCGCTTGGTGAGGTCCCGGCGTGCAGGCTCGACAGCGGCGGGCGGCTCCTGCCGGACGTCCCGGCGCGTCTCGCCCTCCGACCAGACCTGATCGCGCCGTGGCTCGCCGGGTTCGGCTGCCGCGCGTCCGGCGACCCGGACATCGCCCTCTTCGCCGGCCGGACGCACCTGCTCCGCAGCGGCGGGGTCCGCTTCGGGAGGCGTCCCAGCAGGCTGGGACGACGACGCCTCGCGTGGTTCGGGAGGCTGGACGGGGGCGGCGCTCACGACCTGTTCCGCGGCCGGGCGGACGTCGGGCGCCGCGGGCTGCTGCGGCTGCTGAGGGATGTCGGGACGGGTGGTGGGCGGGGCCGCGGCGTGCCAGACCTCGGCGGGCGCGCGGGGGCGGCGGACTCCGGAGGCCAGAGCACGCTTGCCGGAGCCGGGTGCGGGGGCCGGGGCGGGCGGGGGGACGTCCATCTGGGGGGCCGCCGAGGGGTGTTCGAGTTCGGCGGGGACGGCCTGGACGTCGTCCTCGTGGGAGATGTCGCGTGTGGTGCGGCGCCAGGGCTTCGGCTGCGCCGTCGCGCCGTGCACAGGCGCAGGCGCGCCGGGTGTGGTCGAGCCGGGTGTAGGCGCGACGGGTGTGGTCGTGCCAGGCGCGACGGGCGCGCGTGCGGCGGGCACCGGGCCGGGGGCAGTGGGCGCAATGGGTGCGCTGGGGGCGGCTGGGGCGGTGGGGGTGTCGCGCTGGGCGGCGTAGTCGGCGAGGGGCGGGGGCGCCGTGGCGGCGGACGGGCGCGGCAGCAGGACGGGGACGGCGGCCGTGTGAGCGGCCGCGGGCTGCGCGGCCGTGTGCTGGGCGGCGGCCGCTGCCTGCTTGCGCTTGCGGCGGGACTTGATCGCGGCGCGTTCCGGAGCGGCGACGGGCGCGGGGGCCTCGGGGCGGCGCCAGACGCGGGCCACGATGACGACCTCGCGGGGTTCGCGGATCGGGGTGAGGCGGCACCAGGTGCGGGGCTCGGCGAGGTAGCGGGTCTGCGAGATCAGCAGCTCGGTGAGGCGCTTGCCCTCGATGACCGGACGGGTCGCCAGCCAGGTGAGGACGCCGGGCGGGACGATGTACAGCACGTGCCACGGCGACTCGAAGGGGACGCCGACGACCTGGAGCAGGACGATCCAGGGCACGAAGACGCCCAGGAACACGCCGATCTGGACGAGCGGCAGCGGCATGGGCAGCCGCAGGTCGTACAGCTTGTACAACCGTTTCTCGATGCGCCAGATGTTCGTGTACGTGGGTAGATCCACGCCCCTACTCCCCTAACTGCGCGAGCACGGGTCCGCCTGCCGATCCTCCGTCCGGGTCAGGTGACGTCCACGCCAAGGGCCTTGGCTATCGCCTTGGCCGTGGTCTCGATGATGTTGGGCACGTAGAAGACCACCCCGATCCCGATCGCCAGCACGATGAATTGGACGAAACGCGTGATCTCGCGGGTGAACAGGAAGAAGATCGCCACAATGGAGACGATCACCAGGAAGAGCGGACCGAATATCTGACGCAGCCAATCGGCGAGCTGATCGGTTTTGAGTTCGTCATTGGGCTCCGCCAGGATTTCGATCGGAATCGACGCCATGATGTGGTGCAGCATCGACTGACTACCTTCCTTGGTCGGCGGATCGGCTGGGGGCTGGTTTCCTCAAGTCGCGGCCTCTCATGATGCGTTGGGTTCCGTGGTGCCGCGAATGTCGCGCACGAGCCAGGTCGCGCCCTTCTTGACCATGGTGAGCCGGTAGGTCTGCTCCAGTTCGCCGCCGCCGCCCTGGGCGAGTTGCCACACCACCGTGGCGGTGACGGTGCGCTCGCCCGCGGAGCCCTTCGGCGCGACGACCTCCTTGACCTGCATGAATCGGACGGTGTTGGCGAGGCCGGCGATGGTCGTCCCGTCGGAGAAGCGGGACAGGGCCGCCTGGTTGCCGGTCGCGTACTCCTGGAAGAACGTTCCGAGGAACGGCTGGAGTTCGCTTTCGAGCGCGGTGTCGCGGTCTTGGACGCCGCCTTGGGGAAGCTTGGCCTTGATCGGCGGGGGAAGGAGGGCGGGGCGGGCGGACACGACCAGGGAGCCGTTCCTGTCGGCGTAGACGGGAACGGCGAGGCGAAGCCACTTGTCGGCGGTGCGGGCGAGCAGGATGACGGTCGCGTTGCTGGCGTCGCGGGCGTCGACTCCGGCGACCTGGACGGACTGCACCTGCATCTTGCCCGCACCGTTCCAGCCGAATTGCGGGTCGGCGCCGTCGGGCAGGAACGTCCGCAATTGGGTCTCGCGGGCGGGGGCGCTCTTCTGGTCGTAGCTGAGATAGACGTTGGCGAACTGGAGGGCGAACGCGCCCGCGGCGCTGCTGGGGAAGCCGGTGCCCTTCGCGGGTCTCTGCCCGGCGGCCGGGGTGGCGGGCTCCTCGTCGGAGGTGAAGCGCTCGAACGGGGCGCGGACGCCGTTGACGAGGATGACGAGGATGAGGGCCCAGAGCACGGCGCGTCCGACCCAGACCCACCAGCGTCCGCCGGACCCGCCCCAGCGGCCGCCGCGCGGGCCGTCGCCGCCGCCTCCGCGTCCGCCGCGCCTGCGGTCGGCCCGGCCGCCGGAGGGCAGGCCCCACGGGTCGGCGGACGACGCGAGCGCCCGGCCGGGCGGCGCCGTCTCGTCGACTACGGCGGTGTCACGGCCGCGTCCCACGGCCGACCTGCGAGCCATCCTGCCTCCGCTCGCGCCTCGCCCCCGGTCGGCGCGGTCCTGTGTGCCTGGTCGTGTTGCCCGGTGGCCTTTCTGAACCCACCCCGGGCCCAGCGTAACCACGAGCGTCAATTGTTCCAGCGCATCGCAGTGAAGCACAGTCCCGGCACGCGGTTGTGGATAATGCAATCCACCTCAGCAGGAACTGGGAAGATTGCCAAACGGTGACGATCCTCTATCCAAGGCTCCGAACGGTGCGCAGACCCAGGATCCGGACAAGCGCCGCGACTCGGGAGTTGGTTGGTTACCGGGTGACGTCCTCGACGGCAATCTGTTCCCCAATGAACCCGGTAAAGTGTCGGTTTCGGGACGTCTACCATCAAAACGCCCAGCTCAGCGGTCACGCGGATCGCACCGGACTCAACGACCTCAGGAGCCTCACAGGCACCTCGCCGGGCTCGGCTGTTGTCAAAATCACACAGGTCACGGCCCTGTTCAGATACTGGAGGCGGGCGTGAGCCCACGGCGAGCCGTCCGAATCGTCGGCGCGGCCGGGCGAACCGGTGTGGTCAGACGTTGAAGCGGAATTCGACGACGTCGCCGTCCTGCATGACGTAGTCCTTGCCCTCCATGCGGACCTTGCCCGCCGTGCGCGCGGCGGCCATGGAACCGGCGGCGGTGAGGTCGCCGAACGAGACGATCTCGGCCTTGATGAAGCCGCGCTGGAAGTCGGTGTGGATGACCCCGGCCGCCTCAGGCGCGGTGGCGCCCTTGCGGATCGTCCAGGCCCGGGACTCCTTGGGGCCTGCCGTCAGGTACGTCTGCAGGCCGAGCGTGGCGAAGCCGATCCGGACGAGCTGCGACAGCCCCGACTCCTCCTGGCCCATGCCCTGCAGCAGTTCGAGCGCCTCGTCGTCCGGCAGCTCGATCAGCTCCGCCTCGATCTTGGCGTCCAGGAAGATCGCCTCGGCGGGGGCTACCAGGGAGCGCAGGCGCGCGCGCAGGGCCTCGTCGGTCAGCTCGCTCTCGTCGAGGTTGAAGACGTAGAGGAACGGCTTCGCGGTGAGCAGGTGCAGGTCGCGCAGGAGCGTCAGGTCGATCCCGGCGGCCGCGCCGCCCGCGAACAGCGTGACGCCGTCGTCCAGGAGCTTCTGCGCGGCGTTGACGGCGTCGACGACCGCGAGCTTCTCCTTGTCCTTCTTGGTGCGGGCCTCCTTGTCGAGGCGCGGCAGGGCCTTCTCGATCGTCTGGAGGTCGGCCAGGATCAGCTCGGTGTTGATCGTCTCGATGTCGCGGGACGGGGCGACGTCGCCGTCCACATGGGTGACGTCCGGGTCCTCGAACGCGCGGATGACCTGGCAGATCGCGTTGGCCTCGCGGATGTTGGCGAGGAACTTGTTGCCGAGCCCCTGCCCCTCGGACGCGCCCTTGACGATGCCGGCGATGTCCACGAACTCCATCGTCGCCGGGATGATCTTCTGCGAGCCGAAGATCTCCGCCAGCGCGTCCAGCCGCGGGTCGGGCACGCCGACCACGCCGACGTTGGGCTCGATGGTCGCGAACGGGTAGTTGGCGGCCAGCGCGTCGTTCTTGGTCAAAGCGTTGAACAGGGTGGACTTGCCGACGTTGGGCAGCCCGGCGATTCCGATGGAGAGGCTCACGGCGGTCAAGTTTATGGGCGTCGCGCGACCCCTTGGGCTGCCCAGATCATCCGATGGGCCGCTGGTTGGTGAACAGTGGGCCAAATGTCCGAGGCCGGGGGCCGAGCGGAGCGAGTCGTTTGGTTGGTGGCTGGGTGGGGGCTGGAGGACGGTGGCCGAGCGGAGCGAGTCGTTTGGTTGGTGGCTGGGTGGGGGCTGGAGGACGGTGGGCGTACCGGCGAGTCGCGGTCGCCGTTCGCGGCCGCGCTGTCACGATGAACGAATGGACCTCGCGCTGTTCGCCGGACTCCTCGTCGGCGCCGTGTTCGGCGTCGTCGCCGGGTACGCGCTCGCGACGAGCAGGCAGGGCGCGCTGATCGCGCGGGCGCGGGCGGCCGAGGAGAAGCTCGCCTACGCCGAGGAGCGGATGGCCGAGCACTTCGAGAACCTGTCCGCGAAGGCGCTGGACGCGAGCAACCAGCGGTTCCTTGAGCTGGCTGACGCGCGGCTCAAGGCGGCGGGCGTCGAGGCGGCCGGCGAGTTGCAGCGGCGGCAGCAGGCCGTCGAGCACCTGGTCGCGCCGCTGAAGGAGACCCTCGCGAAGGTGGAGGAGCAGCTCCGCGAGGTCGAGACGGGCCGCCGCGAGTCGCACGCGATGCTGGCCAAGCAGGTCGACTTCGTCCGGCAGAGCTCCGACCAGCTGCGCCGGGAGACGCAGTCGCTGGTCCGGGCGCTGCAACGGCCCGAGGCGCGCGGGCGGTGGGGCGAGCTCCAGCTCCGCCGCGTCGTGGAACTCGCCGGGATGACGCACCACTGCGATTTCGACGAGCAGGCCAGTGCCGTGACCGTCGACGGGACGGTCCGTCCGGACATGGTGGTGCGGCTGGTCGGCGGTAAGAGCATCGTCGTCGACTCCAAGGTCTCCCTGGCGGCGTACTTGCAGGCCGCCGAGAGCGGCGATCCGGTACGGCTGGACGCGCACGCCCGGCATCTGCGCGACCATGTCGACCGGCTGGCGGCGAAGTCGTACTGGCAGGCGTTCAGCCCGGCGCCGGAGTTCGTCGTCCTGTTCATTCCGGGCGAGGCGTTCCTGGCGCCCGCGCTCGACCGCGACCCCAGTCTGCTGGAGTACGCGATACGGCGGCGCGTGCACATCGCCACGCCGACGACCCTCATCTCCATGCTGCGGACGGCGTCCTACGCATGGCAGCAGGCCGCTCTCTCCCGGAACGCCCGCGCCGTCTTCGACCTCGGCAAGGAGCTGTACGAGCGCCTAGGGACGATGGGGCAGCACGTAGACGAACTGGGCCGCGCCCTGACCGGCGCCATCAAGTCCTACAACCGGACGATCGGAACGCTGGAGACACGCGTACTTGTCAGTGCGCGCAAGCTGAACGAACTGGGCGTGGTCGAAGACGAACTGGACGGAGCCCGTCCCGTGGAGGAAAGCCCGCGCGCGCTCTCCGCAGCGGAACTCACCGCACACGACGAACCGTTCGACGCCTTGGAGGACGCAGCAGAGGCGGAAGACTCTGGGGACGCCGACCTTAAGGACGACCGCATGGCCGATGAGGAATGGTCCCAGCCTGGACCAGCCGCGGAACCGATAGGTTTCGGCGGACGGGCCGTCCCCGAGCAGAGTGATCGGCGAAACACCCATGAGCGAAGCGAACCGGAGGACGGCCGGGCGCGCATGCCGGGAGGCGTGGGGAGTCCTCCGGCGACGGGCCGTCCCTCCGGCGGGGAGGGGTGGCGATGAGTTCATCGACGGTACGCGACGCGCCGGGCGGCGCCTCGCCGGCCCTGGAGGGTCCAGTGGGACGTGAGCGCGGCGGCTCCTCGGGACGGGCGCGCTCCGCGGCCTCCCCGGGCGGCCCGATCAGCCTCACCGGGCGCGGCGGCATCGTCGTCATGTTCGGCGCCGGGGTGGTGTGCGGGCTGCTGTCGCGCTGGTTCGGCGTGCCGCTGCTCGCCGGCGGCGGCTTCGCGGTCGGCTGCGCCCTCGCCGCGTTCGCCACGCGTCCCGCCGACCTGCTGACGCTGGTCGTCAGCCCGCCGCTGGTGTTCTTCGCCGCCACGTTCACGGTCGTCGTCGTCAGCACGCTCGGCGACGGGTCGCTGCTGCGCGGCGTGACCGTCGGCGTCCTCACCGCGCTCGCGTCCACCGCGCCGTGGCTGTTCTTCGGCACGGTGCTGGTGGTGGTCATCTGCCTGGCCCGCGGGCTCAGGACGAACGTCAGGGAACTGCGGGACAAGCTCGCCGGGGTCCGGCTCTTCGAGAAGGAGGAGAACGAGAACCCCGTGCGCTGGGACGAGTCCCCCACCACGGCCCAGGACCGCCGCCGGCTGCATCACGGCGACGTCGACTAGGACGTGGACCAGCAGGTCAGACGGGCGTGATGCGGAGGTTCTTGCGGAGTTCCTTCGGGAGCGAGAAGCGCATGCTCTCCGGCACGGACTCGATCTCCTCCGCCCTGCCGAAGCCGCGCTCGTACAGCCAGTCCAGGACCTCCTCGACCAGCTCGTCCGGGACGGACGCGCCGCTGGTGACGCCGACCGTGGTGACGCCCTCAAGCCAGGCCGGGTCGATGTGCTCGGCGTAGTCGACGAGGCGGGCGTCGGCGGCGCCGTGCTCCTTGGCGACCTCGACCAGCCGGACGGAGTTGGACGAGTTCGTCGACCCGACCACGATGACGAACTGGGCCTGCGCCGCCATCTCCTTGACCGCGACCTGCCGGTTCTGCGTGGCGTAGCAGATGTCGTCGGACGGCGGGTCCGTCAGCTTGGGGAACCGCTCGCGCAGCTTCTCGACGGTGGCGATCGTCTCGTCCACCGAGAGGGTGGTCTGGGACAGCCACGCCACCTTCTCCGGGTCGCGGACGGTGACGTTGGCGACGTCGCCGGGGCCGTCCACGAGGTGGATGTGGTCGGGCGCCTCGCCGGTGGTGCCGATGACCTCCTCGTGGCCCTCGTGCCCGATCAGCAGGATGTCGTAGTCCTGGTCGGCGAACCGGACGGCCTCCTTGTGGACCTTGGTGACCAGCGGGCACGTCGCGTCGATGGTGCGCAGGTTCAGGCCCTTGGCCTCCTCGTGCACGGCGGGCGCGACGCCGTGCGCGGAGAACACGACGATGGAGCCCGCGGGGACTTCTTCGGTCTCGTCCACGAAGACGGCGCCGCGCTCCTCCAGCGTCTTGACGACGTGGACGTTGTGGACGATCTGCTTCCGGACGTAGATCGGGGCCCCGTACTTCTCCAAAGCGATCTCGACCGTCTGCACAGCGCGGTCAACGCCCGCGCAGTAACCACGCGGCTTGGCGAGCAGGACACGACGCTTGGCATTTGCGGTCATGCCTCTATCGTACGAGTGACGGCCAAAGGCCAGTACGGCGGCGGACGCGGCCCGCCGGGCGGGTGGGGCCCGCCGCAGGTGGGGACGAGATGCCGGTGGGCGCGCCCTGTGATTGACCGCACGCCGCTTTTGGACGGAAATCCATTAACCCGGGGTGACCACGCTCGCACCCATGGGGCAGAGTGACATTCGACAAGACAACGCCGCCTGACCCGGCCGTACGACCGATCCGGTGTCCCTGTCGGCGAGGAAGAGGAAAGACGATGACGAGATCGCCGCGCCGCCTCAAACAGCAGGTGCAGGACACGGTGGGCGAACAGGTGCGCGACCTTCCGCTGCACGCCGTCCGGCTGGCCATGTTCGGCGTGGGCCGGGCGCTGCTCCTCGGCGACCGGGTGACCCGGGACTACAAGGAGATCACCGAGGGCGGCGGGGTGAAGCCGGTGCTCGGACGGCTGCGCGACGACGTCCAGGGCACGGCCGAGAAGGTCGTCGGACGCGTGGTGGAGCGGGTCCGCGGCGAGGAGCCCGGGGCCGAGCCGGAGCCCGTCCGGCGCACGCGGGTCGCCGAGCCGCCCGCCCGGCCGGGGCCCGCCGCGAGGAACGGCGCAGGGAACGCCGCCGCGGGGAACGCCGGTGAGGAGATCGCGATCGGCAAGCCGGGCGCCGGGACGCGGCACACGCCGAAGCACGCCCGTCCGGGGGCGCCGCCGAAGCCCGCGAAGCCCGGCGCGCTGGGCAGGCACCACAAGGCGGCGGAGAAGGAGAAGGCGAAGCCCGCCGCCGCGCCCGAGCCGAAACCCGAGCCGAAGCCCGAGCAGCGGCCCGCGCCGAAGCCCGAGGCGGGGCCGGCGCCGAAGCCGAAGGCGAAGCCCGCGCCGCGCCCGAAGGCCGCCGATTCCGGCGCGGCCGCGAAGAAGGGCGAGGACGAGGCGAGGTTCGAGCCGAAGCCGGAGTCCAAGCCCGCCGCGCCGGCCGAGGCCGAGCGCGTCGCGAAGGACCTGCCGGTGCCCGACTACGACAACGCCACCCTGCCGCAGCTGCGGGCGCGCCTGCGCGGCCTGTCCGTCGACCAGGTGAAGCTGTTGCGCGAGTACGAGCGCAAGCACGCCGCCCGCGAGGACGTCATAGGCATGTACGAACGCCGCATAGCGAAACTCAACGGCAGCAGTTGAGCCAATGGGAAGGGCCCCGGTCGCCGACCGGGGCCCTTCCCATGTGCGGGGACGCTGGTCAGGCCGGGTCCGGGGGCCTCGCGTGCATGGATGCCTCCGTTTCGGGGGTCAGGGAGCACGTGTCTCCGCTGCGCCGAGGAGTTTGTCGAGGGCGGGCAGGGCCGCGGCGACGGCCGCGCGCTCGTCGGCGGTCAGGTCGGCGAACCGCTCCGCGAGGAAGCCGATGCGGCGTTCCCGTCCTGCGGCCAGCCGGTCGCGTCCCGGCTCGGTGAGCCGCACGGTGACGACGCGGGCGTCGGCCCCGTCCCGGCCGCGCGCGACGAGCCCGTCGCGTTCGAGCCGGTTGATCTGCGCGGTCATGGTCGGCATGCGGACGCCGTGCTCGGCGGCCAGCGCCGTCATCCGGCGCGGGCCGTGCTCCAGGGAGCCGAGCACGGACAGCTGCTGGCTGGTGATCGGCTGGTCGGCGCTGACCCGCCTGAGCATCAGCACGACGTGGCGCAGGCGCAGGTTGAACTGCTCGGCGAGCTCGCGTTCGGATCCGGTCACGATGACTCTCCTCGGAGTTGCTCAACTGGTCTAAGTTAGCTGGGCTAAGGATGTGAAGGCCGTGCCCTGTGCCCTGCATGGCATGCCGTCCGTCCGGCGGGTGCGGCGTGCGCAATAGGCTTCCGGCATGGCGATGGAGACCACGGCCGAATCCCCCGTCCCGGTGCGGACGGTCCTGCAGGCGGTGAGCGGCTGGATCGGCAGGCTCGGCCGGATCTGGGTCGAGGGCCAGATCACCGACCTCAACGCCCGCGGCGGGACGGTCTACATGACGCTCCGCGACCCCGTGGCGAACATGTCGGTGCGCGTCGTTGGGCCGCGCGCCGTGTTCGAGGCGGCGGGGCCCGCGGTGACGGACGGGGCGCGCGTCGTCGTCCACGCCAAGCCCGACTTCTGGATCAACCGCGGGACGTTCTCGCTCAGCGCTCTGGAGATCCGGCCGGTCGGCGTCGGGGAGCTGCTGGCCCGGCTGGAGCGGCTCAAGCGGGTGCTCGCCGCCGAGGGGCTGTTCCGGCCGGAGCGCAAGCGGCCGCTCCCGTTCCTGCCCGCCAAGATCGGGCTGATCTGCGGGCGCGACTCCGACGCCGAGCACGACGTCCTGCAGAACGCGCGGCGGCGGTGGCCGGCGGTGGCGTTCCGGGTGGAGAACACCGCGGTGCAGGGCCCGTACGCGGTCGGCGAGGTCATGGAGGCGCTGCGGGCGCTCGACGCCGATCCCGGGATCGATGTGATCATCATCGCGCGTGGCGGCGGCGCGATGGAAGACCTGCTGCCGTTCTCGGACGAGACGCTCGTCCGCGCGGTCTCCGCCGTCCGCACGCCCGTGGTCAGCGCGATCGGGCACGAGCAGGACGCCCCGCTCCTCGACCTCGTCGCGGACGTGCGGGCGTCCACCCCGACGGACGCGGCGAAGAAGGCCGTCCCGGACGTGCGGGAGCAGCTCCAGCTCGTCCGGCAGCTCCGCGACCGGGGGCGGCGCTGCCTCGCGGGCGGCGTGGAGCGGGAGCTGGCATGGCTGCGGTCGATCAGGTCGCGGCCCGCGCTGGCAGACCCGGTACGGGAGATCGAACGGCAGTCCGAGCAGGTCATGGCGCTGCGCGACCGGTCGAGGCGCTGCCTGTCCGGCGCGCTGGACCGGGCCGGGGACGAGCTGTCGCACACCCGCGCCCGGCTGCTGGCCCTGTCCCCCGCCGCGACGCTGGAGCGCGGGTACGCGATCGTCCAGCGGGAGGACGGGGCGGTGGTGCGGGAGTCGGCGGCGGTCAAGGACGGCGAGCGGCTCCACGTCCGGCTGGCCGAAGGCCGTCTCGGCGTGACCATCACGGAGCGGGGAGAGTCCTAGGGTGGGGCAGATGGCGGACGACAAGGAAACGGCGGAGAAGCCGTCGTACGAGCAGGCGCGCGACGAGCTGGCGGACGTCGTCAAGCGGCTGGAGGCCGGCGGGCTGACGCTGGAGGAGTCGCTCACCCTGTGGGAGCGGGGCGAGCGGCTCGCGGCCGTGTGCGAGGAGTGGCTCGAAGGCGCGCGGGCCCGGCTGGCGGCCGCGCTCGACCGTCCGGAGAACGGCGACGCCGCCGCACCCTTCTGATCAGGAGCGCGGGAGCGTCGGGGTCGCCGAGGGCGTGAGGCCGACGTCCTTGCGGCTCTGCGGTTTGAGCGACGCGGCCAGGAACGCCAGCTCCTCGTAGGACGCCGTGCCGGTCACCACGAGGCTCACCCCGTTCGGCAGGGTGCGGGCGAGGGAGTTCGCCTTCTTGTCCTTGCGGTGGTATTTCGTCCAGGCGACGCCGTTCACCTGCTGCGTCCCGGTCGGCTTGCTGCTGTTGGTCATGCGCGGGACGTACTCGGACGCCTTCTCGTTGCTCTGCTCCAGCGCCGCGTACTCGTCGCTGGGCGTCACGAACCCCAGGTGCCAGGCGACGGGCTCCTTGCCGTCCGATTCCAGGCCGGAGAGCCGGGAGCTGGTCGGGCGCCACCGCGACGAAAGCCCTTCCGGGGCGTACGAGGTGTACGGCGCGTCGTTGCGCATCGCCCACAGCTGCGTGCCGTAGTTGACGGTCGGCAGGACCTCCTCGTTGCTGCGGGGCGTGATGGCGTAGATCGCCAGGACGACCAGCAGGCACGCGCCCATCGCCATGGCGAAGCCGCCGAGCCCGGTGGTCAGCCGCTTGTGCACGCCCGGGCTCACCTCGATCACGGGCCGCCCGCCTGCGACGCCCCCGGATGCGTTCTCGGATGCGTTCTCGGTTGGGTCCTCGCGCCGGGTGTCCGCTGTGCCCGGGGCCGAGGACGGGGTCTTGTCGGTCACCCCTCCAGGATCCCGCACCCTCAGCGCTGCCCCGTACGGGGGTTCGTGATCGTCCCGACGATGGCCATGATCTCGTCGGCGAGGCGGCGGGCGGCGTCCTCGTCGTCCATCAGCGAGATCTCCGACACCGCGCCCGCCATCGCGCCGGTCAGCACCACGACCAGGGCCTCGTCCACGCCCCCGTCGTCGGCGGTGTGGAACAGCGCGGCGCTGCGGCGGGCCCACTTGCCGAGCCGCTGCCGCATCACGCGGTCGAATCCGGGCGGGCCGTCGCCGGAGATGAACAGCCGGGAGACGTCGCGCTCCTCCAGGCAGCCGTCGAGGTAGGCGCGCGCCCCGGCGAGGAACTGCCGCATCGGGTCGGTCTCGCCCGCCTCCCGGACGGCGTTGATCGCCTTGCGGGTGCGCTCCTGCTGCCCGACCTGGAACTCCTCGAACAGCGTCAGGTACAGGTCGGCCTTGCCGTTGAAGTGGTGGTACAGGCTGCCGACGCTCGCGCCCGCCCTCGCGACGATGTCGGTCACCGCGGCCTGGGCGAAGCCCGACTCGCAGAAGACGTCCCTCGCCGCGGCCAGCAGGGCGCCGCGCGTGGCGGCACCGCGGTCGGAGGGGCGTGCGGGGGCGTCGGCGGTCCCCGCGTCCCCGTCGCGTGTCACCTCGCCGGACGGCACGTCGATGTGGCTGCTCATGTCGCCTGAGATTACGCCCTCTCCCAGGGGGAAACGATCCCTTGCCTGCGCGGCCGCCGAATCCGGCGGGGCGCGCGGGCGCCGCCGTCCGCGCAGGTACGATCCATGACCCCGGCTGGTCTGGTCCAATTTGTGGCCGGGCGTCCCGTCCACGGAGAATCCGAGATATCACCGACCGAAGGGCTGGGCCGCCATGTCCGATGAGACCACCGTTTCCTCCCCGCTCACCACCGAGCCCGCGGCCCCGGACCGCAACCTGGCGATGGAACTGGTCCGGGTGACCGAGGCGGCCGCGATGGCCGCGGCCCGCTGGGTCGGCCGCGGGGACAAGAACGGCGCGGACGGGGCCGCCGTGAACGCCATGCGCCAGCTGATCAACACCGTGTCGATGCGGGGCGTCGTGGTGATCGGCGAGGGCGAGAAGGACAACGCGCCGATGCTGTTCAACGGCGAGGAGGTCGGGGACGGCTCCGGCGCCGAGTGCGACGTCGCCGTCGACCCGGTGGACGGGACGCGGCTGACCGCGCTCGGCATGAACAACGCGATCGCGGTGCTGTCGGTGGCGCCGCGCGGTTCGATGTTCGACCCGTCCGCCGTGTTCTACATGGAGAAGCTGGTGACCGGCCCGGAGGCGGCGGACGCCGTCGACATCGAGCGCCCGATCGCCGACAACATCCGCGCGGTCGCCCGCGCGAAGGGCTCCTCGCCGCAGGACGTGACGGTCTGCATCCTGGACCGTCCGCGGCACGAGGGCATCGTGAAGGAGGTCCGCGAGGCCGGGGCGCGGATCAAGTTCATCCTGGACGGCGACGTGGCCGGCGCGATCATGGCGTGCCGTCCGGGGACGGGCGTCGACGTGCTGCTCGGCATCGGCGGCACCCCGGAGGGCATCATCGCGGCGTGCGCGATCAAGGCGCTGGGCGGCGTGATCCAGGGCCGGCTGTGGCCGCAGGACGACGAGGAGCGGCAGCGGGCGGCCGATGCCGGCCACGAGCTCGGCAAGGTGCTGACCACCGACGACCTGGTGACGTCCGACGACGTGTTCTTCGCCGCGACCGGCATCACCGACGGGGAGCTCGTGGACGGCGTCCGCTACAGCAAGGGCACGGCGGTGACGCATTCGCTGGTCATGCGCTCCCGCAGCGGGACGATCCGGACGATCGACAGCGAGCACCAGCTCGGCAAGCTCCGCGCCTACAGCGCGATCAACTTCGACACGGCGGTGTAGGCGGGCCTAGCCGCCGCGGGTGAAACGTCCGCGGACGCGTGCCCGAAGCGTGCGCTTCGGCGCCCGGACGCGCACGGAGCCGAAGATCAGGGTTCCGCCGACCTCGATGGTGGGGCCGTCGGCGACGGGACGGGCCCGCAGGTCGCGGGCGGTGAGGATGGTGCGTCCGGTGACGTCCACGCGGACGCCGTCGGGCACGAGCAGCCGGATCCGGCCGCCGAGGACCAACGAGTCGAGCACGATGTGGCGGCGCTGGAGGACGGCCTCGCGCAGATCCAGTTCGACCGTCCCGAACAGGGCGAGCAGGGGCAGCTTCACGGGGACGACCCAGCGCCCGTCCCGGCGGGTGCGTCCGAAGAAGACCGAGACGGGGCGGTCGTCCACGAGGATGGGCTGGGCCTCCTCGGGGCTGAGGTCGCCGGTGAGGCCGGTGAGTTCGCCCAGCGTGCGGGCTGCGTAGGCGCGGGCGGTGCGGTCGGCGTGCTCGTCGGCGGTGAGGCGGCCGTCGGCGAAGGCCTCCCCGAGGACGGCGGCGACGCGCTCCCGGTCGGCGTCGGACGCGCGCAGATCGCGGACGCGCGTCACCTTCTCGGCTGCCGGCCGCGGCCGGCCGTCGGGCTGGGGGACGTCCACACCACGAGGTTAGCCCCCGGCGGCGGCCCCGCCTCCCGGAAAACGAGTGGGGTTATGTCCGGAATTTTCCCTAGTGTGAGAGCTATGACGGTGCAACGAGCGCAGATCGCGGCTGCCCAGGGAAAATCCGCGGCGGCGGCGATCAGCCTTCGCGGCGTGGTGAAGCGCTTCGGCGACTTCACCGCCGTGGACGGGCTCGACCTTGAGGTCCCCACGGGCATGTGCCTGGGGCTGCTGGGCCCGAACGGCGCCGGCAAGTCGACCACCATGAAGATGCTGACCGCGCAGGCGATCGCGACCGAGGGCAGCATCCACGTGCTGGGCTTCCCCATCCCACGGGAGTCCAAGCGCGCGCGGGCCGCGATGGGGGTCGTCCCGCAGCAGGACAACCTCGACGAGGAGCTGACCGCCCGCGAGAACCTGGAGGTGTTCGCGCACCTGTACCGGGTGCCGCGCGGGGCGCGGAAGCAGGCCGTGGACGACGCGCTGGCCCTCGCGCACCTGACCGAGCGGCAGCTGACCAAGGTGGACGACCTGTCCGGCGGCATGCGGCGGCGGCTGCTGATCGCCCGCGGGCTGGTGCACCGGCCCGCGCTCGTCCTGCTGGACGAGCCGACCGTCGGACTCGACCCGCAGGTGCGCGCGGAGCTGTGGGGACTGATCGACGGGCTGCGCGCCGGGGGCACGACCGTGCTCATGTCCACGCACTACATCGAGGAGGCCGAGCGGCTGGCGGACGAGTGCGCGCTGATGTCGCACGGCCGCGTCATCGCCCGCGGGTCGCCGTCGGCGATGGTCGCCGAGTACGCGGGCGACCGGGTCGTCGAGCACTACGGGCCGCCCGACCGGCTGGCGGAGGTGGAGCGGCTGGCCAGGGCGTCCGGGCTGCCGACGCGCCGCACCGGCCCTTCGGTGTCGGTGCTGAAGGCCGAGACGATCTCGCCGTCCCTGGAGGACGACCTGGGCCCGGACGGCGTCCGCCGCGCCGCCAACCTCGAAGACGTGTTCGTCGTGCTGACCGGGGAGCGTGTGGAATGAGCGGAGCCGACCAGTACTTGCGAAGCCCCGTGGGGAGGCAGGAATGACCGCGACGGCGGAGACGACGGTACGGGCGGAGCGGGCGCCGCGGCTGCGGCGGTTCGAGTTCGCGCCGGTGGCGGGCATCTGGCGGCACGAGCTGGCCCTCTACAAGCGGTACTGGAAGTCGCAGTCGTTCGCCTCGATGGTGGAGCCGACTTTCTTCCTGCTCGCCTTCGGCTACGGGTTCGGCTCGATGGTCGCGGTGATCGGGGACTACAAGTACCTGGACTTCGTCGCGACGGGCGTCGTCGGCACGGCCGCGCTGTTCACCTCGGTGTTCCCGGGGATGTTCAACGGCTACATCAGGCGCGTGTTCCAGCACACCTACGACGGGATGCTCGCCACGCCGGTGGACGTCCACGAGCTGGTGACGGCCGAGGCCCTGTGGATCGCGGCCAAGTCGTCGGTGTACTCGTGCACGCCGATCGTCGTGGGGATGTTCTTCGGCCTCGATCCCGCGTTCGGGATGCTGCTGGTGCCGTTCGTGACGTTCTTCACCGCGCTCGGCTTCGGCCTGTTCGGGATGTGGACGTCCTCGGTCGTCCCGTCGATCAACTCGTTCGACTACGTGATCACCGGTGTGGTGACGCCGCTGTTCCTGATCGCGGGGACGTTCTTCCCGATCGAGTCACTGCCGGGCTGGGCGCAGAACGTGTCGTACCTCAACCCGCTCTACCACTGCGTGGAGCTGGTCAGGGACGCGGTCTTCGATCTGGACCCGCTGGCCGACCTGGGTCATCTGGCGGCCCTGTGGGTGTTCGCGGCGCTGATGTGGCTCATCGCCGTCCGCGGGATGCGCAAGCGCCTCATCGACTGACGATTGACCGGACGCCCGCCCGGTCCCTACGCTGACGCGAATCTTCTTCACATTGCGTGCCGCGGAGAGGTGGGGCCGTATGCGTCAGGGCATCACCGTCCGGGACCGCCGGGCCCGGTTCTCGGCGTACGCGGCGTTCGCCGTCCAGGGGCTCTGCTTCGCGTCCCTCGTGACGCAGGTCCCGCAGATGCAGAAGGCGCACCACCTCAGCGACGCCACGCTGTCGCTGGTGCTGCTGATGGTGCCGCTGATCGCGGGGGCGGGCAGCGTCGCGTCCGGCGCGCTGTTCCAGCGGGTCGGCAGCGGGCCGGTGCTGCGCGTCTCCCAGCCCGCGGTCGCCGTCACGATCGCGCTCATCGGCCTGACCGGCGACAACGATCTCGCCCTGTACGTCGCGGTCGCCGCGTTCGGCTTGTTCGTCGGCGCGGTGGACGCCTCCATGAACGCGCAGGCCGTCGCCGTCGAACGCCGCTACGGCGTCAGCCTGATCACCGGCTTCTACGCGGTGTGGAGCGTCGCGGGGATCCTCGGCGGCCTCTGGACGTCCCTCACCAACAAGATCGACCTGTCGCTGTTCACGGGCTTCGCGATCGCCGCCGCCGTCGGGATCGCCGCGTCCCTCGCCACCGGGCGCCGGCTCTACGCCCGCGCGGACGAGGGCGACGGGCCGACCGCCGAGGAGCTGAAGGCCGCCGGACGCAGCGTCCCGTGGCGGCCGATCCTCGTCGTCGGCGCCGCGATGGCCGTCGCCTACCTCGCCGACTCCGCGATCTCCAACTACGGCGCCAAGTACCTGGACGACGAACTGTCCGGCAGCGACTGGATCGCGCCGCTCGGCTACGTCGCGTACCAGGTCGCCATGGTGGTCAGCCGGGCCGTGGCGGACCTCGCCGTCCGCCGGTCGGGCCCCGTGCGGGTCGTGCGGCTCGGCGGCGCGGTCGGCATCGTCGGGATGGCGGGCGTCGTCGCGGCGCCGAACGCGGCCTTCGCCATCGCCGCGTTCGCGATCGCCGGGCTCGGCCTCAGCGTGATCGCGCCCGTGTCCTTCTCCGCCGCCGGTCGGGTCGACCCGACCGGCCTCGGCGTGGCCGTCGCCCGCGTGAACATCTTCAACTACGTCGGCTTCGTCCTGGGCGCGGCCGTCGTCGGCGCCATCGCCCCCCTCAGCGCGGACCACGGCCTGCGCCTGGCGTTCATAGCCCCCACGGCGCTGATCCTCGTCATTTTCGTCACAGCGAGGGGGTTTGAGCCCGTCCCGGTCAAGGGCGCTCGCCCGGACGCGCCCGCCGTGGAACGGCCCGTCGCCTGACGCGTCCCGCAACGCGCCGAGCCCCCGCCCACGCGGGACGCGCGAACGGGGGCCCGGAACGACGAAGGTTCAGGCGTCTTCGAGTGCGGTGACGGCGCGTTCGCCTTCGGCCTGGGCCTGCTCCGGGGTCAGGTCCTGCAGGGCGCGGCTCAGCGCGAGTTCGGCGGCGTCGGCCGCGGCCCGGAGCGTCACGGCGTGCTCCTGCGCCCGTTCGAGGTCGCCCAGGCCGACACAGTCGAAGGCCACCTGCGCGTCGTGGCCAGCCATCTTCAGCTGCCGCGCGGCCTCTTCAAGACTCATGGATCACTCCTACCTCGGGGATGCTGGTCCTACCCCCCAGCACCTTCGGTAACCGCTTGGCCCAGCAGTCGCGCGGCCTTGAGCAGGCGCGGCTCCGGAAGGCTCGCGTACCCGAGGACGAGCGCGGGCACGGCATGGCCCGCGCGTCCCGGCGACCACATGGAGCGGGCGCCCGCGACGCACACGCCGGTCCGCGCGGCGCGGGCCACGACCGCGTCCTCGTCGCATCCCCGGGGAAGTTCCACGTAGAGGTGGATGCCCGCTGAGACGCCGCGAACCACGGCGCCGGGCAGGTGGACGTCCAGCGCCTCGGCCAGCGCGTCCCGCCGGGACCGGTACCGCCGCCGCATGGTGCGCAGATGCCGGTCGTACCCGCCGCCCCTGATCAGCTCGGCGAGGGCGTACTGCTCCAGGACGGGCGCGCCGAGGTCGGTGGTGCCGCGGTGGGCCCGCAGCCGCCCCGCGACGGACGGCGGCGCGACGGCCCAGCCGAGCCGCAGCGCGGGCGCGAGGGACTTGCTCACCGAGCCGAGCAGGACGACGCGGTCCGGGTCGACGCCCTGGAGGCAGCCGACGGGCTCGCGGTCGTAGCGGAACTCGGCGTCGTAGTCGTCCTCCAGGATCAGGCCGTCGACGTCCCGCGCCCAGGCGATCAGCTCGGCGCGGCGGGCCGGGGACAGCACGACGCCGGTCGGGTACTGGTGCGCGGGCGTGACGAGGACGGCCCGCGCCCCGGTGCGGGCGAGCGCGCCGACGTCCAGCCCGTCGGCGTCGACGGGGACGCGGAGCACCCGCAGTCCTGAGGCGTCCAGCATCGGCAGCTGCCGGTCGCTGGTGGGGTCCTCGGCCGCGAGGAGGGTGTGCCCGGCGGAGCGCAGCAGCCGGAGCAGGGCAGACAGCCCCTGCGCCACCCCGTTCATGATCACGACGCGGCCGGGGTCGGCGTGCGCGGCGCGGACCCGGCCGAGGTAGCCGGCCAGCTCGGCGCGCAGCGCGTCCACGCCTGCCGGGTCGGGGTAAGTGAGCGCGTCGTGCGGCAGCGTGCGCAGCGCGGCGCGGGCCGCGGCGATCCAGCGCTCGCGCGGGAAGGCCGACAGGTCCGGTTTGCCCGGCCACAGGTCGTACGGGGGCGGGGGCGCGGGCGCCCGCCTGAGTTCTCGGGTTCGGTCGGGCACGCCGTTCGACGACGCCGCGGGCGGCTCGTCGGGCCGGGCCAGCGGCGCGATGCGGGTGCCGTCGCCGCGCCGCGCGACCAGGAACCCCTCCGCGGTCAGCTGCTCGTAGGCGGCGACGACGACGCCGCGGGAGACGTCCAGGTCGCGCGCCAGGTCGCGGCTCGACGGCAGCCTCGTCCCGGCGGTCAGCCTGCCGGTGCGCACCGCCGTGCGGAATCCGGCGGCGATCTGGGCCGCGAGCCGACCGGCGGACCGGTCGAGCGGCAGATGAAGGTCGGTCACATGACTCTCAGCGTCAACAGGGAGTGCGAACGTCACGGAGAGCGAAATGGTCCAGGTTCGCACCCGGTGATTGGCTCTACAACATGGACCAAGTCAGACCATAGCGTTCCGTCCATGAACACTTCTCACAGGCACGGGATGGCCGGGGCCGGGTCGGCCATGTTCCTGGTCGGGACGCTGACCGCCGTGTCCGCGACCATCGCCGACTATCCCGTGTTCGGCGGGCAGGCGGCGCGGTACACGGTCGCCGCGCTGGTCCTGCTGGCCGTGGTCCGGTTCGCCGGCGGCCCGGCGCGGCGCCCCTCCCTCCGGGACTGGCTCCTGCTGGCGGCGCTGGCGGGGACGGGCCTGGTCGCGTTCAACGTCTGCATCGTCGCGGCCACCCAGGACACCAGCCCGGCCACGATCGGCACGGTGATCGCGACGGTGCCGATCGTGCTGGCGCTGATCGGCCCGCTGCTGGAGGGACGCCGTCCCGCCCCGGCGCTCGTGCTGTCGGCGTGCGTGGTCGCCGCCGGGGCCGCGCTCGCCAACGGGCTCGGCAGCGGGAGCGTCCGGGGGCTGCTGCTGTCGCTGGGCGCGCTCGTCGGCGAGGTGTGCTTCTCGCTGCTGGCCGTCCCGCTGCTGCCCAGGCTCGGCCCGCTGCGCGTCTCGGCCTACTCCGCCGCGCTGGCCGCGCCGATGCTGCTGGCCGTCGGCCTCGCCGTGGACGGCACGGCCGTGCTCCGCACCCCCACGTCCGGCGAGCTGGCGGGCTTCACGTACCTGTCGGTGGTCGTCACCACGATCGCGTTCCTGCTGTGGTACAACGCCATCGGACGACTCGGCGCCGACCGCGCCGGGCTGTTCGCGGGCCTGATCCCGGTCAGCGCGGTGATCACGACGGTGGCGCTCGGCATCGGCCGGCCCGCCCCGGCCGACCTGGCGGGCGCCGCGCTGGTCGCGGCCGGCGTCGTCCTCGGCCTGCGCGCCCGCGTCACGCCCCGCGCCCCCGTCGCCTCCGGCGAGGCCGTCGCCCCCTGTGAACCGGCGCTTCCCTAGCCCGTAACCTGTGATTCCGTAGACACCGCACCCATCGGAATCGCACGAGGATCTGCCTGAGATGCCTGAGTTCTCCTACACCGACCTGCTGCCGCTCGGCCCGGACGAGACCGACTACCGTCTCCTGACCTCCGACGGGGTCTCCACGTTCGAAGCCGGCGGCCGGACGTTCCTCCAGGTCGAGCCGGAGGCTCTGCGGCTGCTCACCGAGACCGCGATGCGCGACATCTCGCACCTGCTGCGTCCCGCGCACCTGGCGCAGCTCCGCCGCATCCTGGACGACCCCGAGGCGTCCCCCAACGACCGCTTCGTGGCCCTGGACCTGCTGAAGAACGCGGGGATCTCGTCCGGCGGCGTCCTGCCCATGTGCCAGGACACCGGGACCGCGATCGTGATGGGCAAGCGCGGCCAGCACGTCCTGACGGACGGGAACGACGAGGAGCACATCTCGCGCGGCGTGTACGACGCGTACACGAAGCTGAACCTGCGCTACTCGCAAATGGCGCCGGTGACGATGTGGGACGAGAAGAACACCGGCAGCAACCTCCCCGCTCAGATCGAGCTGTACGCGGCGCCAGGCGAGGCGTACAAGTTCCTGTTCATGGCCAAGGGCGGCGGCAGCGCGAACAAGTCGTTCCTCTACCAGGAGACGAAGGCCGTCCTGAACCCGAAGCGGATGATGTCCTTCCTGGAGGAGAAGATCCGCTCGCTCGGGACGGCCGCGTGCCCGCCGTACCACCTGGCGATCGTGGTCGGCGGGACGTCCGCCGAGTACGCGCTGAAGACCGCCAAGTACGCGTCCGCCCACTACCTGGACACGCTGCCGAGCGAGGGCTCTCCGCTCGGGCACGGGTTCCGCGACCTGGAGCTGGAGCTCCAGGTGTTCGAGCTGACGCAGCGGCTCGGCATCGGCGCGCAGTTCGGCGGCAAGTACTTCTGCCACGACGTCCGCGTGATCCGGCTGCCGCGGCACGGGGCGTCCTGCCCGGTGGCGATGGCGGTGTCGTGCAGCGCCGACCGGCAGGCCCTCGCCAAGATCACCGCGGACGGCGTGTTCCTGGAGCGCCTGGAGACCGACCCGGCGCAGTACTTGCCCGAAACGACCGACGAGCACCTCGATGATGAGGTCGTCCAAATCGATCTGAACCGTCCGATGGCGGAGATCCGGGCCGAGCTGACCAGGTATCCGGTGAAGACGCGGCTGTCGCTGACCGGGCCGCTGGTCGTGGCGCGCGACATCGCGCACGCCAAGATCAAAGAGCGGCTGGACGCGGGCGAGCCCATGCCGCAGTACATGCGCGACCACGCCGTCTACTACGCGGGCCCGGCCAAGACGCCGGAGGGCTACGCGTCCGGCTCGTTCGGCCCCACCACCGCCGGGCGGATGGACTCCTACGTCGAGGAGTTCCAGGCCGCCGGAGGCTCGCTCGTCATGCTGGCAAAGGGCAACCGGTCCAAGCAGGTCACGGACGCCTGCAAGGAGCACGGCGGCTTCTACCTCGGCTCGATCGGCGGCCCCGCCGCACGCCTCGCCCAGGACTGCATCAAGAAAGTGGACGTCCTGGAGTACCCGGAGCTCGGCATGGAGGCCGTCTGGAAGATCGAGGTCGAGGACTTCCCCGCGTTCATCGTCGTGGACGACAAGGGCGAGGACTTCTTCGCCGACACCACGGGCCCCGTCCTGACCATCGGCAGGCGCTGACCGCCGGCGAACGGCGACGAGCGGCGCGGACGACGACGGACGACAACGGGCGGCGGCGACGCGCTGCGGCGGCGCGGAGGCTTGGCAAGCAGTGCCGAGCGGTGCTGGCGGTCTTGCGGCTGCGTGCCGCTTTCTTGGTGATTCTTGCCAGCAGGTCACATTGCTGGACAAAATCCAGGTTGGTCCCGACGTCTCCCCGATGACCGCCTACCCTCTCCGGTATCTTTTCCGCCATGTCACAGTCAGAGCGCCTCGTTCTCGCGACGCGCTACCGGCTGATCTCGGAGATAGGTCAGGGTGCCAACGGCACCGTGTGGCGAGGGCATGACGAGCTCCTCGACCGTGCCGTGGCGATCAAGGAGCTCCGGCTCCCCGAGGACCTCACCGAGGACGACCGGGTGGTCTTCTACCGTCGTACCCTCCGGGAGGCGCGCGCGCCCGCACAGCTGCGCACGCACTCCATCGTCGAGGTGTACGACGTGGTCATCGAGCAGGGCCGGCCCTGGATCGTGATGGAGATGATCGAGGCGCCGAGCCTCGAACAGCTCATCGAACGCTCGGGCCCGCTGCCGCCCGAGCGGGTCGCGCACATCGGCCGCGCGCTGCTGGAAGCGCTCAGCACCGCGCACAAGGCCGGGATCGTCCACCGCGACCTGAAGCCCAGCAACGTGATCCTGGACGGCGACCGCGTCGTCCTCACCGACTTCGGCCTCGCGTTCTCGACCGGTTCGGCCAGCCTGACGAAGACGGGCCACTTCATGGGCTCGCCCGCGTACGTGGCGCCCGAGGTGGCGGCCGGAGAGAAGGCGACGCCGCGCTCGGACCTGTGGTCGCTCGGCGCGACGCTGTTCGCCGCCCTGGAGGGCCACCCGCCGTTCGAGCGCGAGAACGTGATGGCGACGCTCAGCGCGCTGGCGAACGAGTCGACCCCGTCCCCGCAGAACGCGGGCGTGCTCGGCCCCGTGATCGTCGGGCTGCTGGAGAAGAACCCGACCCGCAGGCTCAGCCACGCCCGCGCGGTCGACCGGTTGGAACGCGCCGTCGCCGGGCCCCGGTCGGGACGCCACGCGCACACGCCCCGCTACCGGCTGATGGTCGTGATCGGGTTGATCGGCGCGACCGTCGCGTCCTGCGGGATCGGCGCCACCGCGCTGATCGTCGGCATGATGCGGGAGAGCCCGGGGCCGTCCCCGAGCGAGTCGTCGTCGAGCCCGGCGGGCGGCGGGGAGGACGCGCCGCCCGGCATCGAGTCCAGCACGCTGGTCGTCCGCGCCCGCAACACCGGCTGCAGGATCTTCGTGTCGGTCCCGGGCGGCGCCGTGCTCAGCGACGAGACCCTGCGGGTGAGCGAGGCCCGCCAGTACGGCCAGCCGCGCCTCAACGCGGTCATCTACGACGCGTCCGCCTGCGACGTCTGGGTCAACGGCCTGCGGAAGCCCCTCGGTTCCCCCGGCGAGCGCAGGAACTACACGCTCAACAAGGAGTGACACGCCCCACCCCGGGGAATGCGGGAGCCACCCGCCTGGCTGCCATGAGTGGCGGCCAGGGACGCGCACGGGAGGCTTTGATGGGCGAGCAGGAGTTCCGGGTCGAGCACGACTCGATGGGCGAGGTCCGCGTGCCGGCGGCGGCGAAGTGGCGGGCGCAGACGCAGCGCGCGGTGGAGAACTTCCCGATCTCGGGACGGCCCCTTGAGGCCGCGCACATCGCCGCGCTGGGCCAGATCAAGGCTGCGGCGGCGACGGTGAACGCCGAGCTCGGGGTGCTCGACGACGACCTCGCCCGCGCGATCGCCGCCGCCGCCCGCGAGGTCGCGGACGGCCGCTGGGACGACCATTTCCCCATCGACGTGTTCCAGACCGGGTCCGGGACGTCGTCGAACATGAACGCCAACGAGGTCGTGGCGACGCTGGCGGAGGAGCGGCTCGGACGGCCCGTCCATCCGAACGACCATGTGAACGCGTCGCAGTCGTCGAACGACGTGTTCCCTTCCTCCATCCACATCGCGGCCACGGGCGCCGTCCTGAACGACCTGATCCCCGCGCTGCGCCATCTGCGGGACGCGCTCGACCGCAAGTCCCGCGAGTTCGCGACGGTGGTGAAGTCGGGCCGCACCCACCTGATGGACGCGACGCCCGTGACGCTCGGGCAGGAGTTCGGCGGGTACGCGGCGCAGGTCGGGCACGGGGTGGAGCGGCTGGAGGCCGTCCTGCCGCGGCTGGCGGAGCTGCCCCTGGGCGGGACCGCGGTCGGCACCGGCATCAACACCCCGGACGGCTTCGGCGGCCGCGTCATCGCCGAGATCGCGCGGGTCACGGGTCTGCCGCTGACGGAGGCCCGCGACCACTTCGAGGCGCAGGGCGCGCGGGACGGCCTGGTCGAGGCGAGCGGCGCGCTCCGCACCGTCGCGGTCAGCCTCACCAAGATCGTCAACGATCTGCGCTGGATGGGCTCGGGCCCGCGCGCCGGGCTCGCCGAGATCCGGCTGCCCGACCTGCAGCCCGGCTCGTCGATCATGCCGGGGAAGGTGAACCCGGTGATCCCGGAGGCGGTCGCGCAGGTCGCGGCGCAGGTCATCGGGAACGACGCGGCGGTCGCGTTCGGCGGCGCGTCCGGCAGCTTCGAGCTGAACGTGATGCTGCCGATGCTGGCCCGCAACGTGCTGGAGTCGATCACCCTGCTGGCGAACGCGTCGCGGCTGCTCGCCGACCGCTGCGTCGACGGCATCGAGGCCGACGCCGACCGGATGCGCGAGTACGCCGAGTCGTCGCCGTCGATCGTGACGCCGCTCAACCGCTACATCGGGTACGAGGAGGCGGCGAAGGTCGCCAAGCAGGCGCTCAGGGAACGCAGGACCATCCGCGAGGTGGTCCTGGAACGCGGCTACGTGGCGGACGGGAAGCTGACCGCCGAGCAGCTCGACGCGGCCCTCGACGTCCTCGGAATGACAGGCACGACGAGCACGGCGGACGCGACGGGCACGTCGGACGAGTCCCAGGAACCCCGCTGAGCGCCTGGGACGCGTCCAGACGGATCAGTACCAGCCCGCCGACTGGAAGTGCGACCAGCCGCCGCACGGCGTGTCGTAGCGGTTCTTGATGTAGCCGAGGCCCCACTTGATCTGCGTGGTGGCGTTGTTGCGCCAGTCGGGCCCGGCGCTGGCCATCTTGTCGCCGGGCAGCGCCTGCGGGATGCCGTACGCGCCGGACGGGTTGGCGGCGTGGGTGTTCCAGCCGCTCTCCCTGTCCCACAGCTTCACCAGGCAGCCGAACTGGCCGGAGCCGCTGAACCCGAAGCTCGGCATCAGCCGCTTGGCGATGCGCTGCGCCTCGCCCGCCGGGACCGGGTCGCCGATCGGGCCGCCGCCACCGCCGCCGCCGCCGTCCTCGTCCGGCTTCTTGGTCGGGACGGGCTTGCCCTTCGGGAGCAGGGACGGGCCCTTACCCGCGTCCTCGCGCGCCGCACGGGACGCGCGTTCGAGGGCCAGCTTGCGCCGCTGCTCCTCCAGGACCTTCGGGTCGACCTTCGGCGCGGCGTCGGCCAGCTGCCTGGTCGGCTTGACGGTCGCGTCGTCGCCGCCGCCGGAACCGCCGGTCAGCGCGAGCGCGGCGGCCGCGCCGCCGCCGATCACCACCGCGGCGCCCGCGGCGACGGCCACGATCCGCATCCCGTTGCGCTTGCCCGCGCCGCCCCGGGGGCCGCCGGACGCGATCTCGTCGCGGTTCCGCTCGGCGGAGAAGCCGGTGCGGAGCGGCTCGGCCGGAAGGGCCTGGAAGCCGAGCGTGTCACCGGCGGGCTCGGCGACCTGGGTGCGGGCGGTGCCGGCGACCTTCACATCGTCCTCGTGCGGCGCCGGCGCCGGACCGGACGCGCCGGTCGGACCGGACGCGCCGGGCTCAGCGGGCGGCGTGGCGAACGCGCCGGTGGCCTGGATCGGGATCTGGGGGGCCGGGGCAAGAGGAGCCGCGGGCGACCACGGCTCCGGAGAGTCAAAGTTCTGTCGTTCGTCTCGCCTAGGGGACCCTGGACGGTCTCCGTACAAGGCGGTCCTTCCGACGGTCGCACGCGCATGGACACGCGTCCGAGCTGCTTCACCCCTGGTCCGTCCGGCCGCGTGGAGGTTCCGGCGGCCCCGGACCCGGGCCGGCGCCGTGCCCGTCGCGCGTGTCGTGAAGGGGACGCGCTCCCGGTCCGGCACCGTTCGGGGGTGCTTACGGGGAGACACAATGCCCGAGGCCGAGGGTTGCTCCGCAACCGAAACGAGACGAAAGCTGCGGCTGGGACGCTTGTCAACTCCCCGGACGAAACGCCGAAACCGCGACAGGACCAGGGGATCCCGGCCCCCGGACGAGGTCATGTGACCTTCCTCACAGGTCCACGGTCCGGTGTTTAACGATCACGTTCCGTAGAGCCATTCCTGGGGTGCCGACGAAACGCGCGAACCCCGGCGGCCGCGCACAGCGTACCGCCGGGGTTCACCTGTCCCAGGCGACCTCAGGTGACCCCAGGTGACCTCAGGGGTCTCCAGGACGGGCCCTGTCAGCCGCCGACGTCGCCGAGCATGTCGGTCACCAGCGCGGCGATCGGCGAGCGCTCCGACCGCGTCAGCGTCACGTGCGCGAACAGCGGATGCCCCTTGAGCTTCTCCACCACCGCCGCGACGCCGTCGTGCCGTCCGACCCGCAGGTTGTCGCGCTGCGCCACGTCGTGCGTCAGGACGACCCGTGAGCCCGCGCCGATCCGCGACAGCACGGTCAGCAGGACGCCGCGCTCCAGCGACTGCGCCTCGTCCACGATCACGAACGCGTCGTGCAGCGACCGGCCGCGAATGTGGGTGAGCGGCAGGACCTCCAACATGTCACGGTCCACGACCTCGTCGATGACGTCCGGGGTCGTCACCGCCGACAGGGTGTCGTAGACGGCCTGCGCCCACGGCGACATCTTCTCGTTCTCCGAGCCGGGCAGGTAGCCGAGCTCCTGGCCGCCGACCGCGTACAGCGGGCGGAACACCACGACCTTGCGGTGCTGCCGCCGCTCCATCACGGCCTCCAGGCCCGCGCACAGCGCGAGCGCCGACTTGCCGGTGCCCGCGCGGCCGCCGAGCGAGACGATGCCGACGTTGTCGTCCATCAGCAGGTCGAGCGCGATCCGCTGCTCGGCGGACCGGCCGCGCAGCCCGAACACCTCCCGGTCGCCGCGCACCAGCCGCACGGACTTGTCCGGCTGCGTCCGGCCGAGGGCCGAGCCGCGCTCCGACAGCAGCCGCAGCCCCGTGTGGCAGGGCAGGTCCCTGGCCTCCTCGATGTCCGCGGTCCCCGACTCGTAGAGGTCCTCGACGTCCCCGGCCGGGACCTCCAGCTCCCGCATGCCGGTCCAGCCCGACTCCACGACCGCCAGCTCCGCCCGGTACTCCTCGGCGGTGAGGCCGACCGCGGACGCCTTCACCCGCATCGGGAGGTCCTTGGAGACCAGGACGACGTCGTGCCCCTCGTGCGCGAGCCACGCCGCCACCGACAGGATGCGGGTGTCGTTGTCGCCGAGCCGGAAACCGTCCGGCAGCACGCTCGGGTCGGCGTGGTTCAGCTCGACGCGGAGCGTGCCGCCCTGGTCGCCGAGCGGGCCGTCCACGGACACGGGCTCGTCCAGGCGGCCGTGCAGCAGGCGCAGGTCGTCCAGCTCGCGCAGGGCCTGCCGGGCGAAGTATCCGAGCTCGGGGTGGTGACGCTTGGCCTCAAGCTCGGAGATGACGACGATGGGGAGTACGACCTCGTGCTCGGCGAACCGGGTCAGCGCCCCCGGGTCGGCGAGCAGGACGCTGGTGTCGAGGACGTACGTGCGCCGATCCGGGACGGAGTTCGTCCCGGAAGGGTTCCCGGACGGGCCGGGACGGCGCGCGGAGGTTGTGGCCACTCGATCTCCCTGATGATGGGGAACCTTCCGGTGAACATCTCTCACCCGGCCTGCCCGCACAGGCGTGACCTGCACGGATCTGTCGAGGAGAAGTGCTCGGTGGCGCGCCGGTCCGCCGCGCTGGCGGTGGGGGCCGTGGAGTGACCGTCAGGTACCGTAGCGCCGGTGCCGCGCGGCGTAGGAACGCATGGCCCGGAGGAAGTCGACCTTGCGGAAGTCCGGCCAGTGGACCTCGCAGAAGTGGAACTCCGAGTGGGCGCTCTGCCAGAGCATGAAGCCGGAGAGACGCTGTTCCCCCGAGGTGCGGATGACCAGGTCCGGATCCGGCTGACCGCGCGTGTAGAGATGCTCCGCGATGTGCTCCACGTCGAGGATCTCGGCGAGTTCCTCGATGCTGGTGCCCCGGCTCGCCTGCTCGATGAGCAGTGAGCGCACCGCATCAGCGATCTCACGCCTACCCCCATACCCAACCGCGACGTTCACAATCAGGCCGGGTGCGTCCGATGTGGCCTCACCCGCATCTTTCAGGACACGTGCGGTCTTATCGGGCAGCAGGTCGAGGGCGCCGACGGGCTTGACGTGCCAGCCGTCGGAGGCGAGCTGCCGGACGGTGTTCTCGATGATCTCCAGCAGCGGGGCCAGCTCGACGGCCGGGCGGTTCAGGTTGTCGGTGGACAGCAGCCACAGCGTGACGTGCTCCACGCCCGCCTCCGCGCTCCATTGCAGCAGCTCGGAGATCTTCTGCGCGCCGGCCTGGTGCCCGGTGTTGACGTCGGCGAGGCCCATCGACCTGGCCCAGCGGCGGTTGCCGTCCAGGATCACGCCAACGTGCCGCGGGGTGACGTCCTTCGGGAGCGACGCCTCGACCCGGTGCTCGTACATCCGGTAGACGGCGTCGCGGAAGGCCGCGTACGGGCCGCTGCCGCGGACGGCGGAGCTCAGCCGTCCACCGGCGTTCCGCATGCCGCGCGGCATGCGCTTGCGCGGCTCCTCCGTACGCCGAACCCCCATATGGGCTTCCCTTCGAGCGGCCGTCCCTGGCGGGAGAACGCTCAATTATGGCCCGACGGCGCTGGTTATCTAGCCGTTCCCGTCATGTCATGCTAATTCGTGGAACGGTCCGGACTGGCCGTTCGGCCTGCTCCGGCCCGTCCGGCGCCGGCGGACGGCCCTCCGCGCCCCCCGGGACCGGCGGCGCGCCCGTGAAAGGGCGGCCCCCCACGCCCCCCGGAACCGATTTGGCGGCCTCGGCGAGCAGCTCGGCGAGGAATCGGGCGAGCTCGGCGGAGGTGAGCACGGCGCGGACGCCGCGCCCGCTCGCGCCCCACGCCTCGATGACGGCCCGCCGCGCGATCCGCCACCGTCCGGCCGCGGACTGCTGCCGTCCGACCCACATGGAGGACGTCCGCAGCGCGCAGCGCAGCTCGCCGGTGCTCATCACGTCGCCGCGATCACGGTAGCGGAACGCGAACAGCTCGGGCTCGCGGGCCCCGCCGCCGGTGGACGGCTCCGGGAACCGGTCGTCGGGGTCGGCCCAGCGGGCGGCCTGCGGGGACCCGTCCGCCCTCGCCGCCGCCACCCGGACGGCGAGGTCGGCCAGGAAGTACCCGCACCGCTCCCCCACCGCGCCGAACGAGTCGCCGTCGCGCCACAGCTCCAGCGTGACCTCGAACGGGTTGCCGCCGCGGTCGAGCGAGGCGACCGGCACCACGGCGAGGTCGGAGCCGTCCAGGCAGCGCAGCCCGTGCACCACCCGACCACCACCCCTCCCCGCCGACTCGCTTGGAACGCACATTAGGCGAGGTCAGCACCATGATCACACCCAGTGATCATTGAGATCGGGTAATGAAGCCGGCCGGGCCCCGCCCCCGCGCTGGGGTCCGGCGCCGGGCTCAGGCCTGGGGGCCGGCGGCGCGGGCGCGTTCGACGTGCTGCAGCGCGGAGCGCAGCTCGGACAGCCATTCGTCGGTGTTCTTGCCGACGAGCCGCACGCACCAGGCGAGCGCGTCGCTGCGGCTGCGGGCGACGCCGGCCTCGACGAGGGTGTCGAGGACGCGGCGTTCGGGCTGCCGGAGCCGGGTCATGACGGGCACCGACAGGGTGGTGAACATCTCCCGCTCGCCGCCGCACTCGACGCCCCAGGAGACCTTGTGGCCGAAGCGCCGCTCGGCCTCCCGCGCGATGCCGATGCGCCGCTCGCGCGTCTCCTCGCGGAAGCGCTGGATGTGACCGGCGATCGCCCCGGCCCGCTCCGCCTCGGACGCCTCCGTCGCGTCGGCGGCGGCCGCCGGATCGGGGAGGCGGCCGACGACGCTCACCTCCTCGCGGTCGAGGACGACGTCCGGCGGCCCCTCGAACCAGTCGTCGGGAAGCCGTCCGGAGAACCAGCCGCGGAGCTGCTCAGCCGCTTCACTCGTACTCATGTAATCAAAATTACAACGCTTCGTCCGCAAGCGCCAGCCTTTGGGACGAGTGCATGGGTGCATGGCTCAGCGCATGAAGCTCAGCGCGTGTGGGTTCAGCGTGTGGGGTTCAGCGTGTGGGGTTCAGCGGGCGAGGGAGTTGGCGAGCTTGGGGCTCACCCGGACGGCGCCGCGCATGTTCCGGGTGTAGACGTTCTGGACCTGCACCACGGTGCCCCTCCGCGGAGCGGCCAGCATCTTGCCCTCGCCGAGGTAGAGCGCAATGTGCGAGATGTAGCCGGGCGCGGTCGGGTCGTTGGCCCAGATGAGCATGTCGCCCGGCTTCGCCTTGCCGTAGGGGACGACCCAGCCGACGCGGGCCTGGTCGGCGGCGACGCGCGGAAGCCTGATGCCGGCCTTGGCGAAGGCGTACTGCATGAGGCCGGAGCAGTCGTAGCCGCGCTCCGCCTCGGACTCGCCGCCCCACACGTACGGCCAGCCGAGCCGGGTGTACGCGGCCTTGATCACCGTCCGCACCTGGCTGGCCGTCATGACCTGGCCGTTGGGCACCTTGCCCGTCTCCGGGTAGTCGATCTCCGGGTTGACGGCGACGGCCTTGGCGTTCTTCGGCAGCACCTTGCGGAGCTTCTTGATGAACGTCTTCGGCTCGGTCTTCGGGACGCTGATCAGCATCGCGTTGCCGGTCGGCATGCCGAGGGCCTGGGCGGTGGCGTGCGAGACGACCGCGTCGACGTCGCCGATGCCCATCGTCGCGTACGCGCCGACGCGCAGCGGCGACTGGGCCCGCCTGCCGCCGACGGGAACCTGGCTGCCGAGCTTCACGCCGCCGTCGTTGCCCATCGTGAAGGAGATCGCGACGTCGCCGGCGGCCACGTTGCGCCACAGCGCGTCCGACTTGGCGGTGGGCTTCGGCGTGTAGTTCCGGAACGTGGACGGGTCGACGCCCATCAGCCCGACCCGCTTGCCGGCGACCATGCCCTGGACGGCGTCCACGACCTCGACGCCCGTCACGTTCTTGGCGCCGCGGACCTTCGAGACCAGCTCGGGCGGGAGGGTGGACGGCGCCGCGACCAGGACGTGCGGGGTGAGCCGCCTGCCCTGCGGCGCGACGGCGGAGGGCGAGAGCCCGGTGCTGCCGGACGCGGCCACGAACCGGGCGCGCCGCTCGCCGTCCGCGGCCGGCGCGGGAGCGTCACCGCCGCGCGCCGCCAGGACGGCGACGTTCGCGGCGAGGGTCGTCAGCACTGAAACGCCGATGATCGTCGGTAGGACCCGGCGGCTCGGCTTTCCCACTGCCACACTCCTCGAAGATCGCCCTGTTCGACGGTCGCGCTGTGTTCGCGCTCTATTCGCGCTGTATGAAGGTCGCAACGTTTGAGGGTCGCGCTGTGATCCCGCGACCGACTATGGCGCAGTCGGCCGGGCACCGTCCAGATACCCGCCGGGTCGCCGCCGACCCTCGTTCGCAAAGCCTCATTGGGTCAGCCTCGTCCCTGCTACTCAGTGGTAACACCAAGCGGGAACGAGATCAAGGTCACGCTGCCACAAAATGGACTTTTCGTCCAATTGCCCACGTCAGCCCGGATGCCCGGACACCGGGACCGGACGGCGTCAGCCCGCTTGGTCGCGGAGTTCGCGGGTCAGGTCGGCCGGGGACGTCACGGGCCGCCGGCAGACGAACCCCCGGCACACGTACGCGGCCGGGACCTCGTCCACCAGGCCGCGCCCCTCCAGCAGCGGGACGCCCTCCGCGTCCGGCGGGCCGACGCTGACCACCGCGCCCGGCGCGACCGCCATCAGCGCGGTGCGGTGCAGCGACCGGGTCCGCTCGTCGTCCGGGTCGCCGATCACCGCGATCTCCACCGGGCCCGCCGCCCGCGCCTCCGCCACGGCCAGGCCCCAGCCGGCGAACCTGGCGTGCTTGCCGGCGAGCGTCCCGGCGGGCGCGAGCGCCGCCTCCGCGGACTGCCGGTGCCAGTCCGACGCGGTGAGCGCCGCGAACGACAGCAGCGCGCCCGCGGCGGCGAACTGGCCCGAGGGCGCGGCGTTGTCCGTCGGGTCCTGCGGACGGCGGAACAGCCGCTCCGCGTCGTCGGCGGTGTCGTAGAACCCGCCGGATCCGTCTCCGAACCGTTCAAGGACGGTGTTCAGCAGTTCACCGGCCAGCCGCACATGCCGCGCGTCTCCCGTGACGGCGTGCAGGGCGAGCAGGCCCTCGGCGACGTCCGCGTAGTCCTCCAGGACACCGGCGTTCGAGCCCGGCGCCCCGGCACGCGACGTCCGCACCAGGCGCCCTTCACGCAGGTGCACGTCGACCAGCAGCCGCGCCACCTCCTCGGCCGCCCGGACGAGATCCGGCCGCTCGAACAGCGCACCGCACTCGGCCAGTGCCGCGATGGCCAGCCCGTTCCAGGCCGCCACGACCTTGTCGTCCCGCGCAGGGGGAATCCTGTGCGCGCGCGCCGCCAGCAACGTCGTTCGCACACGCTCATACCGTTCGGGGTCGTCGGGGTCACTTAGAAGCTGCAGAACCGACGTTCCGTGTTCGAACGTCCCCGTCACGTCGAACAGACCCTCGGCGAACGCACCGTCGTCGCCGCCGAGGACCTCACGCAGTTGGGCGGGCGTCCACACGTAGTACTTGCCCTCTACGCCTTCGCTGTCGGCGTCCAGTGCGGAGGCTAGGCCGCCTTCGTCCGTCCGCAGGTCGCGGAGCATCCAGTCACACGTCTCCAGGGCCACGCGCCGGGCGAACGGCGTCCTGGTCAGCCGCCACCAGTGCGCGTAGACCCGCGCCAGCAGCGCGTTGTCGTAGAGCATCTTCTCGAAGTGCGGGACGATCCATTGCTCGTCGACCGAGTACCGGGCGAACCCGCCGCCGAGCTGGTCGTACATTCCGCCCCGCGCCATCGCCTCCATGGTGTGCGCGGCCATGGCGAGCGCCTCGTCGTCGCCCGTCCGCGCGTGGTGGCGCAGCAGGAACTCCAGCGCCATCGACGGCGGGAACTTCGGCGCGCCGCCGAACCCGCCGCGCGCCGCGTCGTACGACGCCGCCAGCACCTTCACCGCGTGCGCGAGCATCTCGTCGCCGGGCGCCCGCGTTCCCGCGAGCCCGGACCCCCGCGACGTGAGCGCCTCGACGACCTGCCGTCCCTGCCCGACGACGTCGTCGCGCTGCTCCGTCCACGCCTTGTGGACGGCCTGCAGCAACGCCCGGAACTGCGCCCGCGGGAAATACGTCCCGCAGTAGAACGGATGCCCGTCCGGGGTCATGAACACCGTCATCGGCCACCCGCCCTGGCCCGTCATGGCCTGGGTCGCCTCCATGTAGACGGCGTCGATGTCCGGCCGCTCCTCCCGGTCCACCTTGATGTTCACGAACAGCTCGTTCATGATCCGCGCGGTCTCGCCGTCCTCGAACGACTCGTGCGCCATCACATGACACCAATGACAGGCCGCATATCCGATGGACAGGAGGACGGGGACGTCTCGCCGCCGCGCCTCGGCGAACGCCTCGTCGCTCCACTCCCACCAGTCGGCCGGGTTGCCGGCGTGCTGCAGCAGGTACGGGCTCGTCGCGTCCTTGAGGCGGTTCATGCCATCGATCCTGCCCGATCCGGACGCCGCCTCACGCCCTCGCCCGACCCGTGCCCTCACGCGGCCCTCAGGATCGGCGGGCCAGATCGGCGAGGGCGGGCTCGATGGCGCGGTGGAAGGTGGGATAGGCGTAGATCATCTCGCGGAGGACGGCCGTCGGGGTCTCGGTGTGGACGGCGACCGACAGGAACCCGAGGATCTCGCCGCCGGACGGCCCCGCGGCGGTCGCGCCGACCAGGGTGCCCCACTCGATGTTCTCGACGAGCTTGACGAAGCCGTCGTTGCCCACCTTGTGGATCCAGCCCCGGCTCGACTCGGGGATCTGGGACATGCCGGTGCGGACGGGGAGGTTCTGGTCGCGCGCCTGCGCCTCGGTCAGGCCGACGGACGCGATCTCGGGGTCGGTGAACGTGACGCGGGGCACGGCGCGGTAGGCGGCGGGCGAGCCCTCCTCGCCGAGGATGTCGCGGACGGCGATCGCCGCCTGATACATCGACACGTGCGTGAAGGCGCCCATCCCCGTGATGTCGCCGATCGCCCATACGCCGTCGGCGGCGCGGAGGTGGCCGTCCACGGGGATGCTGCGTGCGGACTCGTCCAGGCCCACGTGTTCCAGGCCGAGGCCCTTCAGGTTGGGACGGCGTCCGGCCGCGACCAGGAGACGGTCGGCAACGATGGTCTCGTCACCGAGGTGCATGGTGAATTCTTCGTTCTCGTGCGTGACGGCCGTGACGTTCACGCCGGTGCGGACGCCGATGCCCTCGCGTTCGAAGACGTCGCGGATGAGCGCGCTGGACTCCGGTTCCTCGTTGAGGAGGAGGCGGTCGGAGGCCTCGACGACCGTGACGCGGCTGTCGAAGCGGGAGAAGACCTGCGCCATCTCGGCGCCGACGACGCCGCCGCCGAGCACGAGGAGCGACCCCGGGACCTCGGTGACCTGGACGGCTTCGCGGTTCGTCCAGTACGGGGTGTCCGCGAGGCCGTCGATGGGCGGGGCCGTGGGAGACGTGCCGGTGTTGAGGACGATGCCGCGACGCGCGCGGAACACCCGGTCGTCCACCGTCACCTCGTGGGTGGCGGTGATGCGGCCCTCGCCGCGGACCAGCGTGACGCCCTTGCCGGTGAGGCGGTCGGCGGCGGTCTTGTCGTCCCACGCGTCGGTCGCCTCGTCGCGGATCCGTGCCGCGACCGGCGCCCAGTCGGGACGGACGGTCGCCTCCCCCGCCATCCCCGGGACGCGTCCGCCGTCCGCGAGAAGCCCGGCGGCGCGCACCATCATCTTGGTCGGCACACAGGCGTAGTACGGGCATTCACCGCCGACCAGCCGGGACTCCACGCCGACGACCGAAAGGCCCGCCTCCGCCAGCCGTCCGGCGGCGTCCTCACCGCCGGGTCCGAGACCGATCACCACGACATCCACTTCGTCAGCCATGCCTGGACTCCTGCCCAAGATCCAGTCCTGTTAGGCGGTCGTGTTCGGTCCGGCGGTCGTGTTCGTTGCGGAGGTCCTGCTGGTTTCGGCGGCGGGGCATCGGGATCCGGTCCAGGTCGTGGACGAGGGTGACCTCGCCGGTGAACTCGGCGGACGCCTCGTCCAGGAACCGGCGCTCGTCGTCGGCGCGGTACCGCTCGGAGAAATGCGTCAGGACCAGGTGCCGGACGCCCGCGTCCGCCGCGGCCCTCGCCGCCTGCGCCGCCGTGAGATGGCCGTACTCGTCGGCCAGGGCGGCGTCCTGGTGGAGGAACGTGGACTCGATGACGAGCATGTCGACCCCGGCGGCGAGTTCGCGGACGCCGTCGCAGAGCCGGGTGTCCATGACGAACGCGACCTTCTGTCCCGGACGGCGCACGCCGCACTCGTCGAGCGTGACCGTCCGGCCGCCCGGGACGGTGACGCGCCCCTCCTCCTGGAGCCGCCGGACCAGCGGCCCGCGCACACCCCTCGCGGCGAGTTCGCCGGGCAGCATCGTGATTCCGTCCGGCTCCTCCAGCCGGTACCCGTACGCCTCCACCGGATGGGACAGGCGCCGCGCCACCAGCCCGAACGGGACACCCTCGGTGTCGAGTTCCATCCGCTCGCCCGAGACGGGACGTTCCCGGATGACGTCCGTGTCGCGGAAGGCGGCCGCGTGCCTCAGCCGCTCCCAGTACAGAGCGCCGCTCGCCGGGTACGCCGCGTCCACCGGGTGCTCGACGCCGTCGCGGGCGATGCGCTGGACGATCCCCGGGACGCCGAGGCAGTGGTCGCCGTGGAAATGGGTCACGCAGATCCATGTCACGTCGTGCGCGGAGACCCCGGCGCGCGTCATCTGCCGCTGCGTGCCCTCGCCCGGGTCGAACAGCACGCCGTGACCGTCCCAGCGCAGCAGGTACCCATTGTGGTTGCGGGCCTTGGTGGGCACCGCGCTGGCCGAGCCGAGGACGATCAGATCGCGAACCGACATCCCCCCATGGTGCCGCCTGCGGTCCCGGGTAAGCGCTTGGTTATGCTGGCGGCCCGCCGACCCGCGGGTCCGGGGGTCGGCCGCCGCGATCGAGGGAGGCTCCGTGGCCGGTGGCAAGCGCGCGAAGATCCGGATGACGCCGGACGAGGTGGCGTCCCATCTCGCCACCAACTTCAAGGTCCAGGTCGCCACGGTCGGCAGGGACGGCGCGCCGCACCTCGTGACGATGTTCTACGCGCTGCTCGACGGCAAGATCGCGTTCACCACGTACCGGGCGTCGCAGAAGGTGCTGAACCTGCGCCGCGACCCGACCATGACGTGCCTGGTCGAGGACGGCGTGGAGTACGCCGAGCTGCGCGGCGTCGCCCTCTACGGCCGCGGCCTCGTCGTCGAGGACCCCGAGCCGAGGACCAAGGTCGGCATGGTGGTCGGCTCCCGCATGGCGGGCCTGCCGGTCCCCGCGATCGGCGAGCCGATCGATCCGGCCGTCGCCGCGGGCATCGAGCAGGTACTCGCCAAGCGCGTCCTCATCGTCATGGAACCCGACAGCGTCGTCAGCTGGGACCACCGCAAAATCTGACCGCCGCGGCCGCCCGCCGGGCGGTCACGCGTCGCGCCGGTTTCCGCCGGGCGGTTCCGTCGGGTGGTCAGGCGTCGCGCTGTTCTCGTCGGGCGGACGGCGACGCGTAGAGGTCGGCGGCGCGGTCGAGGGCCGCGCGTTCGGCGGCGCGGTCGCCGCGCTGGCGGGCCGCGTCGGCGATGTGGACGAACATGCCCGCCTCCCGGCCGACGGCGCCCTGCCTGCGCAGGATCTCCAGGGCCTGGCCGAAGAAGTTGATGGCCGCGACGGGACGCCGGGCGCGCAGGTACGCCTCGCCGAGGCTCGACAGCGCGCGGACGCGGTTGTGCTCGTCCGGTTCGGGGAGGGCGGCGAACCCGTCCGGGAGGGGGCCGAGCAGGTCGATGGCGCGGTCGAGGTCGCCCGTCCTGGTCAGCGCGCGGGCGAGGGCGTGGCGGGCCAGGAGGATCGTGCGCGGGTCGCCGCCGGCTTCGGCGCCGCGCAGGCCGTCCTCCAGCACCTCGGCCGCCTCCGCCCAGCGCTCCCGGTCCAGCAGCGCCAGGCCCTCGGCGTCCAGTTCCTCTTCGCCCGTGGCGCCTTCGCCGGTGGTGCCTTCGCCGGTGGTGCCTTCGCCGGTGGTGGCCAGGTAGTGGTCGAGGACGCGGCGGAGCGCGGCGTCCCGCTCGGCCTCGGTCTCCTCGCGCCAGACCAGCTCGCGGGCGTGGTCGCGCACCGGTTCGGGGAGGCCGAACCGGCCCTCGCCGGACGCGGCGGCGAGCCCCCGGCCGGTCAGCGTCTCCAGCAGCTCGCGTGCCTCGGCTTCGGGGACGTCCGCGAGGGCGGCGGCCGCCGCGGGCCCGATGTCGGCGCCGGGACGCAGGCCCAGCAGCCTGAACAGCCGGGCCGCCGCCGGGCCGAGGCCCTGGTAGGAGTCCTCGAAGTTCGCGCGCACGTCGAGGGTCCTCCCCGGACGCGGCCGGGTCCAACCGGCGGCGCGGGCCCCGGCGGCCGCCGGGTCACCCGGCCTTCAGCGGCCCCGGCAGGAGGGCCTGTTCACGGCGCTGCATCCGGTACGCGCGGACGTCCCACAGCGCCAGCGCCACCACCACGGCCGCCGTGCAGATGTGCAGGGCGAGCGGCGTGAGCGCGTCGGCGGTCAGGGCCGGGACGGCCAGCGCCGCGAGGCCGAGGAGCGCGATCACCCGGGCGCGCGTGAACCCGCCGAAGACGGCCCGCTTGAACAGCGCGTGCCCGGCGACGAACAGGGCCGGTCCGCCGATCGCGACGATGGCGAACGCGGTGCTCACGTGGCCGTCCGGGTGCACCAGCACCTTCTCGTCCGCGACCGCGCCGACGATGATCCCCGCGACCATGACGATGTGGATGAAGGTGTAGGCGGACCGTCCGAGCCGTCCCGGGTCGGCGGCCGACGCGATCCGCTCGGCGGCGGCCTCCGCGGTGTGGTCGAAGTAGATCCACCAGAGCGCGACGGTGCCGACGAACGCCGACACGAAGCCGGTCGCGACCGCCGCCGTCGGCGTGTGCCCGCCGAGCGTGGCGCCGGTGACCAGGACCGTCTCGCCGAGCGCGATGATGAGGAACAGCTGGCAGCGCTCGGCCATGTGGGCGCCGTCGATCGTCCACTCGGCGGTGCTGGACCGGCCGAGCAGCGGTGTCGCGAAGCCGTGCCACGGCGCGAGGTACTCCAGCGCGACGGCCAGCAGCCACAGCCCGGCGCGGGCGTCATGGCCGTCGACGAGGGCGCCGCCGATCCACAGCGCGCCGGGGACCGCCTGCCAGAACAGGACCCGCTGGAAGTTGGGGCCCAGTTCGTGCCCCCAGGTGCAGAAGACGACGAACAGGGTGCGGCCGACCTGGATCGCGACGTAGGCGGCGGCGAACCACATCGCCTTGTCGCCGAACGCGCCGGGCAGCATCGCCGCCATGAACAGCCCGGCGATCATCACCGCGACCAGCATCAGCCGGACGGCGGGATGGTCGGGGCTGAACCAGTTCGTCGTCCAGCAGGTGTACATCCACGCCCACCAGACCGCCAGCAGGAGCAGCAGCGTCTCGGCGGCGCCGCGCACCGTGAGGTGCTCCAGCAGCAGATGGGACAGCTGGGTGATCGCGAAGACGAAGACGAGGTCGAAGAAGAGCTCGAAGAACGTGACCCGCGCGCCCTGCCCGCCGCGCTCGCGCAACAGCGCGGTCACCCGGTGCGGACCGTCCGCGCCGGGTGCCGCAAAAACCTCTGGATGGTGCGCCGCGTCCGCCATGGGCGCTCCCGCTTCATGTCAGGCTTGCTGAGGCCGGGCGGGTGCGCCGGGCTCGTGTGCCGGGCGGGGTGCGCCGGGCGTCAGGCTTCGTCGCCGTCCGCCGGCACGGTCCCGGACTTCTCGATCCTAGCCGCGTCGCCGGTGGTCGCGGCCTTCTCGGCGGCCGCCTTCGCGGCCTCGGCGCGCTCCCACTCCTGCTGTTTCAGGTCCGCTTCCCGCGGCGCTTGGATCTTCTTCATCTGCTTGTTCATCGACCGGACGAGGAACACGGTCGCGACGAGCAGGGCGAGGAAGACGGCGAAACCCAGGACGCCGGGGCTGACGGTGTCGTCGTTCAGCGGCATCGCGGTGTTCAACGAGGCGGGGGCGTTCAGCGGGACGGCGGCGAGCGCGGACACTACAGACACACCTTCTCCCGGACGCCGGCGAACAGGTCGTCCTCCGGCAGTTCGGTGTCGACCAGGGACCTGGCCAAATGGTAGTCCTCGGTGGGCCATGCCTCGCGCTGGACGTCCATCGGGACGACGAACCAGAACCCGTTGGGGTCGATCTGGGTGGCGTGGGCGAGCAGGGCGCGGTCCCTGGTCTCGAAGTGGTCGGCGCAGGGGACGCGCGTCGTCACGTCCCAGCTCGCGCGCTTCTCCTTCTCCTCCTCGAAGCCGTCCAGCCACTCGGCGTACGGCGACTCCAGGCCCGCGTCCTGCATACCGGTGTGGAGGGCGAAGATGCGCTCCTTGTTGAACGTCATGTGGTAGTAGAGCTTCAGCGGCTGCCACGGCTCGCCGGTGCCCGGGTAGCGCTCCGGGTCGCCCGCCGCCTCGAACGCCTCCACCGACACCTCATGGCACTTCACGTGGTCGGGATGCGGGTAGCCGCCCCGCTCGTCGTAGGTCAGCATCACGTGCGGCCTGAACTCGCGGACGGCGCGCACCAGCGGCTCGGACGCGGACTCCAGCGGCTCGACCGCGAAGCAACCGTCCGGCAGCGGCGGCGGCGGGTCGCCCTCGGGGAAGCCGGAGTCGACGAAGCCGAGCCAGCGCTGCCGGACGCCGAGGATCTCCCGGGCCCGCGCCATCTCCGCCTCGCGGACCTTGCCGATGTCGGCCTTGACCTCCGGACGGTCCATCGCCGGGTTGAGGATGTCGCCGCGCTCGCCGCCCGTGCAGGTCACGACGAGGACCTCGACGCCGTCGGCGACGTACTTCGCCATCGTGGCCGCGCCCTTGCTGGACTCGTCGTCGGGGTGGGCGTGCACCGCCATGAGGCGCAGCGGCTCGTCGCCCCCGCCCCGCCGCTCGCCCGCCGCGGCGCCTAGGACCGCCGTCCCGTCGACGGCCGCCGTACCGTCGACGGCCGCTGAGGCGTCGTCGATGGCCGCCGGGTCGTCGGCGAGCGCCGTGTGGGCGGGGGCGGCCGGACCGTCGCTTGTGGCTGTGTCGTCAACGACCGCCGTATCGTCAGTGACCGTCGTATCGATGACCTCGGACACCTGGGGTTCTCCTGTTCGGACCGTGATGAGCGGACCCCGGTTCGAGGCACGCGCGATGACAGACGAGAATTGTCCCTGACAACGTCCGCCCACCGCACGGAGATTCCCCGCCATGACGACGAGCGCGACGGAACCGGCGACGCCCGCCGAGCCCGGGCGGGGCCCCGCGCAGTCGCTCCGGGGCCGTGCCGGGCTCGTCGTCGTCGGCCTCGTGGCGGCGCTGGCGGCGGGCGGCTTCGGGATCATCGCGGCGTACGCGGGGCAGACGCCGGGGATCGTCGCGCAGACCGTCACCTACAAGATCGCCGACACGTCCGTCGAGCTCGACTACTCGGTGGCCAAGAGCAAGGACGACGAGGTGCGCTGCACCGTCGACGCCTTCGACGAGAAGTTCACGGTGCTCGCCGCGCAGGAGGTCTCAGTGCCCGCCGGAAAGTCCAGCGTGAAGGGCACGGCGACGCTCCGGACGCCCCGCCGGGCCACCGGGGCGAGGATCCACGGCTGCCGCGCCGTCTGACGATCCCGCCCCCAGCAGGCCGCCGATACGCCGGGTGAAGGACGAATCACGATTGGCGGATTGCAGACGCCGAGTTCAGGGAACCTTTACTCGAACACACCGGATAGGCTAGAGGTTTCACCTGGCCGCACTTCATGTCGATGTGACACCCGTCTCCATCGCGGGCGGGCGAGATCGCAACATGTGGATGAGGAGTACCCGTGACCGAGACCCGCGCTGACAACGTCACCTGGCTCACCCAGGAGGCGTACGACCGGCTCAGGACGGAACTTGAGCACCTGTCGGGCCCGGGCCGCATCGAGATCGCTCAGAAGATCGAGGCGGCGCGGGAGGAAGGCGACCTGCGCGAGAACGGCGGCTACCACGCGGCCAAGGAGGAACAGGGCAAGATCGAGGGCCGCATCCTCCAGCTCCAGGGCATCCTGGAGAACGCCCGCGTCGGCGAGGCCCCGCGCACCGAGGGCGTCGTCGGCCCCGGCATGACCGTCACGGTCTCCTTCGAGGGCGACGACGAGGAGGTCACGTTCCTGCTCGCGTCCCGCGAGGAGGTCGGCGCGCCCATCGACGTGTACTCCCCCAAGTCGCCGCTCGGCGCGGCGATCAACGGCAAGAAGGTCGGCGACAAGGCCACCTACACCCTGCCCAACGGCCGCGGCATGACCGTCGAGATCATCGACGCGACCCCCTACGGCGCCGGCTGACCCCGCACGCTGACCGAGGGCGGCTGAGGCCGGGCGGATCTCCACACTTCGCCCGGCCTCCACACGTCTCCGCCCAGCCTCGAACCGTCTCCGCCCGGCCTCGAACCGTCCGCGCGAGAGACTCGAACCGTCCGCGCGAGAGACGAGCACGGCTCGGGCCGTGGCGCGAACGGCTTGGGCCGTGGCGCGAGACGTCACCGCGCCGGGCGGCGCGTGGGCGCGCTCCGCTGGGTGGACGCCGCGCGGACCAGCGGCAGCGTGCGGTAGGGAATCTGGGTGGCCAGGGAGATCACCGATGAGGCGCGTTCCACGCCCGCCACGTCCACGATCATGTCGATGACGCGTTGCAGGTCGGTGTTGCTGCGCGCGACGACCCGGCACAGCATGTCGCCCGGACCCGTGATCGTGTGCGCCTCCATCACCTCCGGCACCTGCGCCAGCCGCGCCGCCACCGGATCGTGCCCGCTGTGCCCCTGCCCCAGACTCTGCCGCAGCTGGAGCGTCACGAACGCGGTGACGTCGTAGCCGAGCGCCGCCGCGTCGATCTCCGGGCCGAAGCCGGCGATGACGCCGTCCCGGGCCAGCCGGTCGAGCCGCGCCTGGACGGTCCCGCGCGCCACCTTCAACCGCCTGGACGCCTCCAGGACGCCGATGCGCGGCTCGGCGGTGAACAGCTCGATCAGCCGTCCGTCCAGCTCGTCGATCGCCACGGCGCCCCTCCCGCTCACTCCCGCTCGTGGTCATGATGTACAGACCGCCCGGCGACCGCCCACCCTGACTGTACAGATTGCCCAGCGATTCAACTCACCCTTGCGCACCTTGTAGGCGCATGTCGAGATTGGGTGGTATGGATGAGTTTCCGGTCAAGGGCATGGACGCCGTCGTCTTCGCCGTCGGCAACGCCAAGCAGGCGGCGCACTACTACTCGACCGCGTTCGGCATGCGCAGGGTCGCCTACCGCGGCCCGGAGAACGGCAGCCCCGACGAGGCGGTGCACGTGCTGGAGTCCGGCAGCGCCCGGTTCGTGTTCCGCGGCCCGGTGAGGGCGGGCACCGAGATCGGCCGGCACATCGCCGCGCACGGCGACGGCGTCGTCGACCTCGCGATCGAGGTCCCCGACGTCGACGCCGCGTACCGGCACGCGGTCGCGAAGGGCGCCACGGGGCTGGAGGAGCCGCACGTCCTGGAGGACGAGCACGGCAAGGTGACGATCGCGGCGATCGCCACGTACGGCGAGACGCGGCACTCGCTGGTCGACCGCTCCAACTACACCGGGCCGTACCTGCCGGGGTTCGCGTCCGCCGACCCCATCGTCGAGCCGCCGGACAAGCGGTTCTTCCAGGCGATCGACCACTGCGTCGGGAACGTCGAGCGCATGGACGAGTGGGCCGACTACTACCACCGGGTCATGGGGTTCACCGACATGGCCGAGTTCGTCGGCGACGACATCGCGACCGAGTACTCGGCGCTGATGTCCAAGGTCGTCGCGGACGGCTCCCGCAAGGTGAAGTTCCCGCTGAACGAGCCGGCGGAGAGCAAGCGCAAGTCGCAGATCGACGAGTACCTGGAGTTCTACGGCTCGCCGGGCGTCCAGCACATCGCGCTCGCGACGAACGACATCCTCACCACCCTCGACCAGATGCGGGCCGCGGGAGTGGATTTCCTGGAGAGCCCCGACTCCTACTACGAGGACCCGGAGCTGCGCGAGCGCATCGGCGAAGTGCGGGTCCCGATCGAGGAGCTGCAGAAACGCCGGATCCTGGTCGACCGGGACGAGGACGGCTACCTGCTGCAGATCTTCACCAAGCCCGTCCAGGACCGGCCGACGGTGTTCTTCGAGCTGATCGAGCGGCACGGCTCGCTCGGCTTCGGCAAGGGCAACTTCAAGGCGCTGTTCGAGGCGATCGAGCGGGAGCAGGAGCTCCGCGGCAACCTCTGACCTTCCACAGCTCGGGGGGATGGCGGCCCTGGACGCCTCGCGTCCAGGGCCGTCGTCCGTCGTGCGCGCGCCCGTATTCACCAGCAGACTGTGTTTACCGGCACACTGTGGCCCATGAGCGAACCGCCTGAGAACCCCCGGCCCGCGGGCGGCGACAGGGAGCCCCCTGAACCGCAGGGTCACGACGCGCCGGACGCCGGCACTTCCGGCGCCGACGCCTCCACAGCGGACACCCCCGACGCGCCCGCCGCGGAGAGCGTCCCCGCAGAGGCGTCCCCCACAGAGGCGTCCCCGGCAGAGGCATCCGTCACGGACGCGCCTGCTGCGGAGGCCACGCCTGAACGTCCGCCGCCGTACCAGGGCACGTACGGCGCCCAGCCGGGCCAGGCACCTCCTGGCCAGGCGCCTCCTGGCCAGGCACCTCCGGGTCCGGTGGCTGGACACGGCCAGCCTGGTCAAGGCCCGCCCGTCTACGGCACACCGCCCCAGCCCGGATACGGCCCGCCTCAACCCGGTTACGGCCACCCTGGTTACGGCCCTCAGGTACAGCCGCGTCCCGGGTACGGCGGTCCGCAGGACGTGCTGGCCGGACGCGGCGCGCGCCTCGGCGCGGGGATCCTGGACGGCCTGATCATCAGCTTCTTCGCGGTGCCCGCCATCGTGTTCTCCATCCGCTGGGACAGGTTGGAGGAGTCCGTCGAGTCCAACGAGCCGATCAGCGACCCGCTGGACCTCTACAACGTCCCGAGGCTGCTGGCCGGGTACGCCGTCGTGTTCCTGCTGGGTTTCGCGTACTACACCGTCATGCACGCCAGGTCGGGCCAGACGCTCGGTAAGAAGGCCGTCGGCATCCGGCTGGTGAAGGCGTCGGACCACTCCGCGGTGACCTGGGGCCAGGCGATAGGCAGGCAGGCGTTCGTCTACGCCATCACGATCGCGACGGGCGCGCTCAACTTCCTCTCGCCCGCCCTGGGCGTCCTCGGGCTGGCCGGGCTGCTCGACAACGCGTGGATCCTGTGGGACGCGCAGCGGCAGGCCCTCCACGACAAGGTGGCCGGGACGGTGGTGGTGAAGACCGCGCCGTGGATGCCGAACCCATACGCCAAGCCCTGAGCTCCGGGGGCCCGGCGGCCATTTGATCATTTGCTGATCATCCGTGGGTAAAACATTGCGCCGCCCCCGGACGCGGCGATGTTTGGACGGCGGCGGCACGGCCACTCTGACGGCATGACGCAACCGCCGAACGACCCCGCGTCCGGGGGAGAGCCGGACGACGACCGGCCGCACGGGCGGCAGGAATCCGAACGCCCAGGCCCGTACGGCGGACCGCCCTACGGCGAGCAGGGACCGCAGGGCGAGCAACCGCCCTACGGACAGCAGCAGCCCTACGGGCAACAACAGCAGCCGTATGGAGGCCAGCAGCCGTACGGGGGCCAGCAGCCCTACGAGGGTCAGCAACCGTACGGGCAATCCCCGCAGTACGGGCAAGAGCCGTACGGCCAGCAACCGGGATACGGCCAGGGCCCCTATGGTCAGCAGCCGTACGGCCAGCCGGGGTACGGGGGCGCGCCGGCCTACGGCGGCGTGGGCGGCTACGTCGATCCGGCCGAGGGGCTGGCGAGCCGTTGGGCGCGGCTGGGCGCCGCCATCGTCGACCTCATCCTCATCGGGATCGTGTCGGGCCTGATATCGATCCCGTTCATCGACTGGGGGCGCGTGTTCGACCCCGAGCCCGGCGACTCGTTCTACAGCGGCGGCCAAGCGGGATCGAACGCGATCGGCATCGTCCTCGGATTCCTCTACTACTGGCTGATGCACGCCAATCGGGGGCAGACGCTCGGCAAGATGCTGCTGCGGATCCGCGTCGTCCGGGCGGACGACGGGCAGGCGATCACCACTGGCCAGGCCGCGGGCCGGTCGGCGTTCTACAGCGTGCTGGGCGGCATCTGCGGCTGCATCGGCCTGATCGACGTCCTGTGGATCCTCTGGGATCCGCGCAAGCAGGCTTTGCACTGCAAGGTGGCGCACACGGTCGTCGTCAAGGCCGGGCCGCACCTCCGCGATCCCTACGCCCGCCGCTGACGCCGAACGCCGCCGAGTTGCCGGGTGGGGCCCGGCACGGGCAGGCTGGGCGGCGTGCATATGGCCGGAAACTCCCCCAGCCCTCGCCGCGGCGGCGCGCGAGCCGTGTCACGACGTGCGGTGTCCCGACAGGCGGTGTCTGGACGTGAGGCGGCAGAAACTGCGGCGTCCCGGCGTACGCGCCACGCCCGCCACGTCCGCCAGGCTCGCCACGCGCGGCTGTTCCGCGGCGGTGCGGGGCTGGCCGCTCTCGCCGTCGCGGGGTCGCTGACCGCGGCCTGCCAGGTCGCCCCCTTCGACGACGACGACGGCAAGCAGGCGTCCAGCCCGCCTTCGGGGCCGGCGGCGTCCGGTCCGGCGGGGCCGACGACGGCGGGCGACACGTACGTGCCGGGCGACGGCAACGGCGGCTACGACGTCCAGCACTACGCGCTGAAGCTGAAGGTCACGCCGAACGCCCCGCAGCAGCTGGACGGCACGGCGACCATCACCGCCGTGGCGACGGCGCGGCTCGCCCGGTTCAACCTCGACCTGACCGGCCTCGACGTGTCGGCGATCACGGTGGACGGCGCGCCCGCGCGGCAGCAGCGCGGCGGGAGCGAGCTGGAGGTCACGCCGGCGAAGCCGCTGGAGAAGGGCGCGAAGTTCACGGCCGTCGTCGCGTACGCGGGGACGCCGGAGCCGGTGTCGGACCCGGTGCTCGGCACGTACGGCTGGATCCGCACGCCGGACGGCGTGTTCGTGGCGTGCCAGCCGAGCGGCGCGCACACCTGGTTCCCGAGCAACGACCATCCGAGCGACAAGGCCACGTTCGACTTCGAGCTCACGGTGCCGCAGGGCCTCACCGCGATCGCCAACGGCGAGCCGGAGACGCCGCCGGCGAGCTCCGGCGGCGGGACGCCCGGCGACCCGGGCCTGCCGCCCGACCTGCCCGGCGCGCCGACCGGGCCGCCCACCGGGCCGACCGGGTCGCCCACCGGGCCCGGCCCGGACATCAGCCCCATCGCGCGGCATGCCGGGAAGGCGGCGGTCACGACGTCCAAGTGGCACGTCAAGGCGCCGATGGCGACGTATCTGGCCACGATCGACGTGGGCCGGTTCGGCGTCCGGACGGGCAAGACGACCGGCGGCGTCCCCGTCATCACCGCGGCCGATCCGAGCATTGCCGGCGTGAACCTCGACAGCTTCCACCGCCTGAACACCCAGATCACCGACGAGTGGGCGAAGCTGTTCGGCCCCTACCCGTTCTCCTCGACCGGCGGGCTGATCGACAACGCGGACGTCGGCTTCGCGCTGGAGACGCAGACCCGTCCGGTGTACGGGTCGTTCGGCCTTCAGCCGACGATCGTCGCGCACGAGCTGGCGCACCAGTGGTTCGGCGACAGCGTCAGCGTCACCAAATGGCAGGACATCTGGCTGAACGAGGGTTTCGCCACCTACGCCGAGTGGCTGTGGGAGGAGCGGTCGGGCGGGAAGACCGTCCAGGAGCAGTTCGACGAGCGCTACGAGAGCCCGATGGCGCGGGAGCTGTGGGACGTCCCGCCCGGCGACCCGGGCCGCAAGCAGATGTTCGGCCGCTCGGTGTACGACCGGGGCGGCATGACGCTGGTCGCGCTCCGCAAGAAGGTCGGCGAGGCCGCGTTCTACAGGATCCTCCAGGCGTGGACGAAGGAGCGCAGGCACTCCAGCGGCACGACGCCGCAGTTCATCGCGACGGCGAACCGGGTCTCAGGGAAGAAGCTCGACTCGTTCTTCGACGACTGGCTGTACCAGGAGGGCCGCCCCTCCAAGTGACGCCGCCCTCCCCCTGACAGCGCCCGCCGCATGACGCCGCCCCGCCATATGACGGAGTGAACGTCCGGCAAGGGGTCGGGAAAGGCCGGCCGGTCGGCGCGCGGACCGGCCGCGAGCACCGCCACGCTCTGTCTGGTTGATCGGGCGCTGTCTGGTTGATCGGGCGGAGCGGCGGGCGGCCGCACCTTGTCCACAGCCCACGTCGCCCGCCGCACGGCCGCCGGTCCGGTTCCGGTGCGGTGACCGTACGCACAAACCGGCGACCGGATGCCGGATCCGGCCACAAAATCCACCCCGTACCAGCGGATTTGAGACCAAATCGCGCTTGCACGGGGCGCAGCCACCAGAAAGTCTTGATCACGGTCCTGGCGCCTGACAGGGGGCCGCCAGGCGAGGATCACGAGGACGGGTCGATGAGCAGAACCCCCAGAGCCCTGGCCGCCGTGACGCTGGGCGTCACCGCGGCCCTCGCGGTGTCGGCGGCCCCGGCGGCCGCCGACCAAGGTCAACGGCGCTTCACACCCGGCGCGCCCGGCGCGGGCGACCCCTACTTCCCCGACATGGGCAACGGCGGCTACGACGTCGCCCACTACGACGTCGCCCTGAAGTACGACCCGGGGACGAAGGGGATCCAGGCCGTCACCCGGGTCAAGGCCCGGGCGACCCAGCACCTGTCCCGGTTCGACCTGGACTTCCTCGGCCCGCTCGCGATCTCGTCGGTGCGGGTGGACGGCCGCGAGGCGTCCTACACGCGGACGGGCGCCCAGGAACTCGTGATCACCCCGCCGAAGGGGCTGCGGAAGAACCGGAACTTCACGGTCACCGTCGCGTACTCCGGCGTCCCGCAGACGGTCGACGACGCGGCGCTCGGCACGTCCGGCTGGATCCCGACGCCCGACGGCGCGGTGATGCTCAACCAGCCGTTCGGCGCCGCGGCGGTCTTCCCGGTGAACGACCACCCGACGGACAAGGCGACGTACACGTTCGTCCTGTCCGCGCCCGAGAACCTCACCACGCTCGCCAACGGCGACCTGCACGGCAAGTCGACGCGCGACGGCTGGACCACCACGCGCTGGGACATGCGCCGCCCGATGGCCAGCGAACTGTCGATGCTCGCCATCGGCAAGTACGACGTCCTCACCGGACGGACGCAGGACGGCATCCCCAACCTGACCGCCACCGACCACGCGATGGCCATCAAGCCGGACGACGCGCAGAAGTTCCACGACCAGACCGCGCAGGTCACGGACTTCCAGTCGGGCCTGTACGGGCGCTACCCGTTCACCTCGACGGGCGGGATCACAGTGAAGGCCGGCGTCGGCTACGCGCTGGAGACGCAGGGCCGTCCCGTGTACGACCTGGGCCGCAGGCCCGGCACGATCCCGAGGGGGAGCCTGCTCGCGCACGAGCTCGGCCACCAGTGGTTCGGGGACGCGGTGTCGCCGTCGCGGTGGGCGGACATCTGGCTGAACGAGGGCTTCGCGACGTACTCCGAGTGGCTGTACGCCGAGAAGTTCGAGAGCACGCCCGTCCAGGACAGCTTCGACACCGCGTACGCGGCCCCGGCGAGCGACCCGCTGTGGAAGGGCAAGGTCTCCGACCCGGGACGCGACCACATCTTCGACGGGCTCGTCTATGACCGCGGCGCGATGGCCGTCCACGTCCTGCGCAAGGCGATCGGCGAGGAGTCGTTCTCCAGGCTGCTCAAGGCGTGGCCGGCGGCGCACCTTCACGGCGACGCGTCGACGAAGGACTTCGTCCGCTTCGCCGAACGCCTGTCCGGCAAGGACCTGGACGCCTGGGCCACCGCCTGGCTCTACTCCGAAGGCAAGCCCGCGCTGTAGGAACCCTCGCGCGCCCTCACGCTGAGCCCGGACGTGCTGAAACGTCAGCTCAGCGTGAGGGTGTAGCCCCTCTCGCGGAGCCGCCCGATGACGTCCTCGGAGTGGTCGGCGCCGCGCGTCTCCAGATGCATGAGGACCTCCGCCTCCTCGACGTGCAGCCGTGCGGCGACCCGCTCGTGCATCACGTCCAGGACGTTCACGCCCAGCTCGGCGAGCTCGCCCAGCAGCGTCACCAGCGCGCCGGGACGGTCCTTCAGCCGGCAGCGCACGACCAGATAGCGCCCGGCCCCGGCGAGCCCGTGCCGCAGCACCTTCGACAGCAGCAGCGGGTCGATGTTGCCGCCCGACAGCAGCACCGCCACGGGCGGCTCGACCGCGTACGAGTGCTCCAGCAGCGCCGCCACGCCCGCGGCCCCGGCCGGCTCGACGACCTGCTTGGCGCGTTCTAGGCACAGCAGCAGCGCCTGCGAGATGGACTCCTCGGTGACGGTGACGACCGCGTCGACCAGCTCGGTGAACATGGCGTAGGTCAGGTCGCCCGGGCGGCCGACCGCGATGCCGTCCGCCATCGTCGGCTCGATCTCGATCTGCGTCGGCCGCCCGGCGGCGAGCGACGGCGGGAACGCGGCCGCGCGCTTCGCCTGCGCCCCGATGATCTTGATCTCCCGGCCGCCCGGCAGGCCCTTCGCGGCGGCCGCGATGCCGGCGAGCAGCCCGCCGCCGCCCACCGGGGCCACGATCGTCCGGACGTCCGGGTACTGCTCCAGCATCTCCAGGCCGATCGTGGCCTGCCCGACGACGACGTCCGGATGGTCGAACGGGTGGATGAACACGGCTCCGCACTCGTCCGCGTGCTTCTGCGCGGCGATGAGGCAGTCGTCGACGGTGGGTCCGGGGAACACGATCTCGGCGCCGTAGCCGCGGGTCGCGGCGATCTTGGGGAGCGGCGCGCCGACCGGCATGAAGACGGTGGCCTTGCAGCCGAGCATGGACGCGGCGAGCGCGACGCCCTGCGCGTGGTTGCCCGCGCTGGCCGCGACGACGCCGCGGGCCCGCTCCCGCTCGCTCAGCCCGGCGATCCGCACGTACGCGCCGCGGATCTTGAACGAGCCGGTGCGCTGCAGGTTCTCGCACTTCAGCAGGACGGGCCCGCCGAGCTGCTCGGACAGCACCCGGGACGGGATCATGGGGGTGGGGACGGCCACCCCGCGGAGCAGCTCCCGGGCGGCGCGGACCTCGTCCACAGTGACTGTGCTCATCCCTCGATCATCGCACCGGGCCCGGCTCACCCCGTCCAGTAGCGGTCGTGCGCGAAGACCAGGGCGGCGGCGCCGACGAGCCCGGCGGTCTGCCCGAGCGCCGCCGGGACGATCCGGACGCGGCGCGCGAACTCCAGCCTGGCGTGCGTCCTGAACGCCTCCTCCAGCGGGTCGAACAGCAGCGACCCCGCCTGGGAGAGGCCGCCGCCGATCGCCGCGACGTCCAGGTCGCACAGGTGCGTCGCGGACGCGATCGCGATGCCGATGGCGCGCCCGGCCCGCCGCATCGCCGCGACGGCGACCGGGTGCCCGCGGCGCGCGTCGGCGGTCAGCTCGACCCCGGACGCGGCGCGACCCGTCCGGCCGTGGCTCCCCATCCGGTCTGAGCTCCCCAGCCGGTCGACGCCGCCCATCCGGTCGGCGCCGCCCGTCCGATCGGCGCCGCCCGTCCGATCGGCGCCGCCCGTCCGATCGGCGCCGCCCGTCCGATCGGCGCTGGCCGTCCGGCCGGGGCTCCCGCACCGCCAGCCCTGCTCCCGCGCCCAGGCGACCAGCGCGGGCCCGCGCGCGACGGCCTCCAGGCAGCCGCGCCCGCCGCACGCGCAGGGCGGGCCGCCGGGATCGACGACGACGTGGCCGATGTGCCCCGCGTTGCCGCTGCCTCCGTTGACGAGGCGCCCGCCGAGGATGAGCCCGCCGCCGACGCCCGTGGACACGACCATCCCGAGGACGTTGTCGCGCCCGCGTCCAGCGCCGCGCCAGTGCTCGCCGACCGCGACGCAGATCGCGTCGTTGTGGATGCGGACGGGCAGCCCCGAGTAGCGCGCGCGGAGCCTCGCCCGGAGCGGGAAGTCCCGCCAGGCCGGGATGTTCAGCGGGGACACCTCGGCGGCGGGCCACGTCATCGGCCCGCCGCAGCCGACGCCGACGCCCGCGAGCGGCGGGTCTCCGGCGTCGGCGAGCAGCTTGTCCAGCTGCGCGGCCAGCGTCCGCCACAGCCTCTCTGCGTCGAGCCCGCCGGCGTCGGGCGCGGCCGGGTTCGGGGTGGCGACGCGGTCGTAGGCGGCGAGGCGCCCGCCCGGTTCGACGAGCGCGGCCGCCAGCTTCGTCCCGCCGACGTCCACCGCCAGAACCAGGCCTCCGGACGGCGGGGTCTCTCTCACGCAGGCTCTCCCGCCCTTCCGAACGCCAGGATGGACGCGGTGAACCCGTGCACGTGGTTGCGTCCCGCGACGGGGCCGATCTCACCCGCGGCGAAGAAGCCGCCCACCCCGGCGGGCCCGAACGCGTGGTCGAGGACGCGGACGTCATGGTCGGAGTCGGCGAACATCGCCTGCCCCCGCCCGTTGCAGGCGAACAGCAGCGCGCCCTCCACCGGCGCCATGTCGAACCGGTCGAGCAGCGCGGACAGGTCCTCCTCGGCGGCCCCCGCGTCGCGGACCTGGAACCGGACGGTGCGCCCCACGTCGACGACGTCGCCGATCGCGATGGCGCCGCTGTCGGTGTCGGCGCCCACGACGCCGCGGACGAGGAAGTCGCCGTGTTCGTGCTCGTCGGCGTACTCGTCCATGGCGACGCCGATCAGCAGTCCGCGCCCGGCGAGTTCCTGCTCGTCCTCCGGAAGCTCCAGGACGATCTGTTCCAGCTTCTCCAGCGCGGGCACGCCGGCCAGCTCGTACAGGACGTTCTCCTCCGCCCGCGTCACGACCATGTCGGGGCCGATCGGGCGGGCGCCCTGGCTGACCACGGTGGCGGCCGCGACGGGCCCGCCGATCACGACGCCGACCGCGCCGTCCGCGTACACCTCACCGCCGACGAACAGCCGCGCGTCGCCCCGCACGTTGCCCTCGGCGAGCCCGCCGACCAGGGGCAGGCCGGGCAGCGCGTCCTCGGAGCGCTCGACGAACGCGTCCACCGGGAAGGTGTACGGGTCGGTCAGCAGCACCCCGACGACGTCGTCGGGCTGCCCCTCGGGCATGCCGACCACGACGAGGCGGTCGTCGGCCTTCAGCGTCTCCAGCCGGAACGGGTCGAGCCGCGCGCCGGGCAGCACCGCCGCCCACGCGCTGACCGCGCCCGCGCCCTCCACGCCCCGTCCGGCGCCGATCACCCCGGACGCGCTGCAGCCCAGCAGCACCGCGGGCCCGGCCGCCCGCGCCGCCGCGACCGCCGCCTCCTCGATCGCGTCCGGGTCGTCCCCGGTCACGAAGACGCACACCAGGTCGGGCGCCGCGCTGAGCGGCGCGAGCGCCTGCTCCACCGCGGACGCGGCCGCCTTGGACAGGTCGGGTCCGAGGGCCAGGCCATCACCGAATCGCGCCATCGGCGCCGCCTCCCTCACACGTTCGCCCGGGTTTCCTCACACTTCCAGTGTCCCCTCCAGCGGGGTATCCACCCAAACCCGAACAACCGCTCTCCGCGGCCCTGACGGGACGGGCAGAGCGGACGAAACAGCAAGCGCGGGGTGCGATTCCGCGCGCCCGCGACGTAGTGTCGATCGCGTGCCGTCTTCCAAACCGCGTGATTCCACAACCCTTGAATCACGACCCAGTGAATCCACTCTGGGCGGGCTGCGCACCAGCGGTCACGTCCAGCTCTCCGTGAAGGCCGAGATCCGCCGGAACCTGCTCGACCGGCTGAGATCGGGAGAGCCGCGGTTCCCCGGCATCCTCGGGTTCGACGACACCGTCCTCCCCCACCTGGAGCGCGCCCTGCTCGCCGGGCACGACCTCGTGCTGCTGGGCGAGCGCGGGCAGGGCAAGACGCGGCTGATCCGCACCCTCGTCCTGCTGCTGGACGAATGGACCCCGGTCGTCGCCGGCTGCGAGATCAACGACCACCCGTACGCGCCGGTGTGCGTGCGCTGCCGCCGCCTCGCCGCCGAGCTGGGCGACGACCTGCCGGTCGAGTGGCGGCACCGCGACGACCGGTACGGCGAGAAGCTCGCCACGCCCGACACCAGCGTCGGCGACCTCATCGGCGACGTCGACCCGATCAGGGTGGCGGAGGGCAGGACGCTCGGCGACCCGGAGACCGTCCACTTCGGGCTCGTGCCGCGCACCAACCGCGGCATCTTCTCCATCAACGAGCTGCCCGACCTGGCGGAGCGGATCCAGGTGTCGCTGCTGAACGTCCTGGAGGAGCGTGACGTCCAGGTCCGCGGGTACGCGCTGCGGCTGCCGCTGGACGTGCTGCTCGTCGCGTCCGCCAACCCCGAGGACTACACCAACCGCGGCCGCATCATCACCCCGCTGAAGGACCGCTTCGGCGCCGAGATCCGCACCCACTACCCCCTCGAACTGGACGCCGAGCTGGCCCTGATCCGCCAGGAGTCCGACTTCGCCGACCTGGCGGGGCTGCCCGCAGAGGTGCCCGACCATCTCGTCGAGGTCATCGGCCGGTTCACGCGGCTCGTCCGCGAGTCGACCGCGGTGGACGCCCGCTCCGGCGTGTCGGCCCGGTTCGCGCTCGCCGGGGCCGAGACCGTCGCGGCGGGCGCCGTCCGCCGCGCGGCCCTCACCGGCGAGGACCACGCCGTCGCCCGGGTCTGCGACCTGACCGCGATCGTCCCGTCGCTGATGGGCAAGGTCGAGTTCGAGGTCAGCGAGGAGGGCCGCGAGCAGGAGGTCCTCGAACACCTGCTGCGCCGGGCCGTCGCCGAGACGTACCGGCGGACGCTCGGCCCCGCCGACCTGAACGGGCTGCTCGACAAGTTCGACTCCGGCGAGTCCGTCGAGTCGGGCGAGCTGGTCGCGGCGACGGAGCTGCTGCGCCGCATCGGGCACGTCCCCGGCCTCGCGAAGATGATGGAGCGGCTCGGCATGAGCGGGGAGTCCCCCGGCCAGGCCGCCGCCGCACTGGAGTTCGCCCTGGAGGGGCTGTTCCTCACCCGGCGGCTGTCCAAGGACGTCGCCGGCGGACGAGCGGACGGGACCGCCACCTACCGCACCTGAGGTCTCCACGCGCAAGGGGTTTCGATGAGCCGCTACCGCTACGGGGCGTACGAGGACGGGCCCGACCCGCTCGCGCCGCCCTACGACGTCCGGGACGCCCTCGACGCGATGGGCGATTCGGTGCTGGACGGCACCCGTCCCGACGACGCGCTGCGGGAGCTGCTGCGGCGCGGCCTGCCGGGCGCGCAGGGCCGCCTGCCGAACAGGCGGGGCCTCGACGACATGCTCCGCCAGGTGCGCGACCGCCGCCGCGCGCTCCGCGACCGGGGCCGCCTGGACGGGACGCTGGAGCAGGCGCGCGCGCTCCTCGACACCGCGATCGGGCAGGAGCGCGCCGAGCTGTTCCCCGATCCGGGCGACGAGGCGCGGCTGCGCGAGGCGGAGCTGGACACGCTGCCGTCCGACACGTCCCAGGCGATCCGCAGGCTGTCCGGCTACGACTGGCGCTCCGACGCCGCCCGGCGGACGTTCGAGCAGCTCAAGGACCTGCTGCGCCGCGAGGTCCTGGACTCCCAGTTCCAGGGCATGAAGCAGGCCCTGGCGAACCCCGACCCGGCCGCGATGGAACGCGTCAAGGACATGATGTCCGCGCTCAACGCGATGCTGGAGCGCGACGCCCGCGGCGAGCACACCCAGGACGACTTCGACCGGTTCATGGACGAGTACGGGGACATGTTCCCCGACGACCCGCAGAACCTCGAACAGCTCGTCGACTCCCTCGCCCGCCGCGCCGCCGCCATGGACCGGCTGCTCGCCTCGCTCAGCCCCGAGCAGCGCGCCGAGCTGGCCGGGCTGATGGAGCAGGCCATGCAGGACGCGGGCCTCGCCATGGAGATGGCCCGGCTCGGCGACGCGCTGCGGGCCCGCCGTCCCGACCTCGGCTGGGGCCAGCCGGAGCAGATGACCGGCGACGACCCGCTCGGCATGGGCGACGCCACGACCGCGCTGGCGGAGCTCGCCGACCTGAGCGAGCTGGAGGCGGCGCTCGGGCAGGAGTATCCGGGCGCGCGGCTCGACGACATCGACGAGGACGCCGTCCGCCGCGCCCTCGGCCGGCAGGCCGTCGACGACCTCGCCGAGCTGCGCCGCATCGAGGCGGAGCTGGAGCGGCAGGGCTACCTGCAGCGCAAGCGCGGCAAGCTGGAGCTGACGCCGAAGGCGGTGCGGCGGCTCGGCGAGACCGCGCTGCGCCGCGTGTTCTCCCAGCTGACGTCCGCCCGGCAGGGCGACCACGACCAGCCGGACGCGGGCCAGGCGGGCGAGCTGACCGGCTCCAGCCGCGAATGGCGGTTCGGCGACGAGCAGCCGCTCGACGTCGTCCGGACGGTCAGCAACGCCATCCGCCGCAGCGCCATGGACACGAGCACGCCCGGCCTGACCACGGGTGACCTGAGCGCGAGACAGACGAGCGCGAGAGACACGGGCGCGGGAGAGCCGGGCGCCGGGCTGGTGCCCCGTCCGGCGCCCGCGAAGGTGGTGGAGCCGGAGCCCCCCGACCTCACCAAGCACCACGGCAACGGCGCACACCCCAGCGCCTCCGGGGCCGGCGCCGCGGCCCGTCCCAACGCGGTGAAGCTCGGCGTCGACGACTTCGAGGTGCAGGAGACCGAGCGGCGCACCGGCGCGGCGGTCTGCCTCCTCGTCGACCTGTCGTACTCGATGGTGCTGCGCGGCACGTGGGCGGTCGCCAAGCAGACCACCCTCGCGCTGCACACCCTCGTGACCAGCAAGTTCCCGCAGGACGCGATCCAGATCATCGGGTTCTCCAACTACGCGCGGGTGCTGCACCCGACCGAGATGGCGGGCCTCGACTGGGACATGGTGCAGGGCACCAACCTGCACCACGCCCTGATGATCGCCGGACGGCATCTGGACCGGCATCCCGACTTCGAGCCGATCGTCCTCGTCGTCACCGACGGCGAGCCCACCGCCCACCTGCGCCCGGACGGGCGCTCGCTGTTCGACTATCCGCCGTCCACGGACACGCTCGTCCTCACGCTCGCGGAGGTCGACAAGATGACCCGGCGCGGCGCCTGCATGAACTTCTTCATGCTCGCCGAGGACCGCCGCCTCGTGTCGTTCGTGGAGGAGGTCGCGCGGCGCAACGGCGGCCGCGTCTTCGCGCCCGACGCCGACCGGCTCGGCGAATACGTCGTCAGCGACTACCTGAGGGTGCGCCGCGGCCGCCGCTGAACGTCCGGCATCGTCACGGGACGCCCCCGCGTCCCCCAGGGGCCCCGGCATCCCCCCGGGAGGGAGCTCTGGCGGGCTAGGGTCGGCGTCATGTCGACTTCCGACCGCCTGCTGCTGTTCCTGCACATCGGGTTCGCGATCTTCACGCTGGGGCCGCTGACGGCCGCCACCCACTCCACCCCGCGCTACATCCGCGCGCGCAACGTGACCGTCCTGCGCTACCTGCACCGGACCACGCAGATCTACGGCATCGGCACGCTGGGGATCTTCCTGGTCGGGCTGGCGCTGGCGGAGGGCGACCTGGCGGAGGTGTGGCTGTCGGTGTCGATGACGCTGTTCGTCGTCGCGCTGGTACTGCTGCTGATCGTCGAGCGCGACCAGCGCAAGGCGGTGCGCCTGCTGGAGGCCGCGGAATCCGCGGCCGAGGTCCCGGCCCGTCCGGCGGCCAAGGAGGCCAAGGGGGAGGACGGTGAGGAAGCCGAGGACAAGGACGGGAAGGAGCCGGCCAAGCCCGCCGCGCAAGGCGACGTCGCGCAGGTGGAGCGCGGCCGGATCGCCGCCCTCGCCGGCGTCGTCTCCTTGATCTGGCTGGTGATCCTCGTCCTGATGGTCTGGAACGGCTGAGCCCCGCCCCGCCCCGTCCCGCCCCGGCGCGGCGCGGCTACTGGCCCTGAGGCTTCAGGTGGTTCTTGAGCCAGCTGACGATCATCGGGAAGGTCTGGTCGTCCTCCAGCATCTGCGCCGCGTGCAGGTCGCCCTTGACGGTCCGCACGGTCGCCTGGACGCCCGCGGCGCGCAGCGCGCTCGCCAGCCCGGTGCTCTGCGCGACCGGGACGAAGTCGCCGGTGCCGTGCATCAGCAGCATCGGCGCGTCCCCGGCGGAGGCGTGCGTGACGGTGCTCGCGTCGTCCAGCCGGGCCAGGCAGTCCCCGGCGAGGCCGGCGACGTCCGCGACGGAGCCGGGCACGCAGTCGACGAGGGCGGTCACGGCCTGCCGCAGCTTGGCCTGCCGTGCCGAGGCGCCGGGCAGCGCACCGTCTTTGAAGGCAAGCAGCGGGTCGTTCGGCGGCGACAGCGCGATCACGCCGCGGACCTGCTGGCCGCCGGTCCCGAACGCCCCGAGTTGCGTCGCGAGGTGCCCGCCTGCCGACGAGCCGATCACGCCGACGCGCCGTGGGTCGACGTTCCACAGCCGGGCGTGCCGCTTGATGAACGCGAGCGCGGACAGCGAGTCGTCCCGCTGCGCGGGCCACTGCGCCTTCGGCGCGAGCCGGTAGTTCGCCGACAGGACGACGAAGCCCTGCTCCGTCAGCCGGCGCGCGAAGTACTTCCAGCCCGCGCCCTTGTCGCCGCCCATCCAGTAGCCGCCGTGGAGGATCAGCACCGCCGGACGCGGCGTGGCCCGCGGCCCGGCGTCGCGCCAGTACGCGTCGACGCGCTGCGCGGCGGCCTTGCCGTAGGCGTAGGTGCGGAACTTCGGCAGCTCCGGCGTGACCATGACGGCCTGCGCGGTGACGGTGCCGTCGGGCTCCCCGTCCGGCGCAACCGGTCCGCCCGCAGGCCCGCCCGGCTGCCCACCCTGGGGCAGCGACGTGGACGACGACGGCGACTCGCCGCCGGGCGTACCGGGCTCCCCGGACGGCGCCCACGCCGGAACGGACGGCGACGGCGGCGTCGGCGCGGTCGCGTGCGCTCCCACGGGAACGGCGACGGCGGAGACACACGCTGCGGCGAACGCCGCCCCACACACCAGTGTTTTGCGCACCCCGGGCCCTTTCTTCACGAACCTGGCGCGCTGAGTATAGATCTTCGATCAAGCACAAGGGAGAAGATCAACTCGTTTGCCCCGGCCGCGGGGCGCATCGCCGCAGGTCAGTCCAGTGCCAACGCAAGATCCCCGAGGAGGTCGTCCACGTCCTCGATCCCGACCGACAGCCGCACCAGGTCGCCGGGGACCTCCAGCGGCGACCCGGCGGCCGACGCGTGCGTCATCCGCCCCGGGTGCTCGATCAGCGACTCGACGCCGCCGAGCGACTCGCCGAGCGTGAACAGCCGCGTCCGCTCGCACACCCGCACGGCGGCCTCCTCCGACTCCATCCGGAACGAGACCATGCCGCCGAACGCCCTCATCTGCTTGGCCGCGACGTCGTGCCCCGGATGATCGGGCAGCCCCGGATACAGCACCCCCCGGACGGACGGATGCCGGACGAGCATCTCCACGATCCGCTCGGCGTTCGCGCAGTGCCGGTCCATCCGGACGCCGAGCGTCTTGATCCCGCGCAGCGTGAGCCACGCGTCGAACGGCCCCGCGACGGCGCCCATCGCGTTCTGGTGGAACGCGAGCCGCTCCCCCAGCTCCGGGTCCGAGGCGATCAGTGCCCCGCCGACCACGTCGGAGTGCCCGCCGATGTACTTCGTGGTGGAGTGAACGACCACGTCGGCGCCCAGCTCCAGCGGCCGCTGGAGATAGGGCGAGGCGAACGTGTTGTCGACGACCAGCAGCGCGCCCGCGTCGTGGGCGACGGCCGCCAGCGCCGCGATGTCGGCGATGCCGAGCAGCGGGTTCGTCGGCGTCTCCACCCACACGATCTTCGTCTCCGGCCGGATCGCCGCCCGTACCGCGGCCACGTCCCCGAGCGGCACCGGATCGAACGCGAGCCCCCACGGCTCGGCCACCTTGGCGAACAGCCGGTAGGTCCCCCCGTAGGCGTCGTTCGGGATCACGACGTGATCGCCGGGCCGGCAGACCGCGCGCAGCAGCGCGTCCTCGGCGGCGAGCCCCGACGCGAACGCCAGCCCGCGCGCGCCGCCCTCGGTCTCGGCGAGGCATACCTCCAGCGCGGTACGCGTCGGATTCGCCGACCGCGAGTACTCGTAGCCGCCGCGCAGCCCGCCGATGCCGTCCTGCTTGTACGTGGAGACCTGGTAGATCGGCGGGACGACCGCGCCGGTCGTGGGGTCAGGCTCCTGGCCTGCGTGAACGGCCACGGTGTCGAAGCCCTGCCGCCGTCCGCCGTTCTCCCGGAGACCGTCGCCGGTTCCCTGAGCGCGGGTACCCTGATGAACCTCGTTGTCCATGGGTACGAGGCTATCCACCCCGCTCCCCTCCTAGAGGATGAGGCACTCCCCCGCAGGTATCAGCCTGTATTTCGGCTCGGGGGTTGACTACAAGACCCGTCCGATTCTCTACCGTTCTACGGGTACCTACTCAATCCTGACACCCATCACCCTGATCTAAGGAAATCGCATGTTCGCTGGGCTCGCGCGCTTCGTCGTGAGACATCCATGGTGGACGATCGCGGGCTGGCTGGCTGCCGCGGTCCTCATCATCGCCTTGTCCCCCAAGCTCGCCACCGAGTCGGATCAAGGCGAGTTCCTGCCGTCCAAGTACGAGTCGGTCCAGGCCGCCGAGATCGCCGAGGACGCCTTCCCCGACCAGGCGGACGCGTCCGCCCTGATCGTGGTGCAACGTTCCGACGGCGGGAAGATCACCCCCGCGGACAGCGCCAAGATCGACGCGGCGGCCAAGAACCTGGCGGCCAAGAAGTACCCGACCGTGAAGGGCTTCCAGACCGGCCCCGACGCGGTCGCGCCGAACAAGACCATCCAGCTGATCAGCGTGCCGGTCGAGGCCGCGAACGGCGGTGACGCCGCCGAGAAGCAGAGTCAGTCGATCAAGGACATCCGCACCCAGCTGCCCAAGGAGCTGGGCAGCGAGCTACCCGCCAAGGTGGGCGGTGAGCCCGCGGCCTGGGTCGACAACGAGGACTCCTTCACCGACTCGTTCATGCTGATCACCATCGCCACCTTCGGGCTGATCATCGGGCTGATCCTGCTGATCTTCCGGGCGCCGATCGCGGCGATCCTGCCGATCATCGTGATCATCGCCACCGAGCAGATGTCGATGGGTTTGATCGGGGCCGCGTCCAAGGTGCTGGACTTCTCCGGCGACGACAGCCTCCAGATCATCCTCACGATCGTGCTGTTCGGCGTCGGCGCCGACTACTACCTGTTCCTGCTGTTCCGCTACCGCGAGCGGCTGCGCGCCGGCGAGGACCGCAAGACCGCGCTGATCTCGGCGGTGGAGCGGGTCGGCGAGGTCATCACCTCCGCGGCGGCCGCGATCGCGGCGACGTTCCTGGTGCTGATGCTGGCGTCCTTCGGCATCTTCGCCGCGTGGGGCCCGTCGCTCGCCATCGGCGTCGTGGTGATGGGAATCACCTCGCTGACGCTCTTCCCGGCGATCCTGTCGCTGATCGGTCCCGCGGTGTTCTGGCCGTCGAAGTCCTGGAAGAAGCAGCCGAAGGCCACCGTCTCGACCAAGCTCGGCCGGATGGTCGGCAAGCGTCCGGCCGTGGTCGCGCTCGTCGCCGGCGGACTGCTGGTCGGGCTCGCGTCCGGGGCGCTCAACTTCAAGTCCGACTACGACTTCCAGTCCAGCTTCCCGCAGGACACCGAGTCCGCGCAGGCCACCAAGGACCTGCAGAAGGGCTTCCCGGCCGGGCAGAACACGCCGGTCGAGGTCATGATCCGCTCCACCGACGGCCAGCCGCTGGACAAGTCCGACCTGGACGCCTTCGGGCAGAAGGCGAAGTCCCTGCCGGGCGTCGGCGGCGTACAGGCCACCGAGCTCAGCAAGGACCCGAAGGTCGCCCAGATCGACCTGGTCCTCAACGGCAACCCGGTCGACAACAAGGCCATCAACCTGGTCAAGAGCGATCTCGGACCGGCCGTCCACGACATCGCGCCCCAGGGCACCGAGGTGTTCGTCGGCGGCGAGACCGCGATCTACAGCGACATCAACCGGGTCGTCAACCGCGACCTGTCGGTGATCCTGCCGATCGCCGGAGCGCTCATCGCGCTGATCCTGCTGGCGCTGCTCCGGTCGGTGGTCGCGCCGCTGTACCTGGTCCCGGCGGTGCTGCTCGGCTTCGCCGCGACGCTGGGCTCCGCGGTGTACGTCTTCCAGGGCATCAAGGGCGAACCCGGGGAGATCTTCCACCTGCCGATCATGCTGTACCTGTTCGTGCTGGCCATCGGGACCGACTACAACATCCTGATGACCGCGCGGCTCCGCGAGGAGGCCAAGGAGGGCCACGAGCCGCGCAAGGCGGCGGCGCTGGCGGTCCAGCACGGCGGCCCGACGGTCGCCGCGGCCGGGCTGATCCTGGCCGGGACGTTCTCGGTCATGCTGCTCGCCAAGGTGTCGATGCTGCAGCAGATGGGCTTCTCCATCGCGCTGGGGATCGCGCTGTCGGCCTTCGTCATGGCGATGTTCCTGGTGCCGGGCGTCACCGCCCTGCTGGGCCACAAGGCCTGGTGGCCGGGACACGGCGACGAACCGAAGAAGAAGCAGGTCAAGTCCGCCGACACGCGGGAGGACTTCCTCCCGTCCGGGTACCGGTGATCGGCGCCCCATAGACGTCGGGTTGCGCGGCCCGGCCCGAAATGCCGCCCGCGAAACCCGACATCCTTCCAAGATAGAAGCGCCGGAGACCAGGAGGTCTCCGGCGCTTCGCCGTCTCGATCAGCCCCCGCCCGCCAGGAACGCGATGAGGTCCTGCCGCGTCACGAGCCCCTTCGGCTTCCCGTCGACCAGGACCACCGCGGCGCCGGACTTCTCCAGCACCCCGACCGCCTTGCTCACCGGCTCCCCCGAGCCGAGCGTCGGCAGCGGCTCCGACATGTGCAGTTCCACCGGCTCGGTCAGCTTCGCGCGCTCCTTGACGAGGATGTCGAGCAGGTCGCTCTCCACCACGGAGCCGATCACCTCCGCCGCCATGACCGGCGGCTCCTCCTTCATCACCGGGAGCTGCGACACCTCGTACTCCCGCATGATCGCGATGGCCGTCTGCACGCTCTCGTGCGGGTGGACGTGCACGAACTCGGGCAGCGTCCGCCCCTTGCGGGTGAGCACCTCGCCGACCCGCGCCTCCTCCGTCGCCGGGATGAGGAAGCCGTAGTCCGCCATCCACTCGTCATTGAAGATCTTGGTGAGGTAGCCCCGGCCGCCGTCCGGCAGCAGCACCACGACGACGCCGTCCGGCCCGGCCCGCTCCGCGACGCGCAGCGCCGCGACGACCGCCATCCCGCACGACCCGCCGACCAGCAGCGCCTCCTCGCGCGCCAGCCGCCGCGTCATGTTGAACGAGTCCTTGTCGGACACGGCGATGACGTCGTCGCAGATGTCCCGGTCATAGGTCTCGGGCCAGATGTCCTCCCCCACCCCCTCGGTGAGGTAGGGACGCCCGCTCCCCCCGGAGTACACGGACCCCTCCGGATCGGCCCCGATGATCTTGACCCGGCCCCCGGAGACCTCCTTCAGGTACTTCCCGGCGCCGCTGATCGTCCCGCCGGTCCCGATCCCGGCGACGAAGTGCGTGACGCGCCCCTCCGTCTGCTCCCAGACCTCGGGCCCGGTCGTCTCGTAGTGCGACACAGGGTTCTGCGGATTGGTGTACTGGTTCGGCTTCCAGGCGCCGGGGATCTCCGCGGCCAGCCGGTCCGACACCGAGTAGTACGAGTCGGGATGCTCGGGCGACACCGCCGTCGGGCACACCACGACCTCCGCGCCGTACGCCCGCAGCACGTCGATCTTGTCCTTGGCGACCTTGTCCGGGCACACGAAGACGCACCGGTACCCCCGGTACTGCGCCACGATGGCGAGCCCGACCCCGGTGTTCCCGGACGTCGGCTCCACGATCGTCCCGCCGGGCCGCAGCTCACCGGACCGTTCCGCCGCGTCGATCATGCGGACCGCGATCCGGTCCTTCACCGAGCCGCCGGGGTTGAAGTACTCCACCTTGGCGAGCACCTGCGCCCGGCCACCTGTGGCCGCGCCGTCGGTCACCTTGCGCAGCCGGACGAGCGGGGTGTTGCCCATCAGCTCGACGAGCGAATCGTGTACGTGCACCGCGACATCCTTGTCGTTCAGTGGTCGCGCCCCTGTTCACACACAGGACACCGGGACGCGGGTCCGGTCGGTCCCTTTTCCGACGGTAGCCGAGACGGACGCATGCGGGCATCAACGAGCCCGCCCGCGGGTAGAACGTGATCACGGAGGGTCAACGACGCATGTTGAGAGCATTCACGGCACGCCGCATCGCGGCGGCCGCGGCGTACGGGGGCGGCGGGATCACGGCCCTGGGCGGCATCACCTTCGGCCTCGTCGTGGCCGAGGCCAAACTCGCCCGCAGGATCATCGAGGCGACGCCCAACGGCGACCCGCCGCCGTCCGACGGCCTCTACGGCGGCGCGTTCGGCTCGACGCCCTTGTCCCTCGTCATGATCGGCGACTCCACCGCCGCCGGGCTGGGCGTCCACACCCCGGAGGAGACCCCGGCCGCGCTGCTCGCCACCGGCCTGTCCGCGATCGCCGACCGTCCCGTCCGGCTGACGAACGTCGCCCGATCCGGCGCCCGCTCGCCGTCCCTGCGCGGCCAGGTCGACCGCGCCCTGCAGACCCGTCCCGACATCGCCGTCATCATGATCGGCGCCAACGACGTGACCGGGCGCATCCCGCCCGCCGACTCCGTCCGCCACCTCGCGGACGCCGTCGAACGCCTCCGCGCCGTCGGAAGCCACGTCGTCGTCGGCACCTGCCCCGACCTGGGCTCCGTCAAGCCGCTGATGCCGCCGCTGAGATGGATCGCCCGCCGCGCCAGCCGCCAGCTCGCCGCCGCCCAGACCATCGCGGCGGTCGAACGCGGCGCCCGCTCCATCTCGCTGGGCGACCTCCTGGGCCGCGAGTTCGCCGCCGACCCGCTCTCGATGTTCAGCGAGGACCGCTATCACCCGTCCGCCCGGGGCTACGCCGCGGCGGCCGCGGCCGTCCTGCCGTCGATCGCGTCCGCGCTGGGCCTGGAACCCGACCTGGCCGAACGCCCTGGCGAGGGCGTCCTGCCGGTGTACCTGGCCGCCGCCGAGGCCGCCGAGGTCTCGGGCACCGAGGTCCGCGGCGCACCCGCGGCAGGCCGCGAACGGCCCCGCTGGGCCACCCTCCTACGCCGCCGCGCGGTGCCCGCCGACGAGTCCCCCACAACAGTCGCCCCCGACCTGGCCTGACGCCAAAACCAGGCCCAATTCTAAAAGCAGTTCAATTTACGAACTGGGGGCTGCGGCCGACGCGTCGGGCGGGGCGGGCGGAGCCTGGCCGATGAAATCCGTACCGGGGGCGGGCCTGTACGCAGCGCCGCCACCAGCCACGATTCTAGGTGCGAGAAGACAAAATGGACCCGACCGCCGGCGCCCCAAACATGAACAGGACCATTCTCGAAAACGCTCAATCAAGAAGCGGGGACAGGCCCGTCACGACCACCGAATGAGAGCCGTCCAGCAAGAGCCGGAAACAAGCCCACACGGGAGACGAGGACCGGGGCCCGTCCGGTCACCATCGACGAGCCCCGGTCGGTCATCCGACTCCGTCGTCCGGCCGCCGCCCGCGCTTGCGGCGGCCGGGCCGGTGGCGTCGTGTTCAGCGTCTGGCTCCCGCCGTCCCGCCCACATGGGGCGGGTGTCATCACCGCGCCGGGAACCACCGAACCGGCGAGCACCCCGCACTATTTGACTTCTGGTCAACAAAATCGGGACCCGCATCACGGGCTCCGATGGGGTAGCAGCTAGATTGCTGGTGACCGACGAGTAACACCGACCGTCACGGAACACGGCCGCACATCGCCCGCGCGGCGGCGTCCCGGGACACGGCCGCGCGGCACGCAGGGCGGCAGGGCCGCGAGACCGGTCGGTGCGGTCACTCGCAGGAACGGCCGCCGAGACAGGAGACCCGCACATGCCCGAGGCAGTCATCGTCGCAACCGCGCGCTCACCGATCGGCCGCGCATTCAAGGGGTCGCTCAAGGACATGCGGCCCGACGACCTCACCGCCCAGATGATCACCGCCGCGACGGCGAAGGTCCCGCAGCTGGACCCGAGCCAGATCGACGACCTCCTGCTCGGCTGCGGGCTGCCCGGCGGCGAGCAGGGCTACAACATGGGCCGCGTGGTGTCCGTCCTGCTGGGCTGGGACGACGTGCCCGGCGCCACCATCACCCGGTACTGCTCGTCCTCCCTCCAGACGACCCGGATGGCCTTCCACGCGATCAAGGCGGGCGAGGCGGACGTCATCGTCTCGGCGGGCGTCGAGACCGTCAGCCGGTTCGCCAAGGGCAGCAGCGACGGCCTGCCCGACACGCAGAACCCGCAGTTCGCCGACGCCCAGGCCCGCACGGCCAAGGCGGGCGAGGGCGGCTCGCCCGTGTGGCACGACCCGCGCGAGGACGGCGGCCTCCCGGACATCTACATCGCGATGGGCCAGACCGCCGAGAACGTCGCGGGCCTCCGCGGCGTGTCGCGGCAGGCGCAGGACGAGTTCGGCGTCCGCTCGCAGAACCTCGCCGAGAAGGCGCTCGCCAACGGCTTCTGGGAGAAGGACATCACCCCGGTGACGCTGCCGGACGGCACCGTCCTCGCCAAGGACGACGGCCCCAGGCCCGGCACCACCTACGAGAAGGTCTCGCAGCTCCAGCCGGTGTTCCGCCCGGACGGGACGGTCACCGCCGGCAACTGCTGCCCCCTGAACGACGGCGCCGCCGCGGTCGTCGTCATGAGCGACACGAAGGCCGCCGAACTCGGCATCACGCCGCTGGCCCGGATCGTCTCGACCGGCGTCACCGGCCTGTCCCCCGAGATCATGGGCCTCGGCCCGGTGGGGGCGTCCCGCAAAGCCCTCGCCAAGGCCGGCATGACGATCGACGACATCGACCTCGTCGAGATCAACGAGGCGTTCGCCGCGCAGGTGCTGCCGTCCGCCGAGGACCTCGGCATCGACATCGACAAGCTGAACGTGAACGGCGGCGCGATCGCGGTCGGGCACCCGTTCGGCATGACCGGCGCCCGCATCACCTCCACGCTGCTCAACAGCCTGAAGTTCCACGACAAGCAGTTCGGGCTGGAGACGATGTGCGTCGGCGGCGGCCAGGGCATGGCGATGGTCGTCGAACGCCTCTCCTGACCCCCGACCCGGCACGGCCCGCCGCGGCGAAACCGCCACGGCGGGCCGTCCACTCACCCCACAAGCCGCCACAACCCCACCAGGCCCTCACGGCCCACATGCCCTCACAGCCCCACAGGCCAGCCACGCAACCCAACGGACCGCCCGCCCGACCCCGCGGACCATCCGCCCGACCCGACGGCCCGTCGGCGCCACCGGGCTGGCCACCTGCGGGTTTCCGGAGAACATCCCCGTTATTGACGATCTACGTAACGTAATAGATAGGTCCCCGTTAGGGGGTTGTCACATCCGGTCTCCTGTTGCAGAGTCAGCAGGAAGAGCCCCGCGACCTGGAGGTGCCAATTGTCACTGAACCACTCGCCGGAGACGCACAGCAAGCTGATAGCCCGCATTCCGCAAGTCACAGGACGTGACATCCCCGAGTGGTTCACCGCCATCGAGAACGGCCCGTCGTTCATCCGCTGCGAGGAACGCAGCTCCTGGCTGGCCGAAGAGCACAACCTCTCCCACGGCTACGCCGCGGCGCTGGTGCGCGAGCACGAGCGCGCCCGCCGTGCGAGGCACTACTGAGCCTGAGCGCTTGAAGACCAGCGCATCCCGCGCCGAGCAGAGAGCAAGGCGCCCCTGAGAACTTCATACGGACTTGGTGGGATCCCGCCACCGGATGCCCCCGTCGTCGTGCCGCCAACGTTGCGCCACGACCCTGGCGCAGAGATCCCACGATGATCAGCCCCACGCGCAGGCGCGGGGCTGATCACTGACACGACACCCCGCCGACACAGCGCAACTCCCCGACACGGCTCCCGCTGACACGGCACCTCACGCTGACACGGCGCAACTCGCTGACACGGCAGGGGCTCAGCCCCCAGGACTGCCGCTCCACTTCACAGCTCAGCGCGCCGATCACAAGGCTCCCGCCTCACTAGGCTCCCGCCGACCGGCATTCCCCCCGATACAGGGCCGACTAGGCAGTCGCAGATGGGGAAAGGCGCGCGGTCAGGGCGTCGGCGCCAGGACCAGACAGGTCCGGTAGAGCCGCATGACGACCAGCGCACAGCAGCAGAAGCGCGGACATCGGAGCCCGGACCTCGGGACCCTGGCCCGCCGACCAGGGCGTGTCGGCGGCGACCAGCCGGAACCCGGCCACCTTCCGGGTCGCGGGAAGCGGCCGAGGCCAGCGCATCGACAGCAACCGACCGGCGGCGACGGCCGCGGCGGGCGCCGGCATGTCGTGGCGGAGGCCCAGCGGGACGGCGATGTCCTGTCCGTGGACGAGGATGTCGGTGAGCGTCTCCAGGTACGTGACCCCGACATTGTGCCGCCGTGACCCGGCCATGCCCCGGATCTGGGCGATGATCTGCGCGGTCGACAGTGCCGCGGCGCGCCGGCACGCCACGTGGTGGACGGTCCGGTCGAGGCTGCCGCGCCACTGCGCCATCATCGCGATCGCGGCGCCGAGGCCGATCTGCTGCAGGGTCAGGTGCGCGGCGACGTCCCGTACGGTCCAGCCGGTGCACAGCGACGGCTGCCGCCACTGGTCGTCCGACAGGTCGCCGAGCAGGTCGGCCAGGCTGTCCCGCTGCGCGTCGATCACCTGCCAGACCTGATCGCGGTCCATCTCCCCCATCTTGCCCGCCTCTCCGATCATGGCGTTCTCCCCCGCTTCGCCGGCTTCGCTGGTGCGTCCGTTGAGCGGGGCCGGACGACCGTCGTGACGAGCGCCGAGATCTGCGCGGACGGGTCGAACGCCGGATCCGGGTTGGCCAGCTGGTGCAGGACGACCCCCGTCCAGTGGTTCATGATGATCGGGGCGTCGCGTCCGGGGTCGGTGGAGCCGGCGATGCGGAGCCAGTTGGTGAACCAGGCGTTGACCCGGGCCCCGGTGTCGGTGAGTTGCGCGCGCAGCGACGGGTGGATGCCAGCCTCGACGAGGATCGCGTACCGGGCGAGGGTCAGTGTCCGGTGCGGACCGGTCGCGTCCTGCGCGAAGGCGGTGAGGGCGTGGGCCAGTTCCTGCGGCGTGGTCGGGCACACGCGTGCGGCGACCTCGTCCCAGCCGGCCCGCTCCCGGGCGGCGAACCGCTCCACCACAGCGTTGAGCAGGGCGTCCCGGGTGCGGAAGTGGTTGGACGCTGAGCCGTCCGGCAGCTCAGCGGCGGCGTCGACGGCGCGATGGGTGAGCCCGCGCATCCCCCGCTCACCGAGCACGGAGATCGCGGCATCGAGCAACTGCTCACGCCGGTTCGACACACCCCGGACACTACATCAGTAGTGTGATCTACTTCAATAGTAGTGGCGCCATCAGGGTGACCTGGAGCATGGATCAGGGCGCCGTGTCCGGGTTCCGTTAATTCAGTGCGCCGTATCCGGTGCCTCTGACCCGATACTCGAAAGCATTTCCCCGAAATGCCGGGTTTCTGCTATCCGGCAAAGCCTCCGGTGGCAACGGCGAGACTCGCCGAAACCCGGCTTCAATGTGTGCGTGAATAGCGCCCATCGGGCGGACCGGCGCCCTGCGGCAGAGCGCCGGCCGGCCGTTGTGTGCCCCTGGTCGGACTCGAACCGACACGTTGGCTCTTTTAGGGAGCCCGCCTCTGCCATTGGGCTACAGGGGCGGCGCAATCATATCGAGTCAGCGGCACATCACGGTGCGTCCTTTACGCCACAGTCATGGGCGCCCCAGCCATGCGCACACGGTCATGCGGGCACCGCCAAACAAGCACCAAGGTGATCACAGATGTGGGCATGGATGCGAACACCAAGGCAGGCGACGATGCAGAACCCGAGGTAGGCGCCGAGGTGGGCACGGTCATGCGGGCGTGGTCGCGGCGGCGCGGACGTCCTGGTCCCGGCGCGTCGCGAGGATCTCGTGCCTGCCGGTCTGCCCGCTCTCGCAGGCCAGGGCGGACGCGGCGAGATAGAGGAGCCAGACGCGCGCCCGGCCGGGTCCGGCCAGTTCCGCGCATTCGGTCCAGTGGCGGCGCAGGTTCGCGGCCCAGGCGCGCAGCGTGCGCGCGTGGTCTTCGCGGAGTGCCGTGACACCGCGCACTTCGAGCCCTGCCTCCTCCAGGTCGTCGACGAGCGCGCCGAGCGGGCGCGGATCGCCGTCGTCCGGGACCATGTAGCCGGTGGTGAGGCCGCGCCGGACCCGGTGCGGCCCGGGACGGCGGACCGGCTGCTGCAGGACGAGCCGTCCCCCGGGCGCGAGAAGTTCGTGCAACCGGGACGCCGGCCGGTCGATGGACGTCACCCCCGCCAGCCCGACGATCGCGTCGTACGGCCCGTCACCGGCCTCGGCCAGGTCGAAGCCGCGGACTTCGACGTCGTCGTCCGCGGTCACGGCGCGCGCGTGGTCGGCCTGCTCGGGCGTGCGGGCGAGCGCGACGACCCGGGCGCCGTGCTGGACGGCGGTGTACCGCGCGAACGCCCCCCAACCGCAGTTCAGGTCGAGGAGCCGGGCGCCGGGGAACAGCCCGAGCCGCTCGGCGACGGCCGCATGCGCGGCGAGCTGAGCGGCACGAAGGTCGGCGAGGCCGGCCCAGTTTGCGGTGCCGTGGGCGAGGGTGGCGCCGAAGAGCCGGGCGAAGAAGGCGGCGGGCTCCCTCATCGGCTCGGCTTCCGGCCCGTTCGGGGCACCGCGCCGTCCGGGGAGGAGCTCCTCGGGGGGCGGTTTCGGTTCGGGGCCGACGGCGCCCAAGGTCACGGCGGTACGGACGATGTCGCGCTTGTCGTCGCCGCTCAGCCGCATCGGCTCGTCGCCGTCGCGCATCACCCGCTGGACGGCGTCGAGCGCGGCGAAGACGTCCCCCTCGATGTCCAGCTCACCGGCCACGTAGGCGCGGACGAGGCCCATCTCGCCCGGCTTCCACAGCAGCCGCCGCAGCGCCCGCCGGTGCCTGACGACGAACGCGGGCGCGCCGGGCGGGCCGATGGAGCTGCCGTCCCAGGCCAGGACGCGGATCGGCAGCGCGTCCGCCGCCGTCCGTCCATCCCCCAGCAGGATCCTGGTGAGCAGCGGCGCCAGCCGGAACGCCACGCCCTTCGCCGCGGCGTCCGGCTCACCGACGTCGGCACCGGTGTCGGCACCGGCCTCGGCGTCGCCGGGAGCCGCCGTCTCCAGTTCCGCGGGCACCTCGCTCCAGGCCGCGTCGCCTTCGCCCATGGCGGCATCGTGCATGGCAGGGCGCGCCTCCTCGCGGGGACGATGTCGGACCATCAATGTCCGGGCAGGTCAGGTCAGGTGTCGTGCTGCCGGCCGGCGGCCAGCTCGAACTCCTGGTGCGGCCATTCCAGCTCGCCGAGGGAGACGATCTCGCGCCGGAAGAACGCCGCGAGCGTCCAGTCCATGGTGATCCGGAATTTGCGATTGACGGTCGGCATCCGCGACAAATGATATGTGCGGTGCATGAACCAGGCCGGGAGCCCGCGGAGCTTCAATCCGTAGACGTTCGCCACGCCTTTGTGCAGGCCAAGGCTCGCCACCGAGCCGACGTAGGCGTGCCGGTACGGCTTTCTGGGCTTTCCGCGCAGATCCGCCACGATGTTGTCACCCAGGCGTTTGGCCTGCCTGACCGCGTGCTGCGCGTTGGGCGCGGTGAACTCCCCGGTGTCGGTGAGGTCGGGGACGGCCGCGTTGTCGCCCGCCGTGTAGACGCCCTCCACCCCGTCGACGGTCAGCTCGGCGGTCGCCTTGAGGCGACCCTTGGCGTCCAGGGGGAGGTCGCTCCCCTTGATGACGGGATGCGGTTTCACGCCTGCGGTCCACACGAGCGTCCCGGCGTCGAACTCCTCGCCGTCGCTGAGCACGATGTGCCGCTTCTCGGCGGACTTCAGCAGCGTCTCCAGCTTGATCTCGATGCCGCGGCGGCGCAGCGCCTCCGCCGTCCAGCGCCCCATCTCCGGGCCCACCTCGGGCAGAATCCGGTCGGTCGCCTCGACCATCACCCAGCGCATCTCGCGCTCGTCGATCTGGTACGAGCGGCACGCGTCCCTGGCCATGTCCTCCAGCTCGCCCATGGCCTCGACGCCCGCGAACCCGGCCCCGACGAACACGAACGTCAGCGCCCGCTTCCTGATCTGCTCGTCGTCCGCGTTGGACGCGGCGATGTCGAGCTGGTGCAGGACGTGGTTGCGCAGGAAGATGGCCTCTTCGATGGTCTTGAAGCCGATCCCGCAGTCGGCGAGGCCCGGGATCGGCAGCGTCCGCGAGATGGACCCGAGCGCCACCACGAGCAGGTCGTAGCCGACCTCCCGTTCGGGCACGCCCGCCGTCTGCGAGCCCGCGGGCCGGACCGTCAGCCGCTTGGACGCGTGGTCGATCCGCGTGACGAACCCGTTCAGGATCCGGCAGCGGCCGAGCACCCGCCGCAGCGGCGCCACGACATGGCGCGGCTCCAGGTTCCCGGCCGCGGCCTCCGGCAGGAACGGCTGGTAGGTCATGTAGGACTGGGGATCGATGACCGTGACGATCACCTCGCCGCGGCGCAGCTCGCCGCGCAGCCTCTTCTGCAGGCGCAGGGCCGTGTACATGCCGACGTACCCACCGCCGACGATCACGATGTGCGTCGCGGAGCCGCGGCCGGACGGGTTGTGACCGGAAGGATTGCGATCGGAAGGCATGCCGGGAGCGATACCCGCATCTGGGGCCCGATCACCACACGGCAGGCCACAGCTGCTACGACGGCCGCGGGCGACCCGATTCCGCGAATCCGCGCATCACGCGAACTTCACCGAGCGAATCCGCATCTCACCGGACGTATCAGAAGGTACCGGCGCCGTTCACAGGCGCCGGGAGTGAGACGACGCGGGGTCAGGGCCGGACGGGGGCGCCAAGCGGCCGCGGGACGCGGGACGTCGGACCGGGACAGGGCCGGTCCCGACCGCACCGGCCGCTTGGCCAAGGCCCTGCCCCGCCGTCGCACTCGTCCACACCACGGGCACGATCGCACTCGCCCGCACGTCCGGGCTAGCGGTAATCGCGGGCGCGGGTGAGGACGGCGTCCAGCATGTCCTCGGTGACCCGGCCGGTGAAGGTGTTCTGCTGGCTCGGGTGGTAGCAGCCCAGCATCAGGACGGGCCCGCGCCGTCCCGCCGACGGCGGCGGGGTCAGCTCGATCTCGGCGCCGTGCCCAAACTTCGGCCGCGGCCGCGGCAGCCCGTACCCGGCCTGCCTGAGCGCGGGCCACACGCCCTGCCAGGCGAACCCGCCGAGGCACACGACGCAGCGGACGCTCGCCGCGACCCGCTCGACCTCGCGGGCCAGCCACGGCAGGCACGTCGTGCGCTCCCGCGGCGTCGGCTTGTTGTCGGGCGGCGCGCAGCGGACGGTCGCGACCATCCGCGCGCCGATCAGCCGCTGCCCGTCGCCCGCGCGGACGCTGGTCGGCAGCGCGGCGAGCCCGACCCGGTGCAGCGACGCGAACAGCCAGTCGCCCGAGCGGTCCCCGGTGAAGATCCGCCCGGTGCGGTTGCCGCCGTGCGCCGCGGGGGCGAGCCCGACGATCAGGACCCGCGGCTCCGGTTCGCCCCAACCGGCGATGGGACGCCCCCAGTACTCCTCGTCCGCGAACGCGCGGCGCCGCTGAACAGCGATTTTCTCCCGCCATTCCACGAGCCGGTCGCACGCCCTGCACACCGACTGGCGGGCGCACAGCTCGTCCAGGTCCGGCGCCCCGGCGGCCAGCTCGACGACGTCTCCAGTGCCGTGCGCGACGGGGGTTTCGGCGGTGGCCGGGTCTTCGGGCCAGCCGGATCCGGGCGGCACGAACGAGGCGTTGGCGGTCGGCATACCATCGATCGTCGCACGCCACAGGCCGTGGCCGGGTTCCGCCCAACTCTCTGCACAGGCGGTCTCTCTCGGTACGATGCGTTCGCCGGTCGGGGAGGCGGGGATGTCCGGCACGCCATGTGCGAAGCGGAGGCAGGGCAGTGTCGCAACCGGGCTGGTATCCAGACCCCTACGGCACCGGCAGCCTGCGCTGGTGGGACGGCGAGAACTGGACGGAGCGCCTCAACCCGGAGCCGTCGCGTCCGCCCCGGTTGCGTCTCCCCGCGCAGGAGCAGCGGCCGCGCGACGACTACGAGGAGACCCAGTACGGGGAGAACCACTACGCCGCCCCGCACTTCCAGCAGCCGACCTGGGAGGCCCGTCCGGCCGTCCAGCCGCTGGACGTGAACGTCCGCGGCGTCCACCTGTACGCGGACGACCGGTTCGTGGCGTACGGGAACGCGTCGCTCCAGTGGCCACATGTGGAATGGGTGGCGTACTGGGCGGCGGAGCGTCCGGCCGGATACGGCCAGGTCGCCGGCACCCAGTGGATCTTCCAGGCGGGCCGGTACCCGTTCCGCGGCGGCCCCCGCGTCGAGGTGGTCATCGAGCAGGACTCGCTGCCCGCGAGCGCGATGGCGAGAGAAACGGGCGCGACCCCCGACGTGGAGGGCGAGCCGGAGCACGTGTGGGGACGGCTCATCCAGCTGTGCCAGGAGCACGCCGAGCAGCGGCTGGTGGCGGAGCTGGCGCGACGCGTCAGGTCGGGCGAGTCGGTCGACGTGGCGCAGGGCCTGACCGTGCATCCGGGCGGCGTCCGCGGCAACCGCGTCTCGCTGAGCTGGGCGGCCATCGCCGGCGCGACGGTGGACGGCGGACGGGTGTGGATCCAGCAGGCCAGCAGCGCCGCGCCGGTCCTCTACATCCCGCAGCAGAACCCGAACGCGGTGCTCATCCCGGCCCTGCTGTCCCAGCTCAAGCACTGACTCCCGCAGGGGCGGGCGTCAGACCAGGGACCAGTCAGACCAGGGACCAGTCAGACCAGGGACCAGGCGAGGCCGTCCAGGATGTCGTGCTCGCTGGCCACGACGGCGCCGAACCCGTACTCCCGCATGATCCGGTCCAGGATCAGCGCGCCCGCGCCGATCACGTCGACACGCCCGGGATGCATGACGCCGAACTGGGCGCGCTCGGCGCGGGTGGCGTGCAGCAGCCGCCGCGTCACCTCGTGGACCTGGGTGGCGGTGACGCGGGACAGGTGGATGCGGGACGAGTCGTACACCGGCAGGTCGAGCGCGATCCCGACGACGGTGGTGACGGACCCGGCGAGCCCGACGAGGGTGCGCGCCTCGTGCACCGGAACCGTCTCGCGGACTTCGGCGAGCGCCGCGTCGATGTCGGCGGCGGCGCCGGAGATCTGCTGGGGCGACGGCGGGTCGGCGTCCCTGAGGTGCCGCTCGGTCATCCGCACGCAGCCGATGTCGATGGAGCGGGCGGCGTCGGCCGACGAGGTCCCGACGACGAACTCGGTGGACCCGCCGCCGATGTCGACGACCAGGTAGGGCCGCGCCGGACGCAGCGCGGCCAGCTCCCGCGTGGCGCCCAGGAACGACAGCTCGGCCTCCTCGTCCCCGGTGATCACCTCGGGGACGACGCCGAAGATGTCGACGACGCCGCTGACGAAGTCGGCCCGGTTCTCGGCGTCGCGGGTCGCGCTCGTCGCCACCACCCGCGTCTTGATCGGGCCGTGCCCGGCCCGCGCCCCGTGCCGGTCGATCAGCTCGGCGTAGCCGCGCATGGCGGTGAAGGTACGTTCCAGAGCGGCGGGCGACAGCCGGCCGGTCTCGTCGACGCCCTCCCCCAGCCGGACGATCTCCATGCGGCGCTCGACGTCGGTGAGGGTCCCGCCGCCGGTCAGCGCGCCGCCGGCGTCGCCAGGCGCGATGTCGGCGATGAGGAGGCGGACGGAGTTCGTCCCGCAGTCGATGGTCGCGACGCGCGTCACCGCTCCACCCTCGCTTCCGCGCCGGTGCCGGTGCCGGTGCCTGCCGTGCCTGCGGCCGGGTCCACGGCGACGCAGGGACCGGAGCGCCACCATTCGGGCAGCGCGTCCAGCCCTTCGCGGCCGAACGGGCTGATGCCGGGCACGGCGAGCTCGTGGGCGACGAGGGCGTGCAGGCATTTGACGCGTTCCGGCATGCCGCCCGCGCTCTGCGTGCCTTCGGGCAGCGGCTCGATGCCGTCCTCGCGGGCCGCGTCGCCGCGCCGCCGCAGGTAGTCCTCGTGCTCGGCCGCGTACCTGGCCCGCAGGGACGGATCGGCGGCGAGCCTCGCCTGCATCTCCCGCATGAGCCCGCCGCCCTCCAGCGTCCCGATGGCGGACGCGGCCTTCGGGCAGGTCAGGTAGAACAGCGTGGGGAACGGCGTCCCGTCGGGCAGCCGCGGCGCCGTCTCGATCACGGCGGGCAGCCCGCACGGGCAGCGGCTCGCCACCCGGCGGATGCCGCGCGGCTCCCGTCCGAGCTGGGCCGCGACGGCGGCCGTGTCACGTGCTTCGATCATCTGCGTCCCCACCCGCGGATCTCCCCGATCCGCCTCGACAGCGCGTCTCACCGCGCCCCTCCGGCTAACGGCGTCCCTCCCACGGGCCACGCCCCTCCCACGAGCAGCGCCCTCACACGAGCAACGCCCTCCCACAAGCAGTGCCCTCCCACAAGCAGTGCCCCTCCATCGAGCAGTGCCCCTCCCACGAGCAACGCCCTCCAGCGACTGGCAACGTCCCTCCGGCGACCACTCCGTCCGACGATCCTTCCGTCCGACGCCTTCGTTTCGGCGGTGCCCTGCGGCGGCGCCGGGGGCGGCGCGGCGGCGGATCCCGTCCCGGAGGGTCCGGCCCTCCCCGCCGGACGCGTCCGTTCCTGGCCTGCCGGGCCCGTCCACGAGCCCGTCTCCGGTCCGTTCCGGCCGGGGGACGGTCAGCGCGGCCTGTCGGCGGCCTCCACCGACCGCCACAGCGTCTCGTACCAGGGCGGCCTGGTCGTCGGTCCGCCCTTGCGGGCCTGCCGTCCGTCACCCCCGCTGCCGTCCAGGACGATGTAGCACTTTACGTCAGGACGGCAGTAATGGAGCCTTCGCGTCGCCTCACGCTCAATGTACGACTTCTCGCCCAGTTGTTGCTTCCGTTGGGCAAGGATCTCCACTTGCCGCCGGGCCACGGCCTCCTTGCGCTGGAGGTCCGCGATCTCCTTGCGCTGCGCGATGTACTCGCGGACGGGATAGGCCAGGCTCAGCGCGATGGCGCACACCACCACCGCCAGGATCGCGGCACGGCTGGTCAGCGCCGGATTGCCGCGGCGTGCGCCGCCGCCGTCCGCGGCCTCGGGGCCCGTCTCTTCGTCGTCGTGCCCGCCTTTGGGGCCGGCCTTGTCGTCAGCCATCGTGTCCCCTGCGTGGTCGTACCGAACTCGCGTGTCTCGGGTATGCGGTCGGGGTCGTCCGTCCGAAACCCAGCCGCCCGGAGACCGGAACAGGGTTCCGGCTCCGGGTCGCGCCGGCTCGGCCGTGCGCTCCGGCCGGTCCGCGCGCTGTCAGCCCTGCGCGTCAAAGCGCGGGAACGCCGCCGCGCCGGCGTAGCGGGCGGCGTCGTCCAGCAGCTCCTCGATGCGCAGCAGCTGGTTGTACTTCGCGACGCGGTCGCTGCGGGCGGGCGCGCCGGTCTTGATCTGCCCGCAGTTGGTCGCGACGGCCAGGTCGGCGATCGTGGTGTCCTCCGTCTCGCCGGAGCGGTGGCTCATCATGCAGCGGTAGCCGCTGGTCTGCGCGAGCGAGACGGCGTCGAGGGTCTCGCTGAGCGTGCCGATCTGGTTGACCTTGACCAGCAGCGCGTTCGCGGCCCGGGCCCTGATGCCGCGGGCCAGCCGCTCGGGGTTGGTGACGAACAGGTCGTCGCCGACGATCTGGACGCGGTCGCCGACGGCCGCGGTGAGGCCCTCCCAGCCGGGCCAGTCCTCCTCGTCGAGCGGGTCCTCGATGGAGACGAGGGGGTACTCGCTGATCAGCTCGCCGTAGTAGGCGGCCATGTCGTCGGCGGTGCGCTTGGCGCCCTCGAAGGTGTACTGCCCGCCGGCGTGGAACTCGGTGGCGGCGACGTCCAGGGCGAGCGCGATGTCGCGGCCCGGGGTGAAGCCCGCCTTGCGGATCGCCTCCATGATCAGGTCGAGCGCGTCGCGGTTGCTCGGCAGGTCGGGCGCGAAGCCGCCCTCGTCGCCGAGGCCGGTGTTGAGGCCCTTGGACTTCAGCACCGACTTCAGCGCGTGGTAGGTCTCGGCGCCCCAGCGCAGCGCCTCCGCGAAGGTCGCCGCGCCGATCGGCGCGATCATGAACTCCTGGACGTCGACGTTCGTGTCGGCGTGCGCGCCGCCGTTCAGGATGTTCATCATCGGGACGGGCAGCAGGTGCGCGTTCGGGCCGCCGACGTAGCGGAACAGCGGCAGCCCGGCGGAGTCGGCGGCGGCCTTGGCGACGGCCAGGCTGACGCCGAGGATCGCGTTGGCGCCGAGCGCCGACTTGGCCGGTGTGCCGTCCAGGTCGACCAGCATCTGGTCGATCAGCCGCTGGTCGGACGCCGGGTAGCCGACGAGCTTCTCGTCGATGGTCTCGTTGACGGCCCGGACGGCGTTCCGGACGCCCTTCCCGCCGTAGCGCTCGCCGCCGTCCCGCAGCTCGACCGCCTCGAACTGGCCGGTGGAGGCCCCGCTCGGCACGGCCGCGTGCGCCTCGGTCCCATCGGCGAGCAGCACCTCGACCTCGACGGTCGGATTGCCGCGGGAGTCCAGAATCTCCCGGGCGAGTACGGCCTCGATCGACGACACGGGGAACCCCCTGATGATGCGTGTGTCTGTGCGACTGGTCCGCGCACAGCGGTCTTGTATCTCGGTCCTGGGTGCAGGCACCGAGCCTAGCCGGGCGGCCCGCGCGCCGCCGAACGGGCTCGCCGTCCGCCGCGCGACGCCGTACAAATCGGACGATCCAGGAACATCAGCGACACCTCCCGGCTGAACGATCTTTTACCCGTCCACCACGGTCGCGTTTGCCCTGTTCCGGCAAGAAAGACCTGGTACTGGCAGGAGCGTCCCCGGGAGGTCGTCATACGTGTCCGGCAGAGGCGGTTCCGGCCGGGGCGCTCCCGGCCCGGACGCCCTTGGCCCGGGCGTTCCCGGCCCAAGCGCTCCCCGCCCGGGCGTTCCCGGCCCGGCTGGCCCGCCACGGGCCTGAGCGGCTGGATCTGGCGGGCCGTGCTGCGCCACCCGAAGATCCGGCTGCGGGTGACGCTGACCTCGACGCTGGTCGCCTTCGTCCTGATCTCGGTGATGGCGGGGCTGGTGCTGGCGGGCAGCAGGCAGCAGACGTTCGAGGACACCGTCCAGGACATCTCGCAGGACGGCCGCCGCGTGGCGACCTTGGCCGAGGCCGGCGGCCTGGCGCCCGAGCTCGGCGGCAGCGGCGGCGACCTGCTCCAGGTCGTGGACTCCGAGAACCGGGTGATCGCGGCGTCCCCGCGGATGCGCGGCCGGCCGCCCGTGCAGTTCCCGCCTCCCCCGCCGTTCGACGACCGCCGGGAGGGCCGGAGCTGCAACGTCGACGGGCCGGGCGGGCGCTGCTTCCTCGTCGTCGAGTACCGCGTGGGGGTGGGACGGTCCGCCAAGTTCATCTTCTCGCTGGCGCCCGAGCCCGGGCTCGTGCCGCAGCCGAAGCTCGCCCTGCTCCTGCTGATGGGCATCGTGACCGGCACCTCCATCGTCGGCACCGGGACGTGGCGGTCGGTGGGCCGCACCCTGCGCCCGGTGGACGACATCCGCCGGGAACTGGACGAGATCACCGCGACGGACCTGGAGCGCCGCGTGCCGCAGCCGTCCCGCCGCGACGAGGTGGGCCTGCTCGCCATGAGCATCAACGCGACGCTGGACCGGCTGGAGCGGGCGGTGGCGCGGCAGCGCGCGTTCGTCATCGACGTGTCCCACGAGCTGCGCAGCCCGCTCGCCGCGCTGCGGATGGAGCTGGAGCTGGCCATGTCGGCCCCGGACGAGACCGACGTGCGCGAAACGCTCCAGGCCGTCCTGATCAACACCGACCGGGTGTCGGCGGTGGTGGACGACCTGCTGGCGCTGTCCCGCCTGGAGGCCGACAAGAACTTCCCGCGCGAGCCGGTGGACCTGACCGAGCTGGCGGACCAGGAGGTGCTGCGCCGCCCGTTCCGCACCCAGGTGACCGTCCTGGCGGAGGGAGCGGTGACGGTGAACGGCGGCCGCGGCGAGCTGTCCCGGCTGCTGACGAACCTCATGGACAACGCCGACCGGCACGCGGCGTCCGAGGTGACGGTCATCATCGGCATGGAGCAGCCGTCCACCGCGGTGGTCGAGGTGATCGACGACGGCACCGGTGTCGCGCCGAAGGACCGGGAGCGGGTGTTCGAGCGCTTCGCGCGGCTGGCGGAGGGGCGGCACCGCGACGCCGGCGGCACCGGCCTCGGCCTCGCGATCTCCCGTGACATCGCCGAGGCGCACAGCGGCTCGCTGGTCCTCACCGACCGCGTGGACGGCCTCCCCGGCGCCCGGTTCGTCCTGCGCCTCCCCCGCTGAGGGCGGGCCGGTCCTGGAGCCGGGCCGTCAGGCCTCAGCGCAGGTCAGGCAGGCCTCGGCGCAGGTCAGGCAGGCCTCGGCGCAGGTCAGGCAGGCCTCGGCGCAGGTCAGGCAGGCCTCAGCGCAGGTCAGGCAGGAGGACGCGGGTCAGGTCAGGCCGAGTTCGGTGCGGAGGCGGTCGCGTTCGTACTCCAGCAGCTCGATCTGGCCCTCCAGCTCCTCCCGGGCGGCGAGGTACTGCCCGGAGTCGACGTTGTCCCCGGCGTCGGCGGGCGGCGGGGTGAGGTCGGCGCGGAGCCGGTCGAGGGACTCGTCGATGTCGCGGAGCCGGGCGTGCCGGTCGTCCTCGCCGGACCGGTCACTGTCGCCCTGACCCATGCTGCTCTGGTTCATGTGTTCCTCCTGTGGGTCTGCATGCCCGTGGCAGGACGGTTCACCCGCGCCCGGAGATCAGATGCGGATCACGGTCTTGCCGCGCGCGCCGCCCGCCCGGTTGGCGGCCAGGGCGTCGGGCGCGTCCTCCAGCGGCACCTCGCGCTCGACGCGGACGCGGAGATCGCTCGCGTCGACGAGGTCGGAGAGCCGGTCGAGCACGTCCGGCGAGAGGCCGCCGTCCACGTTGACGCCGCGCAGGCCTTTGGCCTCCATGGAGTCGGGGTTCACGGCCCAGACCGAGCTGGCGTACGTCCCGCCCGGCCGCAGGAGCTGCGCGATGTCCTCGGTGGCGGGGGTGTCGCTGACCACGTCGAGGACGGCGTCGATCCCGTCGTTGTGGACGGCCAGCACCCGCGCGTTGAGGTCGTCGTCCGCGGAGTCGCCGTTGCGGGAGTAGGCGACGGTCTCGTCCGCGCCGAGGCGGCGCATCGTCCCGGCCATGTCGTCGCGGGCGGTGGCGATGACCTTGGCGCCGGCCAGGGACGCGAGCTGCACCATGCCCTGCCCGACGCCGCCGGTCGCCCCGACGACGAGGACGGTCTGCCCCGCGTCGACGCGCGCCTCGTCCACCATCGCCAGCGCGGCCGCGCTCGCGGTCGGCACCGCCGCGGCCTGCGTGTAGATCATCCCTTCCGGCATCTTGGCGACCGGCCCGTCGTCGCGGGTGATGGCGTACTCGGCGAACGCGCCGAGGCCCCGCTTGATCGAGCCGAACGCGCCGTAGACCTGCTCGCCGTGCCGCAGCCGGGTCACGCCCGGGCCGACGTCCTCCACGACGCCGGCGCCGTCCACGCCCAGGATCAGCGGGAACGACGTGTCGACCGAATCCTTGACCATGCCGTCGGCGAGCTTCCAGTCGAACGGGTTCAGCCCGGCCGCGATCATCTTGACGAGGATCTCCCCGGGGCCAGGCTCCGGGCGCGGCAGGCTCATCAGCGCCGGTGTGGCGCCGTACTCGGACACGGCGATGGCTCGCATGACGATCGTCCCCCCGAACGGATTCGCAGCGGTTCACGCGGGTGAACCCGACCGGTGATCTACCCGGAGATCGTCCGGTCACACGGATCCGCAGGTCAGGGCGGTGTCAGCTGGCCGCGGTCGCCGTCCGGGACGGTCGGGAACGTCGGCGGCGGGGTGATCGGCGGGATCGGCGGATGCTGGTCGCCGCCACCGCCGTCGTCGCCGCCGGGACCCGGGCCCTTGCTGACGTGCAGCGTGATGGTCTCCTCGGGCTCGGCGGAGCCGGGGCCCGGCGACATCTCGGCGACGGTGCCCTTCTTGTACTCGCGGGACTTGACGGGCTTGCCGACGCGGGTCTTGAAGCCGGCGTCGCGGAGCTTCTCGATGGCCTCGTCCGGCTTCATGCCGCGGACGTCGGGAACCTTGACCTTCTCCTCGCCCGACCCCTTGCTGAAGAATCGCGACGGCGGCCGGTCGAACGAGGTCGCCGACGTGCCGGACAGCGCGCCGAGCATGCTCTGCTTCCAGATCGGCGCGGGGATCGTCGCGCCGAACACGGTGCCGTAGCAGCGGCCGTCCATGCACAGGCCGTCCATCGGGTACCGGTAGCCGCCGCGCGGGTCGCCGACCCAGACGGCGGCGGCGAGGTCCGGCGTGTACCCGGCGAACCAGGCGGCGGAGAAGTCGTCGACCGTGCCGGTCTTCCCGGCGGCGTCGCGGCCGAGGCCCATCCCGCGGGCCGTGCCCTTGGTGAGGACGCCGGTCAGCACGTGGTTGACGGCGTCCGCGACGCCCTTGTCCATGACCTGGTCGCATTCGCGCGGAGGCACCTTGTGCCTGCGTCCGGTCGCGTCAGTGATCGCCTTGATGGCGATCGGCTTGCAGTACTTGCCGCGCGCGCCGAACGCCGCGTACGCCGCCGCGAGCCGCAGCGGCGAGACGGGGTTGGAGCCGAGCGTGAACGACGGGACCTGCTCCAGCCGCTCCCCGTCCGACTTCCGCATCCCGAGCCGTTCGGCCATCTTGACGGTGTCGCAGAGGCCGACCTCCTTCTCCAGCGCGAGGAAGAAGGTGTTGACGGAGTGCTGGGTGCCGGTGACGATGCTGAACTGCTTACCGCCCTCGCCGTCGGCGGCGTTGCCCAGCGACACCGAAGGGTCGCCGACGCGCTGCCCCTTGCAGTTGCGGTAGCCGACGGGCGTGTACTCGCGCGGAGCCATCAGCCTGGTGCCGAACGGCATGCCCTCGTCCAGCGCGGCGGCCAGCGTGAACACCTTGAACGTCGACCCGGCCTGCATGCCGATGCTGGAGCCGTGGCTGGCGTCGGCGGCGAAGTTGATCCAGGTCTTGCCGCGTTCCTTGTCGGGCCCGAGCGCGCGGTCGACGACCATCGCCTTGATCTCGCCGGTGCCCGGCTCGACCATCGCCTCCGCCGCCGCCTTGCGCGCGGAGTTCCTGGGCGGGACGTGCTCGTTCACGGCGCGCTGCGCGGCCTTCTGCGCCCGCCGGTCCATGGTGGTGCGGATCGTGAGGCCGCCCCGCTTGAGGAGCTTCTCCCGTTCCACCGCCGTCTTGCCGAACACCTCGTTGGTGAGGATCTCCCGCTGGACGTAGTCGCAGAAGAACGGCGCCTTGCTGGTGACGCAGCCGCTCTTGACGTCGTCCACGTTCAGCCTGATCGGGAGGCGCGCGGTGGCGTCCGCCGTGGCGCGGTCGATCCAGCCGAGCTCGGCCATCCGGTTCAGGACGATGTTGCGGCGCTGCCGGGCCGCGCCGGGATGCTGCGTCGGGTCGTAGGCGTACGGGTAGCGGATGACGCCGGCGAGCAGCGTCGCCTCGGCCAGGGTCAGCTCGGACGCGTGCTTGGAGAAGTAGTGCCGGGACGCCGCCTCGATGCCGTAGGCGCCGTCGCCGTAGTAGGCGATGTTGAGGTAGCGGCGCAGGATCTCGTCCTTGGTGAACCGCTTCTCCAGCGCGACCGCGTACCGGAGCTCGCGGATCTTGCGCGCCGCCGTCACCTCCTGCGCCTCGGCCCGCTCGTCGGCCGAGTCCGCCTGGGTGATCAGCAGGTTCTTGACGTACTGCTGCGTGATGCCGGACCCGCCCTGCGTGACCTGGCCGTGGCCGAGGTTGCTCGCGAGCGCCCGCAGCGTGCCCTGCGCGTCGATGGCGCCGTGGTTGTAGAAGCGGCTGTCCTCGATGGCCAGCACCGCGATCCGGAGGACGGGCGCGATCTTCTCCAGCGGGACGTCGACCCGGTTCTGGTAGAAGAACGTGGCGATGGTGCGGCCTTCGGCGTCGAGGATCGTGGACCGCTGCGGGACGCCGGACGTGCTGAGCCCCTCCGGCTCCTTCAGGAACCAGTCCGCGGCGTCGCGGGCGCCGATCCCGGCGGCGCAGGTGGTGGGGAGCAGCATCAGCGCGACCAGGCCGCCCGCGAGGCCGCCTAACGTGAACAGGCCGCGAAGCGCGCGGGCCTTCTCGGCGCGGGTCGTGGACGCGGTGAAGACGCGGCGGGGCCGGCGCCGCGGCGCCAGGGCACCATCGTCCATCGGGACGCCCTGTGCTACAGCGGGCTCCTCTGAGTCACCATCAGCCCCAGCCGACACGCGCTCAGAGTAGACGCGCCTCCCCGGCCGTACTACCCCATCGGCGATATTCGGGTAGATACCTCGCGAATCAGTCTCGCCGTTGTCGGGGTCATCGCCGGTCTTGCCGTTCCCACGCTCGGACACGATCGCGGAATACCCGCGATACCGCCCGCAACTCGGCTTCCGGGTCAAGGCCGACGTCGGCCGCCTCCCGGACGAGCGCGAAAAGCCGTCCGCCCACGTCGCTCCCGGCCGCCTCGCCACCCGCCAGACCAGCACCCGCCAGATCACCACCGGGCAGATCGGCGCCGGTGAGATCGGTGCCCGTCCGGCCGGCGGCGGCCGGATCGGCGACGGTCAGGTCGTCCGCGAGCGCGGACGGGGCGTCGATGCGCGCCGCGCGGCGCTGGAGCTGCGCGGCGAGCGACAGCGCGGGCTGCCCCATCGGGACGCCGTCGAGGGCCGACGCGTCCTCCCCGCTCTTCTCCGCCCGCTCGGCCGCCTTGATCTGCTCCCAGTTGGCGTTGACCTCGTCGGCGCCGGAGACGGTCACGTCCCCGAACACGTGCGGATGGCGCCGGACGAGCTTGTCCACGATCGCGCCCGCCACGTCGTCGATGGTGAACGCGGTCTCGTCGTCGCGTTCGGCGGCGACCACCGAGTGGAACGCCACCTGCATCAGCACGTCGCCGAGCTCCTCGCGCAGCGCGCCGTAGTCGCCCGACTCGATGGTGTCGAGGACCTCGTACGCCTCCTCCAGCAGGTACGGGACGAGCGTGGCGTGCGTCTGCTTGCGGTCCCACGGGCATTCGCGGCGCAGCGTGTCCATGACGGAGACGAGGTCGAGCAGCCGGGCGCCTGGCAGGTCGTACGACCCGTGCAGCACCTCCACGTCCAGCGGGTCGTCCACCACCAGGTGGCCGATCTCGCGCATCAGCGACTCGTCGCCCTCCGGCGCCGCGATCCACAGGACGTCCGCGCGGCGCGCGTCCGCGACCAGCCGGGCGGCGTCGGGCGCGTCCACCGTCTCGGGGACGATCCCGGCGTCGCCCAGGGACGGCAGCAGCGGATGCCCCGCCCGGGCGCGGACGGCCGACGCCGACCGGAGCGCGTCCCACGCGCGCCAGGTCAGCAGGCCCGGCGCCACCCGGTGCGTGGTCGCGAGCAGTGTCAGGCTCATGCGCCCCGGGTACCCGAATCAGGGCTGGACAGCCGGAACGTGACCGGCCCGACCTCGAACTTGCCCGGGTCGTAGGTCCCGTAGCGCGGGTTGACCTCGACGTCCATGCGGTCGGCCGTGCTCCGGAACGTCTCTTGCCAGCGGTTCTCGGCCTGGAGCGTCGCCGGGCCCTGCGGGTTGTTCGGGTCGGCGCCGAACGACCGCATCACCGCGCCCTGCGCAGCGAAGAGCCGCGCGAGGTCGCGGGTGTGCTCGCGGGGCAGCCCGTTCGCCAGCGTGATCGAGTCGGCCCCGCCGGGCAGCTTCCGCTGCGCGACCTCCTCGTTCATCCCCGCGACGACGGCGTCGACCTGCGCCCCGGTGACCGTCACCTTCGCCCGCTCGGCGACCTCGTCGACGACCCGGAAGTGGATCAGCAGGGTCAGCGCGCCCTGCAGGTCGGACTCGGAGTCAGCGGCGAGCTGCGGGCCGGCCGGGTTGGCGCGCAGCTGGTTGGCCGTGGGGTCGGCCCTGAACTGCTCCCGCCAGTCGCGGACGGTCTGGCTCAGCGAGGTGACGGTGATGCGGTTGTCGCCGACGATCGCGGCGGCGCCGACCTTCGGCGAGTCGCCGCAGCCGGTCAGCGCGCCGGCCGCGACCACGGCGGCCACGGCCGCCGCCGCGGCCTTCACGGATCTACCGTGCACGGAAACCTCGTCTCATCGTGGTCGATCGGCTGTTGATCACCTGGGGGTCGCGCCAGACTACCGGTTGCCGCCGGGTACCACGGGCTCCAGGGGACGCCCCCGGATCAGACCTCAGCCGGGGCCACGGGTCGTGCGGCCGGAGGCGCCCCGCGCCGGAGGTCGCACGGCCCGCCGGTCGGCGGGCCGTTTCGCGAGACGCGTCAGCGGCTCGGGAAACGGTTCGCCGACCGTGGCGGGGGTTCCAGGGGGTCGCCCCCCTGGGTGAACAGGGCCTGGACTAGGTCGGTTGCCCAGTGCAGTAGTTCCTGATCGCGGAGCGGACGGCCGCCGAGCTGCGCGGTCTTCGGCGTCGGGACGAGCAGGGTGTCGGTCGCCGGCTTGAGGATGCTCTTCGGGTACAGCCGCTGGAGCCTGACCTGCTTGGAGTCGGGCAGGCGCACCGGCGTGAACTTGATGAAGGTGCCCTGGACGGTCACGTCGCTGAGCCCGGCGCGGCGCGCCCTCGTCCGGAACCGCGCCACTTCGAGGAGGTTCAGCACCGGGACGGGCAGGGGCCCGAACCGGTCCTTCAGCTCGTCGTGGACGGCGCCGATCTCGTCCTCGGACGTGATCGCGGCGATGCGGCGGTAGGCGTCCAGCCGGAGCCGTTCGCCCGGGACGTACTCGTGCGGAAGGTGCGCGTCGACGGGCAGCTCGACCTTCGTCTCGACGGCCTCCGGTTCGCGGCCGCCCTCCTTCAGGTCCCGGACCGCCTCCCCGACCATCCGGACGTACAGGTCGAACCCGACGCCCGCGACGTGCCCGGACTGCTCCGCGCCGAGGATGTTGCCCGCGCCGCGGATCTCCAGGTCCTTCATCGCGACGTACATGCCGGCGCCGATCTCGGTGTGCTGCGCGAGGGTCGCGAGCCGCTCGTGCGCGGTCTCGGTCAGCGGCTGTTCCGGCTGGTAGAGGAAGTACGAGTAGGCGCGCTCGCGGCCGCGTCCGACGCGTCCGCGGAGCTGGTGGAGCTGCGACAGGCCGTACATGTCGGCGCGGTCGACGATGAGCGTGTTGGCGTTGGGCACGTCCAGCCCCGACTCGACGATGGTCGTCGCGACCAGGACGTCGTAGTTCCTCTCCCAGAAGTCGACCATGACCTTTTCGAGCTCGTGCTCGTTCATCTGGCCGTGCGCGATGCCGATCCGCGCCTCCGGGACGAGCTTCGCCAGGTTCGCCGCCACCTTGTTGATCGACCGGACCCGGTTGTGCACGAAGAACACCTGGCCCTCGCGCAGCAGCTCGCGCCGGATCGCCGCCGCGATCTGCTTCTCCTCGTACGGGCCGACGAACGTCAGGACGGGATGCCGCTCCTCAGGCGGCGTCAGGATCGTCGACATCTCCCGGATGCCGGTCAGGCCCATCTCCAGCGTCCGCGGGATCGGCGTCGCGGACATCGCGAGGACGTCGACCTGCGTCCTGAGCCGCTTCAGCTCCTCCTTGTGCTCGACGCCGAACCGCTGCTCCTCGTCGATGACGACCAGCCCGAGGTTCTTGAACCGGGTCTGCGACGACAGGATCCGGTGCGTGCCGACGATGACGTCGACGGTGCCGTCGGCCATGCCGCGCAGCGTCTCGCCGATCTCCCTGTCGGACTGGAACCGGCTGATCGGCTTCACCACCACGGGGAACGCCGCGAACCGCTCGGTGAACGTCGACATGTGCTGCTGCACCAGCAGCGTCGTCGGGACCAGCACCGCGACCTGCTTGCCGTCCTGGACGGCCTTGAACGCCGCCCGCACCGCGATCTCCGTCTTGCCGTAGCCGACGTCGCCGCAGATCAGCCGGTCCATCGGGACGGGCTTCTCCATGTCGAGCTTGACCTCGTCGATGGCGGCGAGCTGGTCGGGCGTCTCCACGTACGGGAACGCGTCCTCCAGCTCCCGCTGCCACGGGGTGTCGGCGCCGAACGGGTGGCCGGGGCTCGCCATCCGCGCCGAGTACAGCCGGATCAGCTCCCCGGCGATCTGCTTGACCGCCTTGCGGGCGCGGGACTTGGCCTTCTGCCAGTCGGCGCCGCCGAGCCGGTGCAGGCTCGGCGCCTCGCCGCCGACGTAGCGGGTCAGCTCTTCGAGCTGGTCGGTCGGGACGAACAGCCGGTCGCTCTTGGCGTACTCCAGGATCAGGTACTCGCGGGTGGCGCCCTGGACCGTCCGGCTGACCATCTCCACGTACCGGCCGACGCCGTGCTGCTCGTGCACCACGTAGTCGCCCGCCTTGAGCTGCAGCGGGTCGATGCCGCCGCGCCGCCGCGACGGCATCCGCCGCGCGTCCTTGGTGGACGACTTCTGCCCGGACAGGTCGGTCTCGGTCAGCACCGCCAGCCTGACCGACTCCCAGGTGAACCCGCTCTCCAGCAGCCCTGTCGTGACGGTGACGACCCGCGGGTCGGGCGGTCCGGCGAGGTCGGCGAGCCGCGCGCCGATCCCCTCCTCCCCCACGAGCTGGACGAGGCGCTCCGCCGGGCCGTGCCCGGCGGTGACCATCACGACGCGCCAGCCGCCGTCGATCCAGCCCTTGAGGTCGCCGACGACGCGCATCGTGTCGCCCCGGTACGCCTCAGCGGGCTGCACGCCGAGGTTGAGGGCGTCCCCCTCGGGGTTGAGGGCTGTCACGCTCCAGCGGGGCAGGCCCAGCTCCGTGCTGTGCGCGCGGACCTCCTCCAGCGACCGGAACGCCGCCGCGCCCAGGTCGATCGGCGCCTCTCCCCCGGCCGCGGCGTTGACCCAGCTCGCCTCCAGGAACTCCTGGCTCGTCCGGACGAGCTCCTCCGCCCGGGTGCGGATCCGCTCCGGCTCGCACACCAGCAGCGCGGACCCGTCCGGCAGCAGGTCGGTCAGCAGCTCCATGCTGTCGGCGAGGACGGGCGAGAACGCCTCCATGCCCTCGACGGTGTCGCCGTCGGCGATCCGGCCGAGGATCTCCTCAAGGGCCGGGTGCTCCTCGGCCAGCAGCTTCGCGCGCTCGCGGACGTCCTGCGTCAGCGGCAGCTCGCGGCACGGCGGCGCCCACAGCCCGGCCTGCGCGACCTCCAGCGAACGCTGGTCGGCGGCCTTGAAGTAGCGGATCTCCTCGACGGTGTCGCCCCAGAACTCCACCCGGAGCGGGTGCTCCTCGGTCGGCGGGAACACGTCCAGGATCCCGCCGCGCACCGCGATCTCGCCGCGCTTCTCCACCAGGTCGACGCGGTGGTACCCGGCGTCGACGAGGCTGCGGACGGCGTCGTCCATGTCGGCGTCCTCGCCGGAGACCAGCCGGACCGGCTCCAGGTCGGCGAGACCGGACACGATCGGCTGCAGCACCGCCCGGATCGGCGTCACGACGACGTCCAGCACACCGCCCTTGACCGCACTGCCCGCCTCCTCCTCGGTGGGCGGACCGCCCGCCCCCGGGTGGACGAGCCGTCGCAGCACGGCGATGCGCTGCCCGACCGTGTCGGAGCGCGGCGACAGCTTCTCGTGCGGCAGCGTCTCCCACGCCGGGAAGTGCGCGACGCGGTCGGGCGCGAGCAGGCTCGTCAGCGCCGCCGTCAGGTCTTCGGCCTCGCGTCCCGTGGCGGTCACCGCGAGCACGACCCCGCCGCCCGGCTCGGCGCCGGAGCCGGGGCCGGGGCCGCTGACGCGGCGGGCGAGCGCCGCCGCCAGGATCGGCCACAGGGAGGACGGCGCGACGATCTCCTGATCCGTCCGCGCCGTCGTGAGAGCGCGCTCCAACCCGGGATCGGTGCACGCGAGATCAACAAGTCCAGAAAGCGTCATCATCGCCGTTTCGTCAGCCGGAGCAGGGCAGCCCGAAAACCCGGAAATCCCACACGGATCCCGGTACCGCGTTCCAGGGTACGCGCCGCGGCGCCCTCTCGTTCAGGCTGCGCCGCAGCTCACAGACGGGACGAGGACGGCGACGCAGCGCGACACGGCCATTACCAAGAATAGGCAAATAGCGGACGGACCGCAGTCAGGCGATTACGCTGCGATACCGTGACCGATCTGCGTACGCCGCCGGTCAACGACGGCGATCTCTTCTCAGAACGCGCTCGTCAGTACGCCCTAGAGAAGCCCCTGCAGCGGATCCACATCCTGGAAGCGGGCTGCGGCTGGGGCACGGGCTTGGACCTCGGCGACCGCGAACACCACGTCACGGGCGTCGACATGGAGTCCCCCGAGCTGCGCGCCTACACCTGCGAGCGGCCCGACCTGGACACCTGGCATCTCGGCGACCTGCGGACCGTGCCGCTGCCGCCGCGCGCGTACGACGTCGTCCACGCCTCGTACCTGATCGAGCGCGTCCCGCACGCCGAGCTGGTCCTCGACCGGTTCGTCGCGGCGCTGAAGCCCGGCGGGCTGCTGCTGGTCCACCTGCGCGACCGCAACACCGCGTTCGGCTTCCTCGACCGGACGCTCCCGCGGTGGCTGCACACCTCCGGCCGCCGGCGGCGCAGGCGGGCCCACGGCGTCCGCCCTGGACGCGGCCCGGGCGGCGCCCACGCCCGCGTCCCGTATCCGGCCGGCGGCGACGCGTCCGGCACGGAATCCGGCCGAGAGGACGGCGCGGCGACGGCCACGGAGCTGACCCCGCGGCCGGTGGTCCGGACGAGCCCGCCGCCGGCGGTCTACGACCGGGTCGCGTCGCGGTCGGGCATGCAGTGGTACTGCGTGATGCGCGGGCTGGTCGTCGCGGAGGAATACACCTCGCGGCAGGCCATCGCGGCCCTCGGGGCCGGAACCGGCCTCGCCGAGTTGCTTTGCCGGCTGGTGTCGGTGCTCAGCAGGGGCCGCCTCCCCGCGGACCACAGCGAGGTCACGTTCGTGATCCGCAAGCCGGAGAACCGTTTCGCCAGGGTTATCTGACTCCCGCGTACGGGCGGGCGGTGGTGCGCGAGGCAGGCCGGACGCAGTATTTTTCCTGCGGAAACTCCTCCCACACGGTTCAGCCCGGCCGCCGCGCCTTCGCCACGGCGGCGACGCAAGATCGGAGATCGCGGTGACCGCCGAGCCCGGCCTGTCCGACACGCTGCGCGACCTGCCCGCCTGGACCCCGGGTCCGGTGGAGCTCGCCGACCTGGAGCTGATCCTGGCCGGCGCGTACCGGCCGCTGACCGGGTTCCTCGGCTCGTACGACACCGCCATGGTGATCGCGGGCGGACGGCTCGCGGATGGGACCCCGTGGCCGGTCCCGGTCACGCTGTCCGTCCCGAAGGAGCTGACCGGGCACGAGCGGGTCGTCCTTCAAGACCCGGAGGGCGTGCCGGTCGCGGTCCTGCGCGTCGCGGAGGCGTGGCAGGACCCGACGAGCCAGGGATGGCGGCTCGCCGGGCCGCTTGAGGCCCTCCGCGCTCCTGCGCACGGACCGTTCCACCGCCTGCGGCGCCGTCCCGACGAGCTCGACCTCGCCGAAGGGAACGTTCTCGCGGTGGCCACCCGCGTCCCGCTGCACCGCAAGCAGCTCGGGCAGCTGAGGCAGGTCGCCGAGCGGCTCGGCGCCCAGGTGATCGTCCTGCCGCTGCTGGGCGGCGAGCACGACGAGTCGCTGGTCCGGGCGCTGCTCGGCGTCCGCAAGGAGCTGCCGGACGGCGCGCGGATCATCCCCGTCCCGCTTCCGGCGCGCGGCGGAGTCGTGGGCGGCGCGCGGGAACGCGACCTCCTGCTGCACGCGCACGTCGCCGCCGCGTACGGCGCCACGCATCTGCTCTCCGAGCACGAGGTCGAGGACACCGCGATCCCCGTGGTCGTGCCGGAGCCGTGGGCCTACGACGCCGACGTCGAGGTCTGGCGGCCGGTCGCGCGCATCGAGCCCGACCACGTCCAGGCCGAGCTGACCCAGGAGCGGCTGAACGAGCTGCTGGACGCCGGCGAGCCTGTCCCCGACTGGTTCACCCCGCCCGCCGTCGCCGCCGAGCTGGCGCTGGCGCGCCCGCCGAAGCTGTCCCGCGGCATCACGGTGTTCTTCACGGGCCTGTCGGGCTCGGGGAAGTCGACGGTCGCGCGCGGCCTCGCCGACGCGCTGGTCGAGCGCGGCGGCCGGACGGTCACGCTGCTGGACGGCGACGTCGTGCGGCGGATGCTGTCGTCCGGCCTGACGTTCTCCCGCGCCGACCGCGACCTCAACATCCGGCGCATCGGGTTCGTCGCCGCCGAGATCACCCGGCACGGCGGCACGGCGATCTGCGCGCCGATCGCGCCGTACGCGGCGACCCGCGCGGAGGTCAGGCGGATGGTGTCCGCCGTCGGCGACTTCATCCTCGTGCACGTCGCGACGCCGCTGGAGGAGTGCGAGCGGCGCGACCGCAAGGGCCTGTACGCCAAGGCCCGCGCGGGTGTGATCCCCGAGTTCACCGGCATCTCCGACCCGTACGAGGAGCCGGCGGACGCCGACCTGACGCTCGACACGTCCCGGATGACGCCGGACGAGGCGGTCGCGAAGGTCCTCGACCTGCTGGTCGGCGGCGGCTGGGTACGCTCCGCGTAGACCTGGGTACGGAAAGGCGACAAATCCCGAACTAGGGGTTCGAAAGGGATACCAGGGTTAGCAGGTATGGATGACCTCCTTTACCCTGATGGACGAGTTTCCCGACAAACCAGGTAGGTCATGCCGATGGACTTCGATTGGACGATGGCGCTGGGCTCTTTCCTCGTCGCCATCATCGTCGGGCTGACCGGCATGGGCGGCGGCGCGCTGATGACGCCGATGCTCGTGACGTTCTTCGGGGTCAGCCCGCTCGCCGCCGTCTCCAGCGACCTGGTGGCCGCCGCCGTGATGAAGCCCGTCGGCAGCGCGGTGCACTACCGCCAGGGCACCATCGACATGCGGCTGGTCGGCTGGCTGTGCGCGGGCTCGGTGCCGGCGGCGTTCTCCGGCGTCCTGCTCGCGCGGGCGCTCGGCGACGGCGACCAGGTCGAGGACATCATCAGCAAGGCCATGGGCGTCGCCCTCATGATCGCCGCCATGGGCCTCGTCATGCGCGGCTACCTGTCCCGCCGCGCGGGCGGCGCCCCCGGCGCCACCGAAGAGAAGGACGGCGGGACGGCGTCGAGAGTGAAGGTGCGGCCGGTGCCGACCGTGCTGGTCGGCGTGATCGGCGGGCTCGTCGTCGGCATCACCTCGGTCGGCTCAGGCTCGCTCATCATCGTCGCGCTGCTGGCCCTCTACCCGGCGCTGAAGGCCAACCAACTCGTCGGCACCGACCTGCTCCAGGCCGTGCCGCTGGTGTTCGCGGCCGCAATCGGCCACCTACTGTTCGGCGACTTCAGGATGGAGGTCACCGCCGCGCTGCTCGTCGGCTCCGTCCCCGGCGTCTACCTCGGCTCGCGGATCTCCTCGCGCGCGCCCAGCGGCGTCATCCGGCGCATCCTGACGCTCGTCCTGGTCGCGTCGTCCCTGAAGATGTTCGGGCTCGGCGCCGTCCCGCTGGCCTGGACGCTCACCGCCCTCACCGCCGCCGCGGCCGCCGCATGGCTCGTCCTGCGCCGCCGCGCCGCCCGGACCCCCCTCCCCGCCACGGACACCGCGACCGCGTCGGCGGACGAACTCGTCCGCTGAGCCGCCCCGGGCCACCCCCGGGCGCACCCGGGCGCGCCCGCCGCCCTGGCCGGGCTGAGCACCGGAAATAGGGGGAAACGCGACCAGTAGCCCAGCGCGCACCAGTACGGTGGTCACCTATCCGTTCGTCTTGAACATCCCGCCCTGAGCAAGAAGGACCGTCATCCGTGATGCCGCACTCCATCCGGCGCGTCCAGGTCCAGCGAGTCCGTCGCCTGGCGCTCGCCGTTCTGGCCGCCTGCGCGACGCTGTTCGCCGCCCCCGGGCTGCCCGCCGCGCGGGCCGACGTGAACCCCGTCCAGCTCGCCGACGCGCTGGTGTCGTACAACTCGCTCTACGTGGCCTCCGGCACAGGGAAGTGGGACACCGATCCCACGCTCGACTACCTCCGCAAGACGATGGACGGCCAGAAGCTGCCCGTCTACGTCATGGTGCTGCCGAAGAGCAAGGACCTCCCGGACGCCGCGTCCCAGGACGCCCTGCTGAAGCAGGTCGCCGAGCAGGTGGGACGGTCGGGCACGTACGTGCTGCTCACCGGTAGCAGCCTGCGGGCCCACTCGACGTCCCTGAACCCGGCGACCACCACCCGGCTGGTCGAGCAGGCGCAGCGCCAGGGCGGGAAGAACCAGCTGAAGGCGATGGGGAATCTGATCAAGTCCGCCGGCAGCGCCCCGCAGGAGACGTCGGCCCCGGGCCGGGCCGCCAACGGAGGCCGCTACATCCCGCCCGTCAAGAAGGACGACTCGGGTTCGACCGGCATCCTGCTGATCGTGGCGGGGATCGTCGTGGTCGCCGCGCTCGCGGCGGCCGGCGCGGTGCTGCTCAGGCGGCGCAAGCGGGGCGGAGCGAACGCCGCGAAGCCCGGCAGGCACACCGGAAAGCCGACCCGGCCCGCGGCCGCCAAGCCCGGCACGCCCAACCCCACCGGCACGACCCCCGGCGGCCGCAACCCCGCCGCGCCCAACCCCGGCGACCCGACACCCGCGGGTACAGGCCCCGGCGGCGCGACGTCCGGCAACGCCACGCCCGGCGGCGCGATGCCCGGCAACGGAGCGTCCGGCAACGCGACGCCCGGCGGCGAGGTGAAGCCCAATGGCGCCAGGTCCGGCGGTGCGTCCCAGGGTGCCGGTCAACACGGAGGCACGCCCGCGCGGGACGCCACGACGCCCGAGAACAGGTGATCGTCACCGGCGCGTTCCCGAGCCCGAACAGCGTCCCCCGGTCGGGCTTCGTTCAATTCATGGCACCGGACGAGTCAAGGTAGTGTAACGTCGGCCGACACTGTCGCTCGGCCCGATGGCATCGTCCGCCGCCCGCCGACCGATGATCGAGGGAGACTCCACACCATGGATCCGTCATCCCGGCCGGACTCGATAGAGATCACCGACTATCCGGCGATCCTCCGCCGCCGCTGGCGGCTCGTGCTCCTCGCCACCGCCGCCGGCCTCGCCGCGGCGTTCGCCCTCGTGCTGGTGTCACCGAAGACCTACTCCTCCCAGGCGTCGATCCAGGTCACGGAGACCGGCGCCGACGAGGCCCCGTCCAACGCCCGCGGCACCGGGGGGGCCAACCTCGACACTGAGGCGCAGATCGTCAAGTCCACGGAGGTCGCGGCGCGGGCCAGGGAGCTGCTGAAGTCGTCGGAGAACCCGGGCGCGCTGGCCGACCGCGTCACGGTGACGGTGCCGCCAAACTCCAGCATCCTCACCATCGCCTACGACGGCCCCTCCGCCACGGAGGCCCGCGACGGCGCCCGCGCCTTCTCCCAGGCGTACCTGGACAACCGCGCGGCAAGCGCGCGCGGCAAGCTCGACGCCGACATCAAGAACGCCACCGAACGGCTCGACAAGCTGACCGCGCGGCTGCAGGAGGTCGTCGGCATGCTGCGGCTGACCACCAGGGGCACCGCGGCGAGGGCCAACGCGCAGAACCAGCAGCGAATCATCACCGGCGAGATCCAGGCGCTGAACGAGCGGCTGGCCTCGGCCAACATCAAGGCGAGCAACATCACGCCGGGCACGGTCATCACCGGCGCGTCCCTGCCCGACACGCCGTCCAACCCGAACCCGCGGCTCTACCTGCCCGCCGGGCTGATGGCCGGGCTCCTCTTCGGGCTGGTGATCGCGGTCCTGCGCGACCGGGCCGACAAGCACATCCGGCACCCGCAGGACATCGAGCGGACGACCGGGCTGCCGGTGCTGATGACGACGCCGTTCGGCCGCCGTGAGGCCACGCTCGACCTGCAGCTCGGCCGCAGCCGGATCGGGCAGAGCTTCAACCAGCTCGCGCACCTCGTCACCGCCACGCTCGGCCACGGCAACCACGTCATCCTCGTGACCGGGGCCGCGTCCGGCGTCGGTCCGGGCGTCGTCGCCGCCAACCTGGCCGCCGCGTTCGTGCGGACCGAGTCCAAGGTGATGCTGGTGTGCGCCAACCTCGACTCCAGCGCGTCCGCCGACCTGCTCGGCGTCCCGCCCGGCCCGGGTCTCGCCGAGGTGCTGCTGGAGCAGGAGGACCTCGCCAAGGTCGCGCGCGTCTCCCCGCGCGTCCCGAACCTCCGCGTGATCACCTCGGGCGTCGACGTCGACATGGCGTCCGAGCTGCTCCAACGGCAGAACATGGACCGGCTGATCGAGCGGCTGCGGCGGACGGTCGGCTACGTCATCATCGAGACCGCGTCCACCACCGTCAGCGCGGACGCGCAGGCCCTCGCCGACGCGGCGGACGCCGCGCTGGTCGTGGTGGAGATCCCGCTGACCAGGCATGACGACGTCGCGCTCGGGCTCAGGCAGCTGGAGCGGATGGGCACCGCGGTGCTCGGCGCCGTCGGTGTGCCCGAGCAGGGCGAGCCGAAGCCGTCCCCCCAGCCGCCGCAGCGGCGCCCCGCGCCCGCCGCGATGCGCCGTCCCGCCGCGGCCGCGCAGCCGGCGATCGAGCCCGGGCAGCCCGATGTCCGCGGCTCCACGCCCGGCGCGGGGCCGGGGCAGCCGGTCGTCGAACCGCGGCTCTCCCGCCGCCGGACGGCCGGCGGCCGCGAGCCCCGCGACGCCCGCGAGGCCCGTCCCGCCCGGGACCGGACGGAGAGCGACGACGAGCGGAAGCGCTTCGAGAACGGCGACACGCTCAGGTTCAAGCCCGCCGACGTGCTCGACAAGCCCATGGCGGACAAGCGCGTCGTCGAGAAGCCGTCGTCCGAGAAGCCGCCCCGGGACGCGTCCGCCCGCGAGACGCCGGCCGGTGAGAAGCCGCGCGGCGCGAAGCACGCCCCGGCCCGCGAGGATCGGCTCCCGGACGAGCTCGGCGGGGAGAAGACCAAGAGCATGCTCGAGGCGCTCGACCCGACGGCGTCGCCCAACGGGAAGACGCTCCCCGACACGACGTGGCGGCGCTAGCGGGCCGGGCCGTGCATCCGTCGTCCCGGGCCGGCCTCGCCGCCCCACCCGCAGCCACCCCGCCCGCAGCCGCCCGTCCCGCGGTCGCCTCACGTGCGGCTGCTCCTGCTGCGGCCGCTTCGCTCGCAGCCGCCTTCTCCTCGGCCGCCCCTGCCGCGGCCGCTTCGGTCGCGGCCGGGCTTCGCGCGGCCGCTCCTGTGCCGGTCGACCCGCGATGATCGTCGATCTGCCGCGGGAGGGCCGGACGTCGGCGCGGCCCCTGAGCTCGGTCCCGGAACCGGCCGCCGGGCGGCCCGGCCGCCCGCTGCCCGCCTGGCCGCTGTACGCGCTGTTCGCGATCTACCCGGTGTGGTGGGCGCTCGGCATGACGTCCATCATCTGGGGCGCCGCCGCGGTCCCGATGGCGTGGCTGCTGATGCGGCGGCGGCGGATCAAGGTCCCGCCCGGCTTCGGGATCTGGGTGCTGTTCCTGATCTGGGCCGCCGCCGGCGCCGCCTCGCTCGGCCTCGTCGCCCCCGGCACCATGCCGGACTCGGGCGGCTTCCTGGGCTTCGCCCAGCGCATCGTCCTGTACACCGCCGCCACGGTCATGTTCCTCTACATCGGGAACCTCACCGAGGAGCAGATGCCGCTGCGGAAGCTGGCGCGGCTGCTCGGCCTCCTCGGCATCGTGACGGTGATCGGCGGCGTGCTGGGCGTCCTGTTCCCCGAGGCGAGCTTCACCTCCCCGGTGGAGATGCTGCTGCCCAAGTCGTTCACGGGCAGCAAATGGGTCCAGGACATGGTCCATCCCGGCCTCGCGCAGGTGCAGGACGTGCTCGGCACGACGTCCAACGCGCGTCCCAAGGCGCCCTTCGAGTACACGAACATCTGGGGCAACAACCTCGTCGTCCTCATGGTGTGGGTGTTCGTCGGCTGGTGGTCCACCGGGTCCCGCGGCGCGAAATGGGCGGTGGCGGTGCTCGCGGTGGTCGCCGCCATCCCGACCGTCTACTCGCTGAACCGGGCGATGTGGCTGGGGATCGTGATCGCCGTCCTGTACGTCGCGTTCCGGCTGATGATGCAGGGTCGCCTGTTCGTGCTCGGGGCGCTGGCGCTCGGCCTGATCGTCGGGATGCTGGTGTTCGCGCTGTCCCCGCTGAGCACCATGGTCAAGGCGCGCGCCGAGCACGGGCACAGCGACAACATCCGCTCCACGCTGGCGCTGCGGTCGTGGGAGGCGGCGGTGAGCTCACCCGTCCTCGGCTACGGGTCGGGACGGGCGCTGCGCGGCAGCCCGTCGTCCATCGCCATCGGACGGACGCCGAGCTGCGAGCAGTGCGGCAACTCCACGGTCGGCAGCACCGGGCAGCTGTGGCTCCTCCTGATCTCCAACGGTTTCGTCGGGACGGCGCTGTTCTTCGGTTTCTTCCTGCATTCGCTGTGGCGCTACCGGCATGACCGAACCGCGTACGGCATCGGCGGCTCCCTCGTCGTGCTGCTGTCGTTCTGGTTCAGCACGGCCTACACGTCCGCGGGGTCGCCGCTGTCGCTGACCTTCGTGAGCCTTGCCCTGCTGTGGCGCAGCGACCAGGCGCGCCGACGACAAGAAGACGGGTGAACTACACGTGGGAACATCCTCCGGCCCTGCTCCGGCGGCCGTGTCGGGCCGCGCCCGCTATGTGGCGGAGATCGCGGCGCTGCTGTGGCCGCCGCCGCGGCACGTCGCGATGGGGTCCGGCGCCGGTGGCACGGGACGGCCCGTCCGCGAGTACCTGCTGGTGCCGCACGCGCGGGAGCCGCGGCTGATGCTGCCCGCGGCCGGCCGTCCGGGCGCGACGGCGGTGCTCGGCTTCAACAAGGACCGTTCCCGCAAGGCGAACCTGCTGTCCCGCGCGCTGGCGATCGGCCTGCGGTCCGGTGTGGGCGGCCCGCTCCTGCGGGACCGCATCCGCGTCTACGAGACAGGACCGTCGAACGGCACGGCCGCGGACGAGGCGTCCACGGGGCCGGCCGACGCGCCGGACATCGAGGGATATCTCGGGCGCGTGCTCGGTGCTGAGGTGACGATCGCCCTGCACATCGGGCCGGACCGCGCCAACCGCAAGCCGGTGGCGCAGGTCCTCGCGCGGGACGGACGGACGCTCGGCTACGCCAAGATCGGCGTCAACGAGCTGACCCGCGAGCTGGTCAGGGCCGAGCGGACGGCCCTCGAAACGCTCGCGAAGCGGCCGATGCCCACGGTGCGGGTCCCGTCGATCGCGCACGCCGGGCAGTGGAACGGTCTGGAGATCCTCGTCCTGGACCCGCTGCCGGTGTGGTCGCGGCACGCGACGCTCAGCCATGACCGCATGATGGCGGCGGTCGCGGAGGTGGCGGAGGTCGACGGCGTCGAACGGCTCCCGCTCACCGCCGCCCCCTACTGGGACGCGCTCCGCTCCCGCGCCACGGCACTCGGCACCGACGCGGCCAGAGAGATCACGGCGGCGCTGGACAGGGTGGCCGAGCGCGCGGGCGACCGCGTCCTGCCCTTCGGCGCCTGGCACGGCGACTGGACGGCCTGGAACATGGCCGCGCTGCCCGACACGATGCTGGTCTGGGACTGGGAGCGCTTCGGCACGGGCGTGCCGGTCGGGTTCGACGCGGTGCACTACGTGACGCAGGACGCCATCACCGAGGGCGGCGTCGATCCGCGGCGGGCCGCCGACGAGGGGCTGGCCGGGGCGCCGGAGGCGCTGGCGCCGCTCGGTCTCACGCCCGACGAGGCGACGCTCGTGGCCCTGCTGTATCTCGCCGAGCTCGGCACCCGCTACCTGACCGACCGGCAGGACGAGGCCGGAGCCCGCCTCGGACGCCTCGACACGTGGCTCCTGCCGGTGCTCACCTCATGGTCGGACCGGGTGGGCTGACGCGACCGCTCCACGCGAAACGCGGGAAGCGCTCTACGCGAAACGCCTGAGGGGCGGGCCAGGTGATCTGGTCCGCCCCTCAGGCGTTCCGGTGTCCGGCCCGGCTCACGAGGAGCCGGGCCGGACGCCGCGTCACTGCTGCGGCTTCAGCACGATCGTCCACATGGCGGCCTTGTTGGCCGCCACGTTCGCGGTCGCGGTGAGCCCGCCGTAGGCGCCGAGCGGCACGGAGCCGCCCGAGTCGCCGACCAGGACGCTGATGCTCGACGAGCTGCCGCCGCCCTCGGTCCCGCGCGTCGTGATCGCCGGCGGGGCCGTCCAGCCGGTGGTCGTCCCCTTGTCGGACCAGTAGGAGATGACCACGCTGCCCGCGGCGGCGACGTCCGCCTTCGGCGTCACGTGCTCCGTGGCGGACGTGAGGCCGACGCCGTGGGCCGCGCCCGCGACCGGGTCGGTGGCGTTGGTCCCGCGGTAGGTCAGCAGCCGGGCGTCGGTCTTGGCGAAGCCGCTCAGGCCGACCTTGACGACGGAGCCCGCGTCGCCGGCGACGGCGACCCGCTTGTAGACCGTGCTGGTCATGCTCCCGGCGGTGACCTCGTCGACCTTCGTCCAGCCGGCCGGCGGGGCGGTGACCGTGACCGTGCTGCTGTTCTTGGTCATGATCAGCACCATGCCGTCGCCGGGTGCGACGGCGGCGGGCACCGTCACGGCCGGCGCGTTGGTGTTGCGGTTGTCGCCGGCGCCGCCGCGGTACGCGATGGCCTTGTCGACGACCTGGACGCTCTTGCTCACCGTGCCGGTGTCGCCGTCGTTGTCCGTCACCGTCAGCTTGACCGTGTAGGTGCCGCTCTCCTCGTAGGTGTGCTGCGGCGCGGCGCCGGTGCCGGTCTTGCCGTCCCCGAAGTCCCACGCGTAGCCGGTGATCTGGCCGTCGGAGTCGAGGGACGCGGCGCCCTGGAAGTCGCAGGCGCGGGCCTCGCAGGACGAGGTGAACGCCGCCACCGGCTCCTTGTTGGGCGTGCCGGCGAGCAGGAACAGGGCGCGTGCGCGCCAGTCCCCGGTGGACTCGGCGGTCTTGACGGTGCCCGCGACGGGCGCGCCGTCCTTGAACTCGACGCTCTTGAGGTCGCCGCTGGCCTTGCTCGCCCAGTACAGCTTGCCTCCGGCGACGAACATGCCCTCGACGTCGCTCCAGCTCAGCCCGGTGACACCGGTGGACGCGGTGTAGACCTCGCCGCCGACGATGCCGCTCTCGGGCTCGAAGTAGCGGTAGTAGAGCCTGCCGGTCGCGCCGAACCCGGACCGCGTGTAGTAGACGCGGCCGTCCTGGAAGAACATGCCGGTGATGTCGTCGACCTCGCCGTGCCAGGTGGACATGTTCGCCAGCTGGTCGGCGGTGTTGATCGTCTCGGGGGCGCCGAAGGACGTCCCGTTGAACGTCCGCCGGTTGAACGTGCCGTTGGACGCGCCGTAGTACAGCTGCCCGTTGATCATGAAGGCGCCGCGGGCGGCCGACCAGGGGGTGCCGCCGTTCGGGACGGACGCGGCCGCCCCGGCGGTGGTGCCGTCGAAGTGGCGCTTGTCGACGTTGTTGTCCGCGCTGCCGTCGGCCATGAAGACGTCACCGGGAAGCTTGCCGGTGTTGTTCTTCGGGATCTGCTTGCCGCCGGCCAGCGGGAACTTGGCGATCTTGGCGTGGTACTCGCCGCCGACCTGGTCGGTGTCGGCGCCGAACCACAGGCCGTCGGGGGTGGGGAGGATGTCCTCCACCGCGTGCCCGCGGTCGCGCGTCGGGTTCCAGGCGAACGGGACGCCGTTGACGGGGTTGAGCGCGGCGATGCCGGGCCGGCTGACGGCGCCCTGGCAGGCGCGGTCCGCGCAGAACGGGTTGTTCAGCCAGCGGTTGTGGCCGCCGACGTAGACGGCCGCGCCGGTGATCGCGACGGCGCTCAGCGTGTCGCCGCCGGTGTGGTTGACCCAGGTGGGCTTGAGGTCGGTGCCGCTCTGGTCGGTCTTCCACCGGGTGGCGGTGTCGCAGAGGGTGTTGGCGTAGTAGGCGCCGGTCGAGACGATGACGAAGTACTCACCGTCGGGCGAGAACTCGACGTCCCGCAGGTAGGTCTCCACCGAGCGGGTGCACTGGGCCTCGAAGCCCCTGGTGTAGTAGTTCGCCACCGCGGCCTTGTCGCCGGTGAGGTCCAGCATGGCGAACTGGTCGCGGGTCTTGCCGTCCATCTGCGTGAAGTTGCCGATGACGGCCATCTTGCTCGCGTCCGGGGTGATCGAGAACTGCCAGACCTTGGTGGTGCCGCCGTTGTGCAGGCCGCCGACGCCGAGGTCGACGAAGTCGGTGAGCTTGCCGGTGCCGGCGTCGAGCGCGGCCAGCGCGGGGTGCGACTGGTTGGCGATCTTGGCGAAGGAGCCGCCGATGAAGAGCCGGCCCTTGGACAGGCCGATCGTGCGGACCATGCCGTCGACGACCGGCGGCTTGAACGTGGTGACCGTCGACCCGTTGGCGACGTTCAGCAGCGCGACGCCCTTCAGCGCGGCGCCGTTCACGTTGTTGAAGCTGCCCGCGACGTAGACGGACTTGCCGTCCGGCGCCGCCTGCAGGTCGTACACCGCGCGGTCGACCTTGGGCACGAACGCCGTGTCGATCTTCCCGGTCGTCGCGTTGAACGCGAGGATGTTGGCGCGGGCGAAGGCCGTGCTGTTGCCGACCTCCTTCACCTGCGTGAAGGTGCCGCCCACGATGATCTTGTCACCGATCTGCTCGATCGCGTAGACGGTGCCGTCGAGGATGTTGGGGGACCAGTTCACCGGGTCGGGGCTCACCAGCCGGTCCTGGGTCAGCCGTTCCGCGGACGCCTGTCCGGCGAGGGCGAAAACCCCCGTCACGACAAGCAGTACCGCGGCCAGCGCTCTACACGTTCGAACCATCTACGGTCACTCCTGGAATTGCCCCGTCGGGGCCCACCGAGGCGCGGGGCCTATATGAGGGGACGGCCACCGCGCACCACCGTTGCGCGAGAACGTTACCGCTCGCACATCGTCCGGCTCACGAGTTCCCAGTGGTCAGCCGGTGTTACATAAATTGTTATGTACGTTAGGTAAAAGTCCGCTACGGAAAGTGATTCATGCCTGGCCGCGGTAAACCTTCCTCCCGGCCGGGGCGTCTACTGCTGACCCTCTTCACCGCCGGATTGGCTGGACGGCTCATCTGCCGGGCTACGGCATAATTGCGCAGAACCCCTCTCACGCTGCGGCGTCCAGGCCTTCGGCCCGACCTCTCAAGGTGCCATGTCCCTCATCATCGCCCTCCTGCTGCCTTTGGGCCTGCTGCTGATCGCGCTCGCCGGCGCCGCCGCCTTCTACCGCGCCGGCCGGCTCGACACGGCCCATGCCCGAGCAGGCGCCCACGCCGGACCAGGCGCCCACGCCGGAGCAGGAGCCCACTCCGGAGCAGGCGCCGACGCTGGAGCGGTCGCCCGGCCCGGGGCAGGCGCCCACGGCATGGAACCCGCCGGACCCCGGGGCCGAGGCCGGAGCCGCGGCCGGGGCGGGATCGTCGCGTGGCTGCGCGGCGGGCCGGTCGGACGGCTAAGCGCGCCCTGGCGATTCATGGTGGTGGCCGCCGGGGCCCTCGCGGTCGCCTGGTGCGTCTCCGCCGCGCTCGGCCCGGTGGCGGTGGCGGCCCAGCCGTTCGACGACTGGGTCTACGAGGGCACGCTCGACCACCAGATCGGGTTCTGGAAGTCGTTCAACGAGGTGATCACGGACGTCAGCACGTCGTGGCTCGTCCGGGGGACGTGCGTCGGGGCCGTCCTGATGCTGACGCTGGTGTGGCGGCGGCACCGCTGGCTGCCGGCCGCCGCGATGGGCGCCATGCTGTTCGCCTCGCACTACCTCGTCCTCGGCCTGACCTACCTGATGGACCGCCCCGCCCCGCCCAACTCGGGTGGAACGTACCCGTCGGGCGGGAACGTCCGGGTCGTCGCGGTGTACGGCATCGTGGCCTTTTTCTTCTTCCTCAGCGCGCGGACGAGCCGCCGCGGCCGGGTGATCGGCTGGACGATCCTGGCCCTGCTCGCCTGGATCGAGGCATATTCTCGCACCTACCTGGCCGTCCACTGGGTGTCCGACGTGATCGCGGGGCTCGTCTTCGGCGTCCTGATTCTCGTCGCGCTGAACCTCGCGACCCGCGCCGCCATCGGCGACGAGGACCCGGCCGTCGACCTCTCGGGGCCGGAGCCGGCGCACACCTACGGGCAGCGGGCCCCGCAGCGCGCGACGACCGGCGCCGCCGGGCCCGGTGCACCGGCCGGACTAGGCGCGCCAGGTGCGCCGGCCGCGCTGGGCGCACCGGGCGCACCGACCGGGCCGGGCACGCCGGCCGGACTGGGCGGGCCGGGCTGAGCGACTGCAGAACGAGGATCGGGGGGCGTTGAATCTTGAAGGAGCCGACCACTCCCCCTCAGGCGAACGGGCCGCAGGCGCCCGGGCCTGGGGGAGGTCGAGACGGGACCGCGCCGAAGCGCCGCGGGACGCTCACGCGCCCGTGGGCGATGGCGCTGGTCGCGGGCGCGGCGGGCGTCGTGCTGGCGGGCGTCGCGGGGCTCGCCTGGGCCGCCCGCGACGGCGGGCCCGCGCCCGTGCGGGAGCTCGACTCCTATCCGCAGGGCGGGCCGCGTCCGCCCGGGCAGGGCGCCTGGTTCGGCGCGTACGTCGAACCGCGGGACGGCGACCACTCCCAGCAGAGCCAGATCGGCGCGGTCACCGACTTCGACCGGCGGATCGGCGGCCCGATGGACCTCGTCCGCTCCTACTACCCGTGGGAGAAGCCGTTCCCGCGGGAGATCGACCAGCGGTTCGCCGGCGAGGGCCGGGTGATGATGATCGGCTGGGGCGGCACCGGCACCGAGTCGATCGTCAAGGGACGCGAGGACGACGTGATCCGCGCCCGCGCCCGCGACGTGAAGAAGCTCGGCAGGCCCGTCCTGCTGGCGTGGCGCGGCGAGATGGACCGGCCGAACCTGCAGAAGGAGATCGGCTCCCCGGAGCAGTACGTCGCCGCGTGGCGGCGCATCAGGGGGATCTTCCATGCCGAGGGCGCGTCCAACGTCGGCTGGGTGTGGTGCCCGACGGTCGAGGGCTTCGACGCGGGCCGCGCCGGCGCCTACTATCCGGGCGACGGGCAGGTCGACTGGCTGTGCGCCGACGGGTACGCCTATCCGGAGCTGCGCCCGCCCGAGCAAGTCTTCGGGTCGTTCCTGAATTGGGCGAAGGGCCACGACAAGCCCGTCGTCATCGGCGAGTACGGCGCCGAGGAGAAGGGCGGCGCACGCGCGGAATGGCTGCGCTCGTTCGGCGACTACATCCGGCGGGAGCCGCAGGTCAAGGCGCTCGCCTACTACGACAAGAACCACCGGCACAACAAGAAGACGACGATGTACTACTCGCTGCGCGGCCACCCCGAATCGATGCGCGCCTTCCGTGAGCTGGCCCAGTCGTCCTATTTCAACCCCGACGGAAGGATGCGGCCGTGACCGGTTCCCAGGCGCTGACGGGATCCGCCAAACAGACGGTCCGCAAGGGCGTGCGGGCCGTGGGGCGTCTCACCCACGAGGCGCGGATGGTCCCCGATTTCCTCATCGTCGGGGCGCAGCGGTGCGGCACCACGTCGCTGTTCCGTTATCTGCGCGCGCACCCGGCCGTCCTGCGGGACCGCATGGACAAGGGCGTGCACTACTTCGACATGGCCTATGACCGCGGATTTCCGTGGTACAAGGCGCATTTCCCGTTGAAGGCGACCGCCCGCCTGGTGGAGCGCCGCGTCGGGGTGCGGCCGCAGACATTCGAGGCCAGCCCTTTCTACATGTTCCATCCGCTCGCCCCGGAACGGATCGCGAAAGACCTGCCGGACGTGAAACTGATCGTGATGGTGCGCGACCCGGTGGAACGCGCCTATTCGGCGCACGCCCAAGAGGTGCGGCGGGGGTTCGAGACCGAGCCGTTCGAACGTGCGCTGGAACTGGAGGAGGAGCGGCTGGACGGCGAGGTCGACAAGATGGTCGCCGACCCGTCGTATCTGAGCTTCGCCGTCCAGCATCACGCCTACCGCGCCCGCGGACGGTACGCCGAGCAGCTGGAACGGCTGGAGGGCCTGGTCGGACGGGAGCGCATCCACGTCATCGACAACCACGCGCTCGCGACCTGCCCCGAGAGCGTCTACGACGGCGTGCTGACGTTCCTCGGCCTGCCGGGCGGGCAGTATCCGGCGTTCGAGCGGCACAACGCCGCGCCCCGCGCGTCGAAGCTCTCCGACGCGGTGCGCCGGGAACTGGCGGACCATTTCCTGCCCGAGGACGAGCGCCTCGCCGGCTGGCTCGGGAAGCCGCCGTCTTGGCGATGACGTCGACCTCCGAGACGACCACGACCACGACCGGGACCGCCGGACGCGGGACGGCCGATCTGCGGGCGCTGGCCCGCGGCGGTGTCCTGAACTTCATGGGCGCCGGGTTCGCCGCCGTCGCCCAGTTCCTGTCCGTGGTGGTGCTGACCCGCGGGTTCAGCAAGCAGGAGGCGGGCGTCTTCTTCGCCGCCACCACGGTCTTCCTGATGGGCCTGGCGCTCGCGCGGCTCGGCACCGACGTGGGGCTCGTCTACTTCATCGCGCGGACGCGGGCGCTCGGCTTCGGGCACCGCGTCGCCGCGTACGTCCGCGCGGCGTTCGGGCCGACGGTCGTCGCGGCGCTCGTGATCGCCGCCGCGCTGTACGCGGCCGCGCCGTGGATCGCCGAGGCGGCGGTGGAAGGCCCGGCCGACGACGGCGCCCGCTACCTGCGCGCGCTCGCGCTGTTCCTGCCTGCGGCGGCCGTGTCCGACGCGGCGCTGGCCGCCACGCGCGGGTACCGCGCCATGCGGCCGACGGCGCTGGTCGAGAACATCGCCCGGCAGGGCCTCCAGCTGTCGCTGCTGGCGGGCCTCGCGCTGTTCGGCGCGACGTCGCTGCTGGGCGCGGCCTGGGCGGGCCCCTACATCGTGACCGCGGTGCTCGCCGTCCTCCTCCTGCGCCGCCTGATGCGCCGCCCCGTCCCGCCGCTCGAACCCGCCACGGCGGAGCCGAACAAGGCGGGCCCTGCGGAGCCGAACAAGGCGGCCGGTGCGGAGACTCCCGGCGGGACGACCCGTGAGTTCTGGCGGTACACGGCGCCGCGGGCCATCGCGTCGCTCGCGCAGATCGTCCTGCAGCGGTTCGACATCGTCCTCGTCGCGGGCCTGCTCGGCCCGGTGCAGGCGGCCGTGTACACGGCGGCCACCCGCTACGTCGTGGTGGGGCAGATCGGCAACCAGGCCCTGGGCCAGGCGGTGCAGCCGCAGCTCAGCGCCGTCCTGTCGCGCGGGGACATGGCCGGGGCCCGGTCGCTCTACCAGACGGCGACGTGCTGGCTCGTCCTGCTCACCTGGCCCGTCTACCTTGTGTTCGCCACGTTCGCGCCCTACTCGCTGCAACTCTTCGGCGGCGGGTACGAGGAGGGCGCCGACGTGGTGCTGATCCTGTCGCTGACCATGCTGTTCGCGACGATCTGCGGCCAGGTCGACACCGTGCTGATCATGGCGGGGAAGACGACCTGGAACCTCGCGAACATCGTGACCGCGATGACCGTCAACATCGTCGCCGACCTGCTGCTGATCCCGTGGCTGGGGATCACCGGCGCGGCGGCCGGGTGGGCGATCGCGCTGTTCGTGAAGAACGCCGTGCCGCTGGCGCAGATCGCGCACGTGCTGCGGCTGCACCCGTTCGGGCGCGGGACGCTCACCGCCGCCGCACTCGCCGGCGTCGGCTTCGGCGTCCTGCCGCTGACGACGCGGCTGCTCCTGGACGGTCTCCTGCCACTCCTCGTCGCCACCTTCGTCGGAGCCTGCCTCTACGGGACGGGCTGCCTGCTGCGCCGCGACGTCCTGCGGCTGGACGAGATCCGCCGCATCCGACGACGACGCACCGCCCCCTCCTGAACCGGCTCGCCCCCCAGACCTCCTCCCCCCGGAATTCCCCCGAAGCCTCCTCCCCCACCCCACGCCCGTGAAGGAGTCCAATGCCACCGACCGGAAGACATGTCCTGCTGATCGGGTCCGCGGGCGGCCATCTGACGCAGCTGCTGGCCCTCGAACCCTGGTGGCGTCCGCATGAGCGCTCCTGGGTGACGTTCGAGTCCCGGCACGCGGAGTCGCTGCTGGACGGCGAGCGTGTGTCCTGGGCCTACCAGCCCACCACCCGCAACATCCCGAACCTGCTCCGCAACACCAGGCTCGCCTGGCGGCTGCTGCGCAGGTCGCGGCCGGACGTCGTCGTGTCCACGGGCGCGGGCGTCGCGCTCCCGTTCTTCGTCCTGGCCAAGCTGATGCGGATCCCGTCGGTGTACATCGAGGTGTACGACCGCATCGACTCGCCCACCCTGACCGGACGGCTGTGCCGCCCCTTCGCGTCGCTCTTCCTCATCCAGTGGGACGAGCAGCGCCGCTTCTACCCGAACTCCGTCGTCGTGGGGAACCTGCTGTGAACGATCGTCCGCTGGTGCTCGTGACCGTCGGCACCGACCACCACCGCTTCGACCGGCTCGTCGAGTGGGTGGACCGCTGGTTCGACGAGATGGGGCGGGGCCGGGTCCGCTGCGTCGTCCAGCACGGCGCGTCCCGGGCGCCCGAGCACGCCGAGCCCCGCGACTTCCTCGACCATGTCGAGCTGCTGGAGCTGATGGGGCGGGCGTCCGCCGTGGTGACGCACGCGGGCGCGTCGACGATCGGTGAGGCGCGCCGCCTCGGCCGGCTGCCGGTCATCGTGCCGCGCGACCCCGCCCTCGACGAGATCGTGGACGGCCACCAGATCGACTTCCTCCGCCGGATCGAGGAGAAGGGCCTGGTCGCCGCCTGCGCCACCGAGAAGGACCTCCGCACGCGGCTCGACCGCCTCCTCGACGAACCGGACGCGTTCCTGCTGGCCGAGGGCGACTCCGGGGCCGTCCAGGCGGCGGCCGTCCAGCGGACCGGCTCGCTGATCGACACCCTGATGAACGTCCGCGCCAAGACGCCCGGCGAGACGCCCGGCGAGACGCCCGGCGAGACGCCCGGCGAGACGTCCGGCGAGACGTCCGGCGAGACGCTCAGCGAGGCGAACCAGGCGGGCAAGGCGGACGAGGGCGGCGAGCCGGAGGAATTCCCGGGCGTGACCGTCGTCGTCGCGACCCGCGACCGGCCCGAGCTGCTGCGCGTCGCGCTCGACTCGATCCTCGCCCAGGACTATCCCGGCGACGTCCGCTGCCTCGTCGTCCACGACCAGAGCGAGATCGACGGCACGCTCGTCGTCGACAGGCCGGGACGGCGGGTGTCGGTCATGTCCAACACCCGGGCGCCGGGCCTCGCCGGGGCGCGGAACTCGGGCATCCTCGCGGCGGCGAGCGAGCTCGTCGCGTTCTGCGACGACGACGACCGGTGGCTGCCCGGCAAGCTGACCGCGCAGGTCGCGGCGCTGCGGTCCGCGCCGGGCGCGGGACTCGCCTGCTGCGGCATCCGCGTGCTGTACGACGACACGAAGGTCGACCGGACGCTCGACCGCGCCGAGGTCACCTTCACCGATCTGCTGCGCTCCCGCCTCACCGAGCTGCACCCGTCGACGTTCCTGCTCCGCCGGGACGCGCTGATCGAGCGGATCGGCCTGGTCAGCGAGGAGGTCCCGGGCAGCCACGGCGAGGACTACGAGTTCCTGCTCCGCGCCGCCAGGGACGCCGCGATCGTCAACGTCCCGGACGTGCACGTCGAGGTGCTGTGGCACAAGCGGTCGTACTTCGCGCAGCGGTGGCAGGTCATCGCCGAGGCCCTGGCCTGGCTGCTGGAGCGCTTCCCCGAGTTCCGGCTCATGCCCGCCGGGTACGGGCGCATCGCCGGGCAGATCGCGTTCGCGGAGGCGGCGTCGGGCCGCCGCCGCGCCGCGCTGCGGTGGGTGCGCCGGACCGTCCGGGCGAACTGGCGGGAGCCGCGCGCCTACCTGGCCGTCGCGATCGCCTGCCGTCTCGTCGGCGCGGACCGGATCGTCCGGTTCCTGCACCGCCGCGGCCGCGGCGTCTGAGCCTCCGCTCTCCGGCGGCGGTCAGTCGCCGGAGACGCGGAACTTGGTGGTGTAGGGGGCCTGGCCCGCACCCGCGAGGGCGGCGACCTCGGCGGGCCTGTCCATCAGCCGGTACGGGCAGGCCATGCCCTTCGGCGGCTGCCACAGCTGGACGGCCTTGATCTGCGGGTAGCGCTGCAGCGTGCCCGGGATCTGCTTGTACCAGCGCACGGACAGCGCGGGATCGGCGAACCGCACCGACGCCATGCCGTTGAGCATGTACGGCTTGCGCGGGTCGATCCCGGCCTTCGCGCCGTCCGTCTTGAGCCAGTCGTAGAACGGCTTGAACGTGTCCTCGAACGACCGGAACCGGCGGTTCTCCCAGACCCGGCCGTCGCAGAGGGTGCCGAGGTAGTTCTCCCAGCCGATCCAGTCGACGTACCGGTCGCCGGGGTAGAAGCCCGCCGCGCGCGGGAGGTTGCCGGAGTACCCGGTGAGGACCCACACCCAGACGGCGTTGGACGCGCCGTTGCGCTCGTAGATGCCGTGGACGCGGCGCCACGCCCGCGCGAAGTCGGCCGGGGTGCCGCGCGTCCGCGCCTTCGCCTTGGTGTCGGGCTCGTGGTCGAACGTCAGGAACACCGGCTCGCCGAAGGCGGCGACGCCTCGGGCCTGCTTGGTCAGGGCGGCGTCCCAGCGTCCGGCGGCGATGTCGCTCCACCGGGCCGACCCGGAGCCGGAGAAGGGCCGGGACGCGATGTTGATGTGCAGGATCCGTCCCTGCGCGGCCAGCCGTTTCGCCTCGCGGCTCGGCACCTTCGTCTGGTCGACGCCGTGCCAGAAGTGCACGAGGTCGAACCGGCGGCCGAGCCTGGCCTCCAGCACGTGGAGCGGGTCGATGCCCGGGCTGTCACCCCACAGGACGCCGCAGCCGGGCACGAGGTTCGCGCGCATGACGCAGGCACCACCGCCCGACGCTCGTGGACGCGGCGCGCGGGACTCCCGGCTCACCGCACCGACACCGGCGTCGGCCGGGGACGACCGGGGCGCGGGCCGTGACGTGGCCGTGCCGAGCGACGGGGACGGCCGCCGGACGTCGGCGGCAGGACGGGCACCGGCCTCGCCGCCCCCGTCGTAGAGAACGAAGACGGCACCGGACCCGGCCACGACGCTGGCGGTCGCGGCCAGCGCGGCACGGCGGCGCCACCGCCGGGACCGGCCGGAACGCTGGGGTGGACGTGGCACAACCAGCAACCTAGCCGTACCGGGAACCCCCGTGCATCCCAGACCACATCCGGACAACCACGACACATCGCCCAGGCGGGGCCGGGTGGGTCAGCCGGGTGGGGGCCGGGTGGGGGCCAGGCTCAGCCGCTCGGGCGGCGGCGGTACCCGTAGCGGCCGAGCATCGGCATCGTCACCGCCGTGACCAGCGCGCGGTGCACGGGACGCGTCGCCTCGCGCCACGCCTCGTCCGCCCGCAGCTCGACCCGTCCCGTGCGGAACCGCATCGGGTTGCCCGCCACCTGGTGGTTCGCGCTCAGCTCCACCGTGGCGGGGTCGGCGAACGGCGGCTCGGCGCCGTCCAGTCCGGCGAAGCGGGCGATGCCGCGCACCGTGTCGGCGGGCGCGGCGGCGAAGTCCTCGTAGCGGACGCGCAACGTGGGAACCCCCGCCCGGGCCAGCAGGTCGAACCCGAAGTTCTGCGCGTCCCAGTGCAGCGCGGTCTTCCCCGGCGACCAGCGCGCCATGAACTCGCCCTCCGCCGTGTCGCCGACCGCCTCCGGGCGCCGCACCGTCTTCGCCCACGAGTGGGCCACGGCCCGGGGGTCCCGGACGACGTGGACGATCCGCAGGTCGATGTCCGGGCTCCACCGCAGGCAGTGCGCCAGCGACGCCGACTTGCTGGAGTCGATCAGCACCTGGGCGCCGCTCACCTCGCGGACGGCGCCGTACAGCCGCGCGTAGACGGCGTTGTGCTTCTCGACGCGGCCGCGCAGGTCGTCGGCGAGCCGGGCGCGGGCGAGGGACGGGATGTACCGGGTGCGGTCCGCCGACGCCTTCACGTCAAGGAAGCCGGCGACGTCGAACGACGGCCAGCCGCCGAACGCGCTCTCCCCGGCCTTGCGCCACAGCTCGCAGTCGTGGAACGGCTCGCCGCAGCCGCAGCGCTCGCCGTCCACGACGCCGCGCTGCCACAGGTGGACGACCTCGCCCATCGCGAACGCGCCGTCCAGCTCCCCGAGGATCCGCTCCAGCAGCGTCGACCCGCTGCGCCCGAGCCCCCCGATGAACAGCACCCTGATCGAGTCCGCTGATCGCTCCACCGGGGCCATTACCGGGCGCCGGTGATCATGCCGGCGCCGACGGTGTTGTTGGTGGCCTCGTCGATGAGGATGAACCCGCCGGTGAGGCGGTTGCGGCCGTAGTCGTCGACGAACAGCGGCTGCGTGACCCGGAGCGCGACCCGGCCGATCTCGTTGAGCTCCAGGGCCGTCGCCTGCTCGTCGCGGTGCAGGGTGTTGACGTCCAGGCGGTAGTGCAGGTCCTTCACCACGGCCCGCGCGGTCCGCGTCGTGTGCTTGATGATCAGCTTGGTGCGTGGGGCGAGGGTGCGGTCGGGGGTCATCCAGCACACCATCGCGTCGATGTCCTGCGCGACCTCGGGACGGTTGTTCGGACGCGCGATCATGTCGCCGCGGGAGATGTCGATGTCGTCGGCGAGCCGCAGCGTCACCGACATCGGCGCGAACGCCTCGTCGACCGGGCCGCGCGGCCCGTCGATGTGCGTGATCGTCGTGGTCAGCCCGGACGGCAGGTGCACCACCTCGTCGCCCGGCTTCAGCACCCCGCCCGCGACCTGCCCCGCGTACCCGCGGTAGTCGTGCAGCTCGGGGTCGGTGGACGCGTGCGGACGGATCACGTACTGCACCGGGAACCGCACGTCGATCAGGTTCCGGTCCGACGCGATGTGCACGTGCTCCAGGTGGTGCAGCAGCGACGACCCCTCGTACCACGGCATGTTCACGCTGCGCTGGACGACGTTGTCGCCGTGCAGCGCCGAGATCGGGATGAACGTCATGTCCGTCACCTCCAGCTTGGAGGCGAACGCGGTGAACTCGTCCACGATCCGCTCGTAGACGCCCTGGTCGTAGTCGACCAGGTCCATCTTGTTGATCGCGACGACGAGGTGCGGGACCTGCAGCAGCGTGGTCAGGAACGCGTGCCGCCGCGACTGCTCCAGGATGCCCTTGCGGGCGTCCACGAGGATGATCGCCAGGTCGGCCGTCGACGCGCCCGTCACCATGTTGCGCGTGTACTGAATATGGCCCGGGGTGTCGGCGATGATGAACTTGCGGCGCGGCGTCGCGAAGTAGCGGTACGCCACGTCGATCGTGATGCCCTGCTCCCGCTCGGCGCGCAGCCCGTCGGTCAGCAGCGCCAGGTTCGTGTACTCCTCGCCGCGGTCGGCGCTCGTCTTCTCCACCGACTCCAGCTGGTCCTCGAAGATCGACTTGGAGTCGAACAGCAGCCGCCCGATCAGCGTGGACTTGCCGTCGTCGACGCTGCCGGCGGTGGCGAACCGCAGCAGATCCATGCTCTTCACCGTGGACGGCCGCTGCGCGGGCCCGGTAGCGGCCATTAGAAGTAGCCCTCCTTCTTGCGGTCCTCCATGGCGGCCTCGCTGGTGCGGTCGTCGGCGCGGGTCTGGCCGCGCTCGGTGATCCGCGTGGCCGCGATCTCCTCGATCACCTCGTCCAGCGTCGTGGCGGACGACTTCACCGCGCCGGTGCAGGACGCGTCCCCGACCGTCCGGTACCGGACGGTCGCCTCGAACTCCGGCTCGTCGTCGCCGCGGTTCGCGAACCCGGTCTGCGCGTCCAGCAGCAGCCCGTCCCGCTCGAACACGCGGCGGGCGTGCGCGAAGTAGATCGGCGGGAGCTCCAGCTCCTCCCGGCGGACGTAGTCCCAGATGTCGAGCTCCGTCCAGTTCGACAGCGGGAACACCCGCACATGCTCACCCTGGACGATTTTGGTGTTGAACAGGTTCCACAGCTCGGGGCGCTGGTTCTTCGGGTCCCACTGGCCGAACTCGTCCCGGAACGACACCACCCGCTCCTTCGCCCTGGCCTTCTCCTCGTCGCGGCGCGCACCGCCGAACGCCGCGTCGAACCGGTGCTCCTCGATGGCGTCCAGCAGCGACGTCGTCTGCAGCCGGTTCCGGGACGCGCGCCGCCCCTTCTCCTCCACCACCCGGCCGCTGTCGATCGACTCCTGGACGGACGCCACCACCAGCCGGATGCCCAGGTCGGCGACCCTGCGGTCGCGGAACTCGATCACCTCGGGGAAGTTGTGCCCGGTGTCGACGTGCATCACCGGGAACGGGATCGGCGCCGGCCAGAACGCCTTCTGCGCCAGCCGCAGCATCACGATGCTGTCCTTGCCGCCCGAGAACAGCAGCACCGGCCGCTCGAACTCGGCCGCCACCTCACGGAAGATCTGGATCGACTCGGCCTCAAGGACGTCTAGCTGGGACAGCAGATAATCGCAACGCTGCATGGTCTAAGGGCTCTTTTCACGCTGTTGTGGCAGATGCACCAGTGGCCGACGGGGACGGAGGCCACACCCGGATCGAACGCCGGCCCGCCGCGAATCAGTCCCGCCTGGCCGGAGACGGCCCCTCCGGGCGGTCCCGCGGAGCGGGTGCCGCAGGGGCGGGTTCCGGCGGGCGGATCAGTCGGGCAGGGCGCCGCGCACGTCCCGGATGCCGGTCAGCAGCGTCCGCGCCGACACAGGGTGGCACACCAGGATATCCGGGAGCCGGGGGTCCTTCCGGTTGTACTCCAGCGCCGACCCGTCGACGCGGGACGCGTGCGCGCCCGCGGCGAGCGCCACCGCCGCCGGGGCCGCCGAGTCCCACTCGTACTGCCCGCCCGCGTGCACGTACGCGTCGACCTCGCCGAGCAGCACCGCGGAGATCTTCGCCCCCGCCGACCCGATCGGCACCAGCTCGACGTCCAGGTCAAGCTGTTCCGCCAGGAGCCGGACGAACTCGGGCGGCCGGGTGCGGCTGACGGCGATGCGGAGCTTGCCCGCGTCCGGCGCCGGGACGTGCAGCGGGACCTCGCGCGGCTGCCCCCTGCGGGACGCGTCCCAGCCGTTCCCGAGGGTGTGGGGGGTCGTCCCCCCGCCGTGAATCGGCCCGGCCGTCACCGGGTCGGGCTCGCCGGGGTCGACCCGGACGAGGGAGGCGCCGCCGGTCGCGTCCGTCCGGAGGGTCAGGCCCTGCGCCGGGAGCGCCACCGCCCCCGCGGCCAGCCGTCCCCCGCCGCCGGACGGGTCGCGCCGCCACAGCGCCACGTGGACGGCCCAGTCGCGGCGGCCCTCCTCGGAGAACTCGCGGGTGCCGTCCAGCGGGTCGACGATCCAGACCCGGTCGGCCGTCAGGCGCTCCGCGTCGGCCGTGTTGCGGGTCGGGGCGCGGTCGTCGCCGCCCACCCGCTTCCCCGCGACGGCGGAGCGGCCCTCCTCGGACAGGACGGCGTCGCCGGGACAGCGCTCCGCCAGCGCCGCCATCAGGTACTCGTGCGCCCGCAGGTCGCCCGCGTCCTTCAGGGCCCGCGCGTCGGCGAAGCCCTGCTCGTCCCGAACGTCCAGCAGCAGGCGTCCCGCCGCCGCGGCGAGCTCCGCCGCCAGCGCATGGTCGTCCGCCACCGCTTCCACCGTCATCCCTTGATCACATTCCCGGCTCGGCTGATCTGCTCGGTCAACTTTCTCATGCGCACCGGAAACCGCCCACCGCCGGGGCGGACGATCCCGGCACCGGCGCGGTCAGCACGCCCGGAGCCCATCGCCCCGCGCGGTCAGTACGCCCCGGAGCCGCGGAAGACCGCCGACCACGTCTTCCACATGATCTGCAGGTCGAGCGCGAGCGTCCAGTTGTCGACGTACCGCAGGTCGAGCCGGACCGACTCCTCCCACGTCAGGTCGGCGCGGCCGCTCACCTGCCACAGGCCCGTCAGCCCCGGCTTCACCACCAGCCGCCGGTACACGTCGCCGCCGTACTGGGCGACCTCCTCCGGCAGCGGCGGACGCGGCCCGACCAGCGACATGTCGCCGCGCAGCACGTTGAACAGCTGCGGCAGCTCGTCCAGCGAGTAGCGGCGCAGCCACCGGCCCACCCGGGTCACCCGCGGGTCCGCGCGGATCTTGAAGAGCACGCCGTCGTTCTCGTTCTGCCTCAGCAGCTCGACCTTGCGGGCCTCCGCGTCCCGCACCATCGTGCGGAACTTCAGCACCGTGAACTCGCGGCCGCCGCGGCCCACCCTGACCTGCCGGAACATCACCGGGCCCGCGCTCGTCACCTTGATCAGGAACGCGACGACCGCCAGCAGCGGGCTCAGCAGGACGAGCCCGCCCAGCGCCGCCGTCCGGTCGAACATCCCCTTGAGAACCTTGCGGCCGCCGTCCAGCTCGGGATGCTCCACGTGCAGGAGCGGCAGCCCCGCCACCGGACGGATCGAGATGCGGGGGCCGGTCACGTCCATCAGCGCGGGGGCGACCACCAGCTCCACGTCGTTCCGCTCGATCTGCCAGGCCAGCCGGCGCAGCGCCGTCCCGTCCATCTCCGGACAGGCCAGCACCGCCACCGAGTCGGCGCCGATCCGGTCGGCGACCCCGGCCGCCTGGCTGAAGTCGCCCAGCACCGGCACGCCCTCGACCTCGCTGACGGCGTCGTCGCCCGCGGCCAGCGCGGGCGGCAGGCACACCGCCACGATGTCCATCCCGTGGTAGCGCTTCTGCCGCAGCACCCGGATGAGGTCGGCGACGGACGTCCGGTGCCCCACCGCGACCACGCGGCGCATGCACTCGCCGTTCCAGCGCTTGCGGTGCAGCCACTTGCGCAGCCGGTACCTGGCGAAGATGTTCAGGAACGTGCCGAACGGCATCGCCATCACGACGTAGCCGCGCGCCACCTCCGTCTTGGTGGCGTACGCGATGATCGCCAGCGCCGCCATGAAGATGAACCCGGCGCGAAGCACCCGGTGGAACTCCTCGTAGCCGACGCCGAGGTACCGCGGCTGGTAGGCCCGGCACATCATCAGTATCGGCACCCACACCACGGGCAGCGCCACCGTCAGCGCGACGTACGGCGCCGTGGGGTCGGTCGGCACCCCGGGGAACCGGAGCACGAAGGCGATCACACCGGCCAGGAGCATGCTGAGGAAATCGAGGTATCCAGCGACCCGGCGGTACAATCCGCTCCAGCTCTGGAACGTCGCACGCGCCTGCTCATGGCTGATCGATGACTCGGCCTGGACCTTGTCAACGACGGCCATAAACCTCTCACCGATCCCCTGTAACGCACGCCCCGTCAGCGCGATTCACACCGAAGACGGCTGAACGTCGCTTGAGGTTCACAAGCATCATGAACCTCAATCGAGGAGCATCCTACGACCGCTTTGCCATGGTCAGGGCCCGAACACGCCCATCACCCCAGCAAGTCGGGCAAACCCGGCCGGACGTGCAGCGCAACACCCCCGATGCGCACGGTCATCGGCCCGATGGATCTTACGGTCCCGACCGATGGCCGGATCCGGTCAGCCCATTCACACCGCACACCTCGGTTCCGGCCACGCGCCTCCGGGGCCGGTTCAGCCCGCGTGGAAGACGTTCTGCGCCGCGCCCAGCCCATCGGTGATCAGCGCCTCCACTGCGTCCGCCGCCCGGTCCACGTCGAGATCGAGATCCTTGCGCTCGGCCGCGGAGAAGTCCTTCAGCACGAACGCCGCCGCGTCCATCCGCCCGGGCGGACGGCCCACCCCGAACCGCACCCGCAGGTAGTCCCGCGTACCGAGCGACTTCGTGACCGACCGCAGCCCGTTGTGGCCATTGTCACCACCGCCCTGCTTGAGCCGCACCGCCCCGAACGGGATGTCCAGCTCGTCATGGACGACGATCAGCCGCTCCACCGGCACCTTGTAGAAGTCGCACAGCCCCTTCACCGGGCCGCCCGACTCGTTCATGAACGAACGCGGCTTCGCCAGCACCGCCCGCGCGCCGGCGAGCCGGCCCTCCAGCACGTCCGCCCGCGCCCGATGCGACTTGAACCGCCCGCCCGCCCGCGCGGCGAGGACGTCCAGCACCATGAACCCGGCGTTGTGCCGGTTCCTGGCGTACGAAGGCCCGGGATTGCCCAGGCCGGCCACCAGCCAGAGATCCCCGCTCACGCGATCCCTCCACAGCGAAACGGCCCCCGCCGGTGCGCGCACCCGCGGGGGCCGTGCAGAACACGGGCCGTGAAACAGCGGCCGGTCACCCGGCGCGCGCCGCCTCCGTCACTCGGAGCCGGACTCGCCCTCCGACTCGGCGCCCTCGCCCTCGGCCTCCGCGGCCTCGGCCTCCGCCTCGACCTCCGGCTCCGTCGACACGCTCGCGTCGCGGATCTGGACGATGAGGACCTCGTCGTCGGCCACCAGCGTCGTGCCCGACGGGAGCTTCAGGTCCTTGGCGAGCACCTGGCTGTCGATCTCCAGGCCGCTGATGTCCAGTTCGACGGACTCGGGGATGTGCGTGGCCTCCGTCTCGACGGAGATCTCCACCGCCGTCTGCGCGATCTGACCGCCCGCGATCACGTCGCCGACCAGGACGACCGGCAGGTCCACGACGACCTTCTCGCCGCGCTTCACCAGCAGCAGGTCGACGTGCTCCAGGAACCCCTTGACCGGGTCGCGCTGCACGTCCTTCGGCAGCGCCAGCTCGGCGCCGTCGCCGAGCCCCTCGATCGTCAGCAGCACGTTCGGCGTCTTGAGCGCCAACATCAGGTCGTGGCCCGGCAGCGAGATGTGCTGCGGGTCGGTGCCGTGACCGTAGAGCACGGCGGGCACCCTGCCGGCCCGGCGGGTGCGCCGCGCGGCACCCTTACCGAACTCGGTGCGCGGCTCGGCGGCGATGCGTACCTCGGACACGGGGAAGACTCCTCATTGTTGCGATCCACGGCCGTCCGGTCATCGGACGTCCGCTACGGACAGTAGCGACCCTCGCACGCCAACGGGGGCGGGCGACTCAAAGACTCATTGCGTTACCCAGGGAGCGCGGGACCTAACCGGCACGCACTGAACAACCTGAAGCAGACGCGGTCGCCAAAGTCTAGCCGATCGAAGCCCCACCCCAAGCCGCAGGCCCGACCCGGTAACGGCTACGCCACCCCGCGCCCCCGCTCCGCACAACCTCCAACCACCACCGCACCCGCTCCGCACAAACCCCGGCCACCACCGCAACCCCGCGACGACCCTGACACTCGCGATCGCGACCGAAGGCAGGTTTCGAGCCTGCGAGAAACCTGATCACGCAGCGAGCCCCCAGGCGAGACGAAGCGATGCAGCGATCGCACCGCGTTCTTCGACGATGGAGGGCCGCCAAGGCCCGAAGGAGGAGAAGAACGCAATATTAAGAGTGTCCGCCGAAGAGGCTGGTGACGGAGCCGTCGGAGAAGACCTCGTTGATGGCGCGGGCGATCAGCGGGGCGATGGGCAGGACGGTCAGCTTGTCGAACCGCTTCTCCTCCGGGATCGGCAGGGTGTTCGTCAACACGACCTCAGAGACACGCGAGTTCTTCAACCGGTCGACCGCCGGACCCGACAGCACGCCGTGCGTGGCGGCGACCACGACCCTGGCGGCGCCGTGGTCGAACAGGGCGTCCGCGGCCTTCACGATCGTCCCACCGGTGTCGATCATGTCGTCGACCACGACGCAGGTGCGGCCCTCGACCTCGCCGACGACGTCGAACACCTTGACCTCGTTCGCCACGTCCGGGTCGCGCTTCTTGTGGATGATCGCCATCGGGACGCCGCCCAGCCGGTCCGACCAGCGCTCGGTCACCCGGACCCGGCCCGCGTCCGGGGCCACCACCGTCACCTGCGAGGTGTCCAGGCGGCTCTCGAAATGGTGGGCCAGCAGGTCCAGCGCGAACAGGTGGTCGACCGGGCCGTTGAAGAAGCCCTGGATCTGCGCGGTGTGCAGGTCGACGGTGATCAACCGGTCGGCGCCCGCGGTCTTGAACAGGTCCGCCATCAGGCGGGCGGAGATCGGCTCACGGCCGCGGTGCTTCTTGTCCTGCCTGGCGTACCCGAAGAACGGCGCCACGACGGTGATCCGCTTGGCCGACGCGCGCTTCAACGCGTCCACCATGATCAGCTGCTCCATGATCCACTGGTTGATGGGCGCGGTGTGGCTCTGGATCACAAAGGCGTCGGAGCCGCGGACGGACTCCAGGAACCGCACGAACGTCTCCCCGTTCGCGAAGTCGTACGCGGACGTCGGCGTGAGGTCGACGTGGAGGTTGTCGGCTACTTCCCTGGCCAGGTCCGGGTGGGCTCGGCCGGTGAAGAGCATCAGTTTCTTCTGACCGCTCGCTTTGATGCCACTCACCTTTGACAACTCCCCCTCAATGGAAAATGCCTTCACGTGGGTTGTCGTCCCCACTCCCGCGCACCACAAGAGTCCGGGGCACGGGGTCGCCTTGTTATTCGCCGCGGAGGACGCCGCTGTCCTCCACGTCCCCGCCGAGGGGCGGGGGAGTCTTCGCCGGACGCGCCGAGGTTACGGCGCGTCCCCCTCATGGGCCTCGTCCGCCTCTTGCGCATCCTGCGCCTTCCGGGCACGGCGGGCCGCGTCCGCCGCGGGGGTTCCCGGGCGCTTGCGCTCGACCCAGCCCTCGACGTTGCGCTGCCGTGCCCGCGCGACCGCCATCGCCCCCGCCGGGACGTCCTGGACGATCACCGAACCGGCGGCGGTGTAGGCGCCGTCGCCCACCGTCACCGGCGCGACGAACATGTTGTCGCTGCCCGTCTTCACATGCGACCCGATGACGCTGCGGTGCTTCCGCACGCCGTCGTAGTTCACGAACACCGAGCTCGCGCCGATGTTCGAGTGCTCGCCGATCTCCGCGTCGCCGACGTAGGTCAGGTGCGGCACCTTCGTGCCCTCGCCGATGTCGGCGTTCTTCGTCTCGACGTAGGTGCCGATCTTGCCCTTGCGGGCCAGCCGCGTCCCAGGCCGGAGGTAGGCGTACGGCCCGACCGACGCCTCGGAGCCGATCTCCGCCTCGACGCACACCGCGTTGACGACGGTCGCGCCGGCGCCGACGCGCGTGTCCGTGAGCGTGCAGTTCGGCCCGATCCGGGCGCCCTCGCCCAGATGCGTCCGGCCGTGCAGCTGCGTGCCGGGATGGACTTCCGCGTCCTGCTCGGCGGTCACGTCGACGTCGATCCACGTCGTCGCGGGGTCGACGACCGTGACGCCGGCCCGCATGTGCGCTTCGAGGATCCGGTCGTTCAGCTGCCTGCGCGCCTGCGCGAGCTGCACCTTGTCGTTGACGCCCTGCGTCTCGACCCAGTCGGCGGCCAGGTGCGCGCCCGCCCGGTGGCCGTCGCCGCGCACGATCGCGACCACGTCGGTGAGGTACTCCTCGCCCTTGGCGTTGTCGGTGGTGACGCGCTTGAGCGCGTCCGCCAGCAGGGCTCCGTCGAAGGCGTACATGCCGACGTTGATCTCGTTGATGGCGCGCTGCTCGTCGGTCGCGTCCTTGTGCTCGACGATCGCCGCGACGCTGCCGTCCGCCGCGCGGACCATGCGGCCGTAGCCGGTCGCGTCGGGCATCTCGGTCGTCAGGACGGTCGCCGCGTTCCGCTCGCCCTCATGCGTCCGGACGAGCGCGCCGAGCGTCTCGCCGCGCAGCAGGGGGACGTCGCCGTTGAGGACCACCACGGTCCCGTCCAGGGCACCGGTCTGCTCCAGCGCCATCCGGACGGCGTGGCCCGTCCCGTTCTGCCGTTCCTGGACGGCCGGCTCGGCGTCCGGCGCGGCCCCGGCGAGATGCTCGACGACCTGCTCGCGCCGGTGCCCGACGACCACGACGAGCCGCTCGGGCTCCAGCTCGCGGGCGGCGGCCAGCACGTGGCCGAGCATGCTTCGCCCGCACAGCTCGTGCAGCACCTTCGAGGTACGGGACTTCATCCTGGTGCCCTCGCCCGCGGCGAGAACGATGACGGCGGCCGGGCGGCTCGCAGCACTCACAAGGAGGCTCCTCGGCATCGCGGACGGATCGGTCGCGAGCACGCCCACCTGCGACATCCCTGCCCACCAGGCCGGACGCACCCGACACGGGCAGGATACCGCCCACACCCCACCTGTCACCCCGGCCACCCACCGGGACGACCCGGCCGCGACATTTCAGACAGCTCCGGCGCCAGGGCTCGAACCTGGACTAACAACTCCAAAGGATGTCGTGCTGCCGATTACACTACGCCGGACCAAGCAGTCGGCTCACATGAGACCGCGAGCCAACCGGCCCCTACGATACTCACAGACGCGCGGCAGAGCCCACCTCATTCCGCCGAAGCGCACCGCCTGCCGACGATCTCCTTCATGCCCTGATCCGAGCGCGCGAGGAGGCGAGCTTCGGCGGCCCCAGGACCGAGCATGGCGCCATAGGCCCATCCCTCGATCCTCTGATAGAGCTCCGCACTCTTGGTCACGGTGATGTGCAGGCAGCCCCGGTACCCGTCGACGAGATTCTTCCTGTTGGTCTTGGGGTCGTGTCGCTTGATCACCGGCTTCTGGAACTCATCGGGCGGAACCTCGATCAACTTCGACCACCATTCCGTGGCCTCCGCGATGTCGGCCGTCTCATGGATGTGCAACCGGATCCGCAGCTGTTCCGGGGACACTCCCGCCACCTGAAGGAATCGGTGGAAGAGGACGATCAGAGCCGGGTCGCTGTTGATGAACGACACCCGCTCGCGGCGCCGGTAGATCTTGTCCTTCTCCCCCTCGCACCAGTAGACGAGCGCGCCGGCCAACAGCGTCTCGCGTTCGGAGAGTTCTCCGGCCTCCCGGCAGGCAGTGAGCTTCACCTTCTGACGTTCTGCCTCACGTGCGATATGAAGCGGTTCCCACCGCGCCTTCCACATGGCCGCGACTCGCTCTTGCTCATGGCCCGGCCGTGGCGGGGCGGGGACGTCTCTTAACCACAGGGAGCAGGTGCTGATGGAGATGTCGAGCGAGCCTGCGATCTCACGGTAGGTCCAGCCCCGGCGGCGGAGTTCGATGGCCTTGGGCTTGAGCTTGTCTCGGACTTCGCCCGGCATTGGTCCACTCATGAGAGAAGCATACCAGCAATTTTAACTTTCTGTAGTTGACTCATAACATACTGCAATGAAGTGAATTGGTTCATATGTTCGATTTTGCGTACGTCTTTGGAGCGGCGGCGGAGAGGGTGGGGGTGAACCTTCGGGTGGGGGCGTGCGTTCGTCCTGGGTGAGGGGCATCTCGTCGGTCTGGCGCTTCCGCTTGCTCGGGGAGGGCGGACGATGGTGTCAGAAGAGTGTTTTGTGGCGGATGGGGCAGTTTCTCACTGAATTTACCGTTCATCGGTGTCCAACCTACGGTTCCGTAGGTTACGTTGGAGTAGGTATGGCTGCTCGAAGCCGCAGCGAGCGGTGACCGCAACGCCGCAGGGAGTACCGCAGATGCCGCAGGGAGTGGTGACGCAATGACGACAGCGCCGGCCGTGGACTCGCCTCGTCCTCAGAGGCTTCCGGAGATCGCTCCCGAACCCAGGGGGAACGCCGAACGCGCGCTGGTCGCGGCGTTCACGGTCGTTCCGTTCCTGGCCCTGTTCGCGGTGATCCCGCTGGCCTGGGGCAGGTTCCTCGGCTGGACGGACATCGTGCTCATGGCCGTGTTCTACGTGCTGTCCGCCGGGGGCGTCACGGTCGGGTACCACCGGCACTTCACGCACGGGTCGTTCCGGGCCAAACGTCCGCTGAAGGTCTTCCTGGCGCTGGCGGGGAGCATGGCGATCGAGGGGCCCGTCATCACGTGGGTCGCCGACCACCGCCGGCACCACAAGCACTCGGACAAGGAGATGGACCCGCACTCGCCGTGGCGCTTCGGCAGCGACTGGAAGGCGCTGACGAAGGGGCTGGCGTGGGCGCACTACGGGTGGCTGTTCGACGGCAACCGGACGTCCAAGCGGCGGTTCGCCAAGGACCTGCTGAACGACCCGGACATCAGGCGCATCCATCTCGCGTTCCCCGGGCTGGTGGCGGTGTCGTTCCTGCTCCCGGCGCTCATCGGCGGCATGGTCTCGATGTCGTGGGGCGGGTTCCTGACGGCGCTGTTCTGGGCGGGGTTCGTCCGGATCACGCTCGTCCACCACGTCACGTGGTCGATCAACTCGATCTGTCACACGTTCGGCAAGGAGGACTTCGAGGTCCGCGACAAGTCCAGGAACGTGTGGTGGCTGGCGATCCCCTCGCTGGGCGAGTCGTGGCACAACCTGCACCATTCGGACCCGACGTGCGCGCGGCACGGGGTGCTGAAGGGGCAGGTCGACATTAGCGCGCGGATCATCTGGGCGTTCGAGAAGGCGGGCTGGGCCTACGACGTCCGGTGGCCGAACGATGACCGGCTGGCCGCGAAGCGCACCAAGCAGGCGGTTTGAGCGCCACAATTGATCCCGTGACAGAACCCGCTCCCAGACCCCGCAGAAAGCGGATGACGGGCAAGGAACGCCGCGAGCAGCTCCTCGACATCGGCCGGACGCTGTTCGCCGGGCGCGGGCTCGACGGCACGTCGGTGGAGGAGATCGCCTCCGCGGCGGGCGTGTCGAAGCCCGTGGTGTACGAGCACTTCGGCGGCAAGGAGGGCCTGTACGCGGTCGTCGTCGACCGGGAGTTCGAGCGGCTGCTGAGGCTCGTCACCGAGGCGCTGAACTCGGCGATCCACTACCGGAGCAAGCTGGAGAAGGCGGCGCTGGCGCTGCTGGAGTACATCGAGGAGAACCCGGACGGCTTCCGGATCCTCGTCCGGGACTCGCACGGCGGCACCGGCACCGGCAGCTACGCGAGCCTGCTGAGCGAGATCGCCGGCGAGGTGGAGTACATCCTCGCGCAGGAGTTCGACCGGCACGGCTACGACGACAAGTTCGCGTCGCTGTACGCGCAGAGCCTGGTCGGCATGGTCGCGCTGACGGGCCAGTGGTGGCTGGACGTCCGCAAGCCGCGCCGGGAGGAGGTGGCGGCGCACGTGGTGAACCTCGCGTGGAACGGCCTGTCGGGGCTCGAACCGAAGCCGTCCCTCGATCCGCGCCGCCGGCGCAAGGAGCTGGAGCGCCTGGAGAAGCGCGCGGAGAAGGCCGCCGCGAAGGCGGAGAAGGCGGAGGAGAAGGCCGCGGCCAAGGAGGAGAAGGCGGCGGCCAGGGCGGTGCGCGCCCAGCGCAAGGGCCGCCGCGATCCCGAGGTCGCCGACCCGTCGCCGTGATCCGGACGCGTCAGTGGGACGCGGGCGACGGTTGCAGGAATTCGAGCCGGTTGCCCACCGGGTCGTCGGCGTAGAAGCGGCGGAATCCGGGGAACAGGTCGTCCGGTGTGACGTCGTGGCCCGCGGCGCGGAGGCGTTCGGCGAGCGCGTCGAGGTCCCGGACGAGGAGCGCAGGGTGGGCCTTGCGGGCGGGACGGAAGTCGCGCTCGATGCCGAGGTGCAGTTCGACGCCGTCGCCGCGGAACCAGGCTCCTCCTCTCCCGGCGAGTCCGGGCGGCTTGGCGGCCTCCTCCAGCCCGAGGACGCCGGTGTAGAAGGCGCGGAGCAGGCCTTCGCTGCCGGGCGGCGCGGCGAGCAGGACGTGGTGGACACCGCTGATCATCTGTGTCTCCTCGGTGCGCGACCGGCGGCCGCCCGGAGTTCTTCTGGGCGGCCGCCGGCCAGGGGTCGCCGGTCTCGGGTCGCGAGGCCGGGATACGCCGGACGCCGCCGGACCGTCCGAGCTGGCACACCGCAGGGGAACGAGTCGCTTCCCCCGGCCGGGCCGGGCGGCGTCCCGTCCTTGGGCGCCGCGGCCGCGCGCCGCTTGCGCGCACGGCATCTCTCGACGTCAAGACACAGCATGACCCGGACTGTATCTTGATGTCAAGAATCATTCCGGGTGGCGATCACGAAGATCCGCCGGAAGGGGAACACGGTGCCGTAGGGCGCGGGCGGGTACGCCTCGCGCAGCCTCTCCCGGTAGGCGGCCAGGAACTCCTCCGTCTCGCCGGGGTCGAGGGCGGACAGGACGGGACGCAGCGTGCTGCCCTTGACCCATTCGAGGACGGGATCGTCGCCCTGCAGGACCTGGACGTGGGTCGTCTCCCAGGCGTCCACCGCGCAGCCGTGGCGGGCCAGCAGGTCGAGGTAGCCGGCCGGGTCGAGGACGGGGGCGTCCCGCTGGAGCGCGCCGAGCTTGTCGCGCCAGCGGTCGGACCGGCCCAGCTCGCGCAGCAGAACGTGGCTCGGCTCGCCGAAGTTGCCGGGGACCTGGAAGGCGAGGCGTCCGCCCGGTGTGAGCGCGTCCGTCCACCGGGGCAGCAGGTCGGGGTGCTCCGGGATCCAGTGCAGGACGGCGTTGCTGACGATGAGGTCGACGGGGCCCTCGGGACGCCAGGCGGCGACGTCCCCGACGCGGAAGCTCAGCCGTCCGGGGATCTCGCGCCTGCGGGCCTCGGCGATCATCTCGGCGGAGCCGTCCAGGCCGTCGATGACCGCGGCCGGCCATCGGGCGGCGAGGGTCGCGGTCAGCTCTCCCGTGCCGCAGCCGAGGTCGACGATGCGGGCCGGGCCGGCGTCGGCGCCAGCGGTGGGGGCGGAGTCGGTGAGGCGTCTGACGAGTTCGCGGAAGGGTCGGGCGCGTTCGCCGCCGAATGCCTCGTACTGCGCGGGGTCCCACACCGTGTTCATAGTCCGCCTCACGTGTCTCGACATCGAGATACAGCGTGCTCACCGCCATATCTTGATGTCAAGAGTATGGGTGGGTAGGTCGCCCGGGGGATGCGGTCCGGCCCTCGCGCTTCCTACGCTCGCGAGCATGACGCAGAGCAGAGAATCGGGTGGGTGGGCGCTGGTGCTCGGGCCGGGCGGACCGGTCGGGACGGCGTGGCTGGCGGGCCTCGCCGCCGGGCTGCGCCTGGCGGGCGTCGAACCGGCCGCCGCGGAGCCGATCGTCGGGACGTCGGCGGGCGCGATCGCCGGCGCGATGATCGCGACCGGACGCGAGCTGGCCGCGGTGGCGGAGCTGCCGCTCCGGGGCCGGGACAGACCGGCGGCGGACGGCTCGGTGATGGTCAGGGCGCTCGAACTGACCGGCTCCCCCGGCCTGGACCCGGACGAGGTCAGGCGCCGGATCGGACGGCTCGCGCTGGAGGCCGAGGCACTGCCCGAGGAACGGCACCGGGCCGGAATGCAGTTCCTCGTGGGGACGGACGAGTGGCCCGTCCGGCGAACCGGACGGCCCCGGCTGCTCATCACCGCGGTGGACGTCGAGTCGGGCAAGCCGGTCGTGTGGGACGACGGCAGCGGCATCCCGCTGACGGCCGCCGTCGCGGCGAGCAGCGCCGCGCCCGGGTTCGCCGAGCCGGTGACCATCGCGGGCCGCCGCTACATGGACGGCGCGTTCGGCGGCGGCTCCAACGCGTACCTGGCGGCGGGCGCGAACGCCTGCACGGGCGCGGACGCCGACGCGGGCGTGGTCGTGCTGGTCGAGCCGATCCCGCAGATGTCGGACGGCCCGGGCGCGGACGTCCGGATCGTCCCGGACGAGCGGACGCTTGAGGCGTTCGGCGACAACGTCGGCGACATGGCGCGCTGGGCGCCGGCCTACCGGGAGGGCCTCCGGCAGGCCCCGGCGGCGGCGGAGCTGATCGGATCGGTCGTCAGCGTTCCGGGCGGGTGACTCGGCCGTCAGGGCCCCAGGCGGGGGGCTCGGTCGTCAGGGGTCAGGGCGGGTGATGAGGCCGCGGTCGAGGGCGACGATGACGGCGTGGGTGCGGTCGCTGACGTCGAGCTTGGCGAAGACGCGCAGCAGGTGCGTCTTGACGGTCGCCTCGGCGATGACGAGGCGGCGGCCGATGTCGGCGTTGGACAGCCCGTCCGCGACGGCGTTGAGGACGTCGATCTCCCGCGCGGTCAGCGCCACCGGCGCGGGCCGCCGCATCCGGGCGACGAGCTTCTCGGCGACGCGCGGCGCGAGGACGGTCTCGCCGCGGGCCGCGGCGTGGATGGCGTCGACGAGCTGGTCGCGGGTCGTGTCCTTGAGGAGGTAGCCGATGGCGCCGGCCTCGATCGCGTGCTCGATGTCGGCGTCGGTGTCGTAGGTGGTGAGGACGAGCACGCGGGTGCCGCCCCGGCCGGTGATCTCGGCGGTGGCGGCGACGCCGTCCAGGACGGGCATGCGCAGGTCGAGGAGCGCCACGTCGGGACGGAGCCGGTCGGCGAGCTCGACGGCCGCGCGCCCGTCGCCGGCCTCGCCGACGATGTCGATGGTGGGCTCCGAGGCCAGCAGCGCGACGACGCCCGCGCGCATGACCGTGTGGTCGTCCACGATGATGATCCGGAGCCTGCGGTCGGTCATGTCATGCCTCTCCGGAGCTCGTGGGCAGGGGGATCAGGGCGTGGACGCGGGTGCCGTCGCCGGGCGAGCTGGTGACGGTGAGCTCGCCGCCGAGTTCGGCGACGCGGCGGCGCATGCCGTCCAGGCCGAACCCGCGGGACTCGCCGGACTCGCCGGCCGCCGGACGGGCGCCGGTCGGGAAGCCGCGGCCGTCGTCGGTGATCTCCAGTTCGACGCCGTGCGGGTGCCGTTCGAGGACGACGCCGACCGTCGTCGCGGCGGCGTGCTTGCGGACGTTGGCCAGGGACTCCTGCGTGCAGCGCAGCAGCGCGATCCGGGTCGGCTGGTCGCAGTCGACGTCGGGCAGGTCGGCGGTGACGGTGAGCCCGGTGTCCTCGGCGAACCGGTCGAGGGTGCGGCGCAGCGCGCCCGCGACGGAGGCGGGCGCCACGCTGTTCGCGGACGCCGACCCGACGAGCACCCGCGCCTCGGCGAGGTTCTCGCGGGCGGTCTGCTCGATCGAGAGGAGCTGCTGGGAGCTCCTGTCCGGGTCGGCGTCGAGTCCGTTCCGGGCCGCCTCCGCCAGGACGACGATGGACGCGAAGCCCTGCGCGAGCGTGTCGTGGATCTCGCGGGCGAGCCGTTCCCGCTCGTCGGCGGCGCCCTGGCGGCGCTGGGCCTCGGCGAGCCGCCGCTGGGCGTCCTCCAGGTCCGCGGTGAGGAGGCGGGCGCGTTCGTCGCGCTGCCCGACGACCCGGTGCATCCACAGCCCGAACAGCACTCCGGCGGAGTAGCCGATGAGGGCGGCGATCGCGTTCCCGGTGAGGATCTCGCCGTCCCGTCCCTGCTGGACGATGTTCCCGGCGACCGTGGCCGCGGCGGCGGCGCCGCTGAGGACGACCGCGCGCCGCGGGCCTCCCGCGAGGATCCAGAAGTGCGGGAGCGACACGATCAGCAGGGACGCGGCGCCGTCCATCAGGTAGGAGACGGCGCCGATCCCGAGGATGAGCACGCCGAGGAACGCGTACCGGCGGACGGCCGCGTTCCCCGGAAACGTGCCGGTGATCGGATAGCAGAGCGCGAGCACGACCAGCAGCGACAGCGTCGTGGACCTCGTCGTGTTCGGCTGGTCCCACACGGCCATGGCCTGCGGGATCAGTCCGAAGGACAGCCAGAACGCGGCGTACCACCGGCGGAGTGCCCGTTGCGCCATGCGATCAGACTACGTTTTCCGCCGACGGCCCGGTGACCATGGGGTCACGCACCGGGCCTTCCGGTGCGGAGGGCCCAGTCGGCAGGGAGGGCCGGGACGGCCACCAGCTCTTCTCGCCGAGGAGCCGTCCGCCGGACCTGGCCCGCTCCTCCCGTTCCCGCTTGAGGTAGAAGAGGGTGTAGTCGACGCCGACGGCCATGCCGATCAGCAGGATCATGCTGGCGCCGACGCCCACGTCCGGGAAGGCGTGGGAGGCGAGCATCGACAGGCCCACGGCCGCCGCGATCGACGTCAGGGCCAGCAGGATCGGCACGACGGCCAGCGACACCGACCCGAACACCACCAGCAACGTGATCAGCGTGATGGGCAGCGCGATGACCTCGGTGCGCGACAGGTCCTCGCCGCGCAGCTCGTCGATGCCCTTGCCGATGGACGGCCCGCCGGTCTCCTCCACGCGCACGCCGGGATGCGCGGCCCGCACCTCGGCCGTCTGCGCGAGCAGCGGATCGACGTGCTTCTTGCCTTCGAGTTCGGGGCCGCGCAGCGTGACCTTGACGCGGACGGCCGTCCCGTCACCCGACCGGATCGGCGCGGACACCGACTCGACCTCGGGAAGCCGCTTCATACGGGACGCGGCGTCACGCGCGGCGGCGTCGGCGGCGGGCGCGTCCAGCGTGCCCGGCGTGCCCGGCGTGCCCGGCGTGCCCGGCGTGCCCGGCGTGCCCGGCGTGGCCGTGCCCGGCGTGGTCGCGCCCGGCTTCGCGCTGATCAGGATGTGTTCGACGGGCTTCTGCTGGAGGCCGCCTTCGGTCGCCATCGCCTCGCCCCGGCCGGCCTCGCCGATCCAGAAGTCCTCGGTGGTGGCGGCCTGGCCGCCGACCGCGATACCGGCGCCGAGGCACATCATCACGAACAGGAACCATCCGGCGATCGCTCTCCATGGGTGCCCGGCGCTCCACCGGGCCGCGCTTGTCGTCAGACTGGGAACAGAGGGGTTCGTCATACTGGAAATGCTGGTCGCGGGCCCCCCGTCCGCATGAGGCTCGACCGGCTGAACTTCGTGTCCACCGATCGGTGGACCCCCGCCGCCGAACCCCTTTTCTCGATATCAAGGCAGGTAGGGTGGTCGACCATGGCGCAGGATGAGGTGGACCGGCTCGTCGAGGCGTGGCGCACCGAGCGCCCGGACCTGGACGTCCGGCCGCTGCAGGTCCTCAGCCGCGTCTCCCGGCTGGCCCGGCACCTCGACCGCGCCAGGCGCGGCGCGTTCGCCGACCACGACCTGGAGTCGTGGGAGTTCGACGTCCTCACGGCGCTGCGCCGCGCGGGCAGCCCCTACCAGCTCAGCCCGGGGCGGCTGCTGCGGGCCACGCTCGTCACGTCCGGGACGATGACGAACCGCATCGACCGGCTCGCGGCGGCCGGGCTCGTCGAGCGGCATCCCGACCCGCAGGACAAGCGCGGCGTCCTGGTCCGTCTCACCGGCGCGGGCATGACCCGGGTGGACGCCGCGTTCGCCGACCTCCTCGAACGGGAGCAGGCCATCCTCGAAAGCCTCAGCCCCGTCCAGCGCGAGGCGCTTGCCGATCTGCTCCGCACGCTGCTCATCCCGTTCGACGAATAGCGGGCCGATCCGGCCGGTTAACCGATGTCCTCGGCGAGCATCAGCCATTCCTCTTCGACCGTGGCGGCCTCGGCCTGGATCTCCTTGAGACGCCCGTCGAGTTCCTGGAGCTTGGCGTAGTCGGTGGCGTGCGCCGCGAGCTGCTCGTGCAGGTCGGCCTCCTGCCCGGCGAGCTTCTCCAGGCGGCGTTCGAGCCGGTCGAGCTCCTTGCGGGCCTTCCAGTCCTGCCCGCCCTTGGGCCTGGGCGCGTCCTTGCCGGCGGGCGCATTCCTGCCGGCGGGGGCGGCCTTCCTCGCGGGGACGGGCGTGCCGTCGGAGCGCGCGGGCTTCGGGGCCGTCCCGGCGGCGCGGCGTTCGAGGTATTCGTCGACGCCGCCGGGCAGCATCGACACGCGTCCGTCGCCGAGCAGCGCCACGACGTGGTCGGTGACGCGCTCCAGGAAGTACCGGTCGTGGCTGACGACGACCAGCGTGCCGGGCCAGCCGTCCAGGAGGTCTTCGACCTCGGTGAGCGTCTCGATGTCGAGGTCGTTGGTGGGCTCGTCCAGGAGGAGGACGTTGGGTTCGCCCATCAGGAGGCGGAGAAGTTGCAGCCGGCGCCGTTCACCGCCGGACAGGTCGCCGACGGGCGTCCACTGGCGTTCGCGGTGGAAGCCGAGGCGTTCGAGGAGCTGGCTCGCGGTCCAGTCGCGCTTGCCGACGGTGATGCGGCGGCGGATCTCCTCCACCGACTCCAGGACGCGCTGAGACGGCTCGATGTCCTCCAGGTTCTGCGTCAGGTGCGCGAGCTGGACGGTCTTCCCCCGCACCACCCTCCCGGACACCGCGGGCACCGAGCCGTCCAGCAGGCGCAGCAGCGTGCTCTTGCCGCTGCCGTTGACGCCGACGAGCCCGACGCGGTCACCCGGGCCGAGCCGCCACGTCATGCGCTCGAAAATGGTGCGGGCCGCGGCGTCCTCGCCGACCCGGACGGTCGCGTCCTCCACGTCGTAGACGGTCTTGCCGAGCCGCGCTGTCGCGAAGCGAGTCAGTTCCACCGAGTCGCGCAGCGGCGGCTCGTCGGCGATCAGCGCCTGCGCGGCGTCCACCCGGAACTTCGGCTTGGACGTGCGGGCCTGCGGGCCGCGCCGCAGCCACGCCAGCTCCTTGCGGAGCAGGTTCTGCCGCTTGGCCTCGGTCGCGGCGGCGATCCTGGAGCGTTCGGCCTTCGCGAGGACGTAGGCGGAGTAGCCGCCCTCGTAGCGTTCGACGCCTCCGTCGACGACCTCCCACGTCCGGTCGGTGACCTCGTCCAGGAACCAGCGGTCGTGGGTGACGACGAGCAGTGCGGACTTGCGGCCCTTCAGGTGCCGGGCCAGCCAGTCGATGGCCTCGATGTCGAGGTGGTTGGTGGGCTCGTCCAGGAGCAGCACGTCGGACTCGGGGACGAGGAGCCGGGCCAGCGCGACCCGGCGGCGTTCGCCGCCCGACATCCCCGCGAGCGGCGCGTCCAGGTCGAGGCCGGCGAGCAGGCCGCCGAGGACGTCGCGGGCGCGGACGTCGCCCGCCCATTCGTGCTCGGCGCGGTCGCCCAGGACCACGGACCTGACCGTCGCGTCTTCGGCGAAGTCGTCCCGCTGGGCCAGGTGGCCGAGCCGCAGCCCGCGCGAGTGCGTGACGCGCCCGGCGTCGGGCTCGGTCTCCCGCGCGAGGACGGACACGAGGGTGCTCTTGCCGCCGCCGTTCCGGCCGACGACGCCGACGCGGTCGCCCTCGTCCAGGCCGAGGGACACGGCGTCGAGCAGCGGTTCCGGCGCGTAGGCCTTGGCGACGTTCTCAACGTTGATCAGATTCACGACGCCACCAAGCCTATTGGCCCCGCCGAACCCGTCCGACCGGGCGGGTCCCGGGCCGTCAGGCTCCGGGCGGCGGGCCTTGCGGCCCTTGCGGCCCTTGCGGGCCGTGCCCGGGCGGCGGAGGGCCGTATCCGGGCTGGCCTTGCCCTGGCTGGCCGTACCCAGGCTGGGCGTATCCCGGTGGGGGGCCGGTGTACTGGTTCTTGTTCCGGCTGGAGGACGCGACGGCGACGATGATCACCACGATCACGGCCACGAGTCCCAGCACGAAGAGCAGGAGCAGGAGGAGCGCCATGGATCCAACCGTCGTCATGTTCGTCCTCGGCCGATCGGTCGGTCGGGGGGCGGGAGGGTCAGCGCATGGCCGGCGGGGTCGGGCCTCCGTCGGCCTGCGCCTCAAGGCTAGCGGCCCGCGCGCGTCCCGCGACGACCGAGCCGGGCGCGTTGCGGCGCACGTCCCGGTCGCGGCGCACGGCCAGCAGGACGAGCGTCGCCATCATCGCGATCGCCATGACGGCGAGCAGCCCGGACAGGTACGTCATCGCTCCACCTCGCCGGAGGGATCAGCGCTTGCGCGAATCGGTGTCACGGATACATGACGCCTGTCGTGCGCAAGAAGTTCGCTTGTGTGACAAGCGCATCTACCCTTTTTTATTAGGAAAGCTTCTTGTTGGGGAGGGGGCGGAGGTCACATCGCCGTCGCGCCGGGGACGGGTCCGTGCGCCCGCAGGACCTGCCGGGCGACGCCCGCGCCGTCCAGCGCCTCGGCGAGCTCGGCGGCGTCCTCCTCGGTCTCCGCGAGGAACGCGCACGTCGGTCCGGACCCGGACACGAGCGCCCCGGCCGCGCCAAGATCGTGACCCGCGTCGAGGACGCGCCCCAGCGACGGCCGCAGCGACAGCGCCGCCTCCTGGAGATCGTTGGTCAGCGCCGCGCCGAGCCCCTTGGCGTCGCCGGTGGCGAGCGCGGTCATCAGCGCCTCGGAGACCACCGGCGGCGCCGCCTCCACCCCCTGGGCCGCGCGGATCCGGTCGCATTCGCCGTAGACGGCGGGCGTGGACAGGCCGCCGTCGGCGGTCGCGAACACCCAGTGGAACGTCCCGCGGGTCAGGGCGGGGGTGAGCCGCTCGCCGCGTCCGACGCCGATCGCGGTGCCGCCGAGGATGGCGAACGGCACGTCGCTGCCGAGCTCCGCGCCCAGTACCAGCAGGTCGTCGCGGGTGATGACGGGCTCGTCGCGGTCGTCCCAGAGCCGGGCGCAGGCGACCAGCGCGGCGGCGGCGTCGGCGCTGCCGCCCGCCATGCCGCCCGCCACCGGGATCGCCTTGCGGATCCGGATCGCGACGCGGGGTTCGACGCCGAGCCGGGCGGCGACGAGCCTGGCCGCCTTCGCCGCGAGGTTGTCGTCGTCGACCGGGACGTCGCCGACGTCCACCCGCGAGTACGGGGCGGACTCGACGCGCACCTCAAGCCGCGGCCCGTCCGCGGCCGTCACGTCGTCGAACAGGGAGACGGCATGGAACACGTTGACGAGGTCGTGGTAGCCGTCGTCGCGGATCGGCCCCACTCCGAGCTGAAGGTTGACCTTGGCGGGGACGCGTACGCTCACTGCGGTCACGACGGAAACCCTACGGCCAATTCCGAGCGGACGCGCCCCGGCCCGGCGTCATCGTGCGGCCCGGTCGGCCCTACCGCCAGGCGCATCAGTCTCCGCTGGTCACGGGCAGGTTGCGGGGGTTGAAGTAGGGGGTCGTGGCGAGTTCGCGGAGGGCCGACACGGTGTGCTTGTCGCCGGTCACCGCGTACGCGCGGCGCTTGTCGCGGGCGTTCGCGGCCTGCTCGTCGGAGTTGAAGTACACGACGGCCTTGACCTGCGGGTCCTGCAGCGTCTTCGACGCCTCCCTGAGCCATTCGGCGCGGCGCTCCCCGTACGACTTCGGCACGCCGAACTCGGCGATCATGATGGGCTTCTCGCGGTCCCGGGCCCACTGGAGGAACATCTTCACGGCCTCCGACAGGTCGCGGTACTCGTAGTCGGTGCCGGGCTGCGCGTCGGCGCAGATCCAGTCGACCTGGTCGTCGCCTGGATAGAACGCCGGGGCGTCGCCGCCGCCGAAGCCGCGGGCGCTGGGGCACCACACCCACGCGACGTTGTCGACCTTCTCCTGCTTGAAGATCGCGCGCAGGTGCTTCCAGGCCGCGACGAAGTCGTCCGGCGAGTGGACCCGTTTCTTGCCGGCCGCCTTGTCCATGTCCCGCGACCAGCGCAGGAAGACCGGCTTGCCGAGGGCCTTGACGGCGCGGGCCCGGCTCTTGACGAGCTCGTCGTACTCGCCCTGGACGATCTTCTTCGTGTCGGCCTCGCCCCAGGTCAGCAGCAGATAGCGGTTGCCGTCGGTGACGGACTTGTCGAGCCCGGCGGGGAACTCCGCCGTCCAGCTCCGGTAGTTCTGCACGATGTCGAGCTGCCGTCCGAGCTGCTGCTCGAAGCCGACGACCGGGGCCATTCCCGGCTTCTCCGCGTCCTTGCCGGTGGGCTTCACGGTCGGCGCATCCGACGGCGACTTCGACGCCGACGCCGACGCCGAGCCCGACGGAGAGCCCGAGGGCGATTCCGGCGGAGAGCCGGACTTGGACGCGGACGGCCCGCCCTCCCCCTCCGGCGGCACCCAGGCCCCGAAGTACGCCCCCTCCTTCGGCGGCACCGGCGCCACGCCCGCCCGCGCCGTCGTCGTGATCTTCGGTGCGGCCCCCGCGCCGCCGCCGCAGCCCGCCGCCACCGTCGCGACCATCGCCGCGGTGGCGAGCAGGGCGGTCCCCACGATCGGCAACCTCGCCCGCGCCGTCCGCGAACGCCCCTTCACATCGACCTCCGGCTCGTGCTGTCTAGTCGTCCCCTGTGGAGGCTGTCCAGTGTCCCCCGTGGAGGTTCCGCTCCCGCTCCCCGGTACCCACCAAGCTGAGGCACCCCGTGCTCGGAACACCGTGCCTGAAACACGCCTCAGGGGGTTGGGAGCCGATCTCCCCGGCGTGAAGGACCATACTCGGCAATACGGGCGAAGGCGGCCACGTCCAGAGCTTCGCCCCTCGACCGCGGGTCGACGCCCGCCGCGCGCAGCGCCTCCTCCGCGGCCGCCGCGGACCCGGCCCACCCGGCCAGCGCCGCCCGCAGCGTCTTGCGGCGCTGCGCGAACGCGGCGTCGACCACGGCGAACACCTCCGCGCGGGTCGCCGCGGTCGGCGGCGGCTCGCGGCGGGTGAACGCGACCAGGCCCGAGTCGACGTTCGGCGCGGGCCAGAACACCGCACGCCCGACCGCCCCGGCCCTGCGCGCGTCCCCGTACCAGGCGAGCTTCACCGACGGCACCCCGTAGATCTTCCCGCCGGGCGCGGCGACCATCCGGTCGGCGACCTCGGCCTGCACCATGACGAGCCCGGTCCGCAGCGACGGCAGGGCGGCCAGCAGGTGCAGGACGACCGGCACCGCCACGTTGTACGGCAGGTTCGCGACGAGCGCCGTCGGCTCGGGCCCGGGCACCTGTGTGATCTTCATCGCATCGGCGTGCACGACCTCCAGCCGTCCGGCGAGCTCCGGTGCACGCGCCGCGACGGTGCCGGGCAGCGCCGCGGCCAGCGCCGCGTCGACCTCCACGGCGACGACGCGGCCCGCCTCCGGCAGCAGCGCCAGCGTCAGCGACCCGAGACCCGGCCCCACCTCGATCACGACGTCGTCGGCGTGCGGCGCGGCCGTCCGGACGATCCGCCGGACGGTGTTCGCGTCGATGACGAAGTTCTGCCCGAGCGTCTTCGTCGGCCTGACGCCGAGCCGTTCCGCCAGCTCACGCACGTCTGCCGGACCGAGCAGCGCCGCCTGTGTCTCCCCCACGGCCCCGATTGTTCCAGCTCAGCTGAACAGGTACTTCCCGCAGTGCGGCCATTGGCCCTGCCAGCGTCCGTTCACCCGCTTGTAGAGCAGCTGCGCCCGGTAGGTCTGCTCGGCGGCGCTGGCGTCCGACGGCTTGCCCTTGCCGCCGACCGACGCCCACGAGGTCATGGAGAACTGGTACAGGCCGTAGTACCCGGCCGGGTTCACGGCTTTCGGGTTGTTGTTGGACTCGCAGCCCGCGAGCCCCCGCCAGTTGAGCCCGGCGGCCGAACCGGTGCCCGCCGCCTTCGGGCCGACCGCGAGGATCCGCGCGACGGGCTTCCGCTTGATCCGCTGCGTGATGATCTTCTTGACGGGCTTGGCCTTCGCGGCCGCCCCGGTCGCTCCGGCCTTCGCCCCCCGCGCGTTCTTCGAGACCGGCCGCCGGACGTACGCCCAGGTCACGACCTTGATGCCGGGACGGCCCTCGCGCAGCACCTTCTCGTCCCACGGCGCCACCGAGGCGCTCTTCTTGCGGATGGTCTTGGCGGGCACCTTCACGACCGCGGTCTTCGGCGCCGACAGCAGCCGCAGGACCTTGACGACGTCCCCGGCGGGCTGGTCCACGGCCGGCTTGACCAGGTCGTGCGGGCCCAGCGCGATCTTGGCCTGGTCGAGGACCTGCTGGACGGTCGTGCCGGTCGTCATCGTCTCGGCCGGCTTGCCGTCGACGACGATGACGACCTTGCGCGGCGCGGGCGCGCTGGTGCGGGGCGCGTCCGCGGCGGCCCGCTGCGGACCGGCCGATCCGCCCCCGCCGCAGCCCGCCAGCACCACCGCGCTCAACAGCGCAGGGGCCAGCAGCCATGGGACGGCAGGACGCGGGGAGTGGCGACGCACGGGAACCTCCAGGGGGTCGGGCTCGGGGGTGCCCGCTCAGAGGCCAGAGAGTAAGCCCGTCCCCCGGGTCTCCGCCACCACATCGCCCACATGCGTCCCCCAGCCCCCGCCTGAGCCACCTGATCGGCGGTCGACCTCGCCGGACGCCTACGATCAGGAGGCCGATTCGGCTACCAGGGACCGAAGGCGCGCTCGCCGTTGGCGGCGATGGCGGTGCACAGGTCCGCCACGTCCACGCCCTTGATCTCCGCCATGGCGCGGACGGTGTACGGGATCAGGTACGACGCGTTCGGCTTGCCGCGGTGCGGGATCGGCGTCAGGAACGGCGCGTCCGTCTCCACGAGCACCAGGTCGAGCGGCGCCGTCCGCAGCGCCTCGCGCAGCGGCTCGGCGTTCTTGAACGTGACGTTCCCGGCGAAGCTCATCAGATAGCCGTGCCCGGCGCAGATCTCGGCCATCCGGGCGTCGCCCGAGTAGCAGTGGAAGACGACCGTGCCGGGCGCGCCCTCCTCGTCCAGGACGCGCAGGACGTCGTCGTGCGCGTCGCGGTCGTGGATGACGAGGGCCTTGCCGGTGCGCTTGGCGATCTCGATGTGGGCGCGGAAGGCGCGGTGCTGGTCGGCCTTCGGCGCCCAGTCGCGGTAGTAGTCCAGGCCGGTCTCGCCGATCGCGCGGACCTTGCGGTGCTTGGCCAGCCGCGCCACGTCCTCCAGGACGGCGTCGGAGATCCGGGTCGTCTCGTTCGGGTGGATCGCCACGGCGGCGTACACGTCGTCGAACTCGTCGGCGGCCTCCACGGCGAACCGCGACGACGGCAGGTCGCAGCCGATCGTGACGATCCGGGTGACGCCCGCCGCCTTCGCCGACCTCAGCTGCTCCTGCACCGGCGTGTCGACGATGTCGAGGTGGCAGTGGCTGTCGAACACGTCCACCGGGAGCCGCTCGGGGAGCGGCGGGAACGAGCGTGAACTCTGCCCGTCCCCGTTCCGGCTCATCGGTTCTCCAGCCTGGCGAGCTCCTCGTCGACGACGGACGTGTCCAGCTTCGTGAACAGCGGCGTCGGTTTCGCCAGCGCCACGCCGGGCTTGATCGGCGTGGACTCCCAGCGCGCCTCGGTCGCGTAGTCGCCGGTCAGGATGGTGTAGTCGGGGCCGCCGTCCTCCGAGACGGTCTGCAGCTCCGGCATGCCGCTCCACACGCCCTGCCCGCCGAGCATCTCGTACACCTTCTGCGACGAGCGCGGCAGGAACGGCGTCAGCAGCGTCTTCGCGTCGTCGACGACCTGCAGCGCGGTGTAAAGGATCGACTTGACGCGGGCCGGGTCGTCCTTGAGCTTCCAGGGCGCCTGGTCGGACAGGTACTTGTTGGCGTCGCGGACGACGTCCAGCGCCTCGGTGATCGAGTTCTTGAACCGGGACCGTTCGAGCTCCGCGCCCACCGCCGCGAACGCGCTCCGGCTGCGCTCCAGCAGCGCCCGGTCGGCGTCGGTGAGGTCGCCCGCCTCGGGGATCGCGCCGAAGTTCTTCGCCGCCATGTTCACCGACCGGTTGACGAGGTTGCCCCACGCGGCGACCAGCTCGTCGTTGTTGCGGCGGACGAACTCGGCCCACGTGAAGTCGGTGTCCTGGTTCTCGGGTCCGGCGATCGCGACGTAGTAGCGCAGCGCGTCGACGTCGTAGCGGGCGAGGAAGTCCTGGACGTAGATCACGACCTGGCGGGACGAGGAGAACTTCCTGCCCTCCATCGTCAGGAACTCCGACGACACGACCTCCGTCGGCACGTTCAGCGCGCCCAGCGAACCGGGCGTGCCGCCCTTGTCGCCCTGGCCGCTGTAGCCGAGGAGCATCGCGGGCCAGATCTCGGCGTGGAAGACGATGTTGTCCTTGCCCATGAAGTAGTAGGACAGGGCGTCCGGGTCCTGCCACCAGGCGCGCCACGCCTCCGGGTCGCCGGACCGCCGCGCCCACTCCACGGACGCGGAGAAGTACCCGACGACCGCGTCGAACCACACGTACAGCTTCTTCGCCGGGTTGTCGCGCCAGCCGTCCAGCGGGATCGGGACGCCCCAGTCGAGGTCGCGGCTGATCGCGCGCGGCTGCATTTGGTCCAGCAGGTTCAGCGCGAACTTCAGCACGTTCGGCCGCCACGCCAGGGCGCCGTTCTGCTTGCCGCGCAGGTACCGGCCGAGGACCTCGGTGAACGCGGGCAGGTCGAGCATGAAGTGCTCGGTCTCGACGAACTTCGGCGTCTCGCCGTTGATCCGCGACACCGGGTTGATCAGGTCGACGGGGTCGAGCTGGTTGCCGCAGTTGTCGCACTGGTCGCCGCGTGCGCCGTCGTACCCGCAGATGGGGCAGGTGCCCTCGATGTAGCGGTCGGGGAGCGTCCGTCCCGTGGACGGCGAGATCGCGCCCATCGTCTTCTGCGGGAAGATGTAGCCGTTGTCGTACAGGCCCTTGAAGATCTCCTGGACGACGGCGTAGTGGTTCCGCGTCGTCGTCCGGGTGAACAGGTCGTAGGTCATGCCGAGGCCGTGCAGGTCCTGCGCGATGACCTCGTTGTAGCGGTCGGCGAGCTCCCGCGCGGACACGCCCTCCTTGTCGGCCTGCACCTGGATCGGCGTGCCGTGCTCGTCGGTGCCGCTGACCATCAGGACCTTGCCGCCCGCCATCCGCTGGTAGCGGCTGAACATGTCGGCGGGCAGCGCGAAACCGGAGACGTGCCCGATGTGACGGGGCCCGTTGGCGTACGGCCAGGCGGGCGCGGTCAAGATATGACGGCTTGACGAGGACATGGAATCAAGGGTAGTCGCGTCACGGGCGCCCCGGCACGCGAGTAGCCTGGTCCGGCGTCGCAGCCGCGCGATCCCCACGATCCCATGGAGGCGGAGCCAGGCATGGCCCAGACCACGTCCGATCAGCCGGCCGTCGACGAGGCGGGAGCCGGAGCCGACCCGGACGACCCGCCCCGAGACCTGCCGGCCCGCGCGGCCGCACGGCTGACCGCTCGGCTGGCGGGGCGGGTACGGCGGACGCGGCGCGTGGTGTGGCTGTCCCTGCTGGTCGCGGCCGCGACGGTGCTCATGCAGTGGGTGATCATGACCCCGCCGCTGTACTTCGACCCGTACTACGTGTGGCTCGCCGCCCGCGACTGGCCCGACGTCCCGCTGACGCAGTGGCCGTTCGACGAGGTCCCGCACCAGGTCACCCGGATCGGGCTGGTGCTGCCGGCGCGGCTCGTCCAGGAGGTCATCGGGGACGGGCAGGCCGCGTTCTTCGTCGTCGCGGCGCTCGGCGGCTGCGCGTTCTTCGTTGGAACGTACCTGGTCGTCAGGTCGCTGTTCGGGGACGTGGCGGGCGTCGCGTCCGCGGCGGTCCTGCTCGTCCACCCGTTCTTCACGATGACGAACCCGTTCGGCCGCGAGATCACCTGGTCGACCGGGCTGGTGCTGCCGGACATGCCCGGCGCCGGGCTGTTCACGATCGGGATGGCGGGCCTCGTCGTCGCGAGCCGCAGGACCGGACGCGCCCAGACCCGCATGCTGGTCGCCGCCGGGGTGTTCATGGCGTCGGCGTTCCTCGTTCGGGAGTTCCTGGCGTTCCTGTTCCTGCCCATCCCGGTCTACCTGGCTCTGCTGCGGATCCCGTGGCGCCGGAACGTCACGGTCGGCGCGCCGATGCTCGCGATCCTGGCGGTCAACCTCGTCCACAACCAGATCGTGTGGGGCAGCCCGCTCGCCGGGCTGATCTCGGCCGCCGAGCACGGCGGCCAGTCCCGCGACGTCGTGACGCGCGGCCTCGCCGCCCGCTCGTTCCTGCGCGCCATGCACGACTGGAACGCTCTCGGCCTGGTGTTCACCGCCGCGCTGGCGCTGACGATCGTCGGCTGGGCGGTGACCCGCGACCGGCGGCTCGCGCTGGTCCTGGTGTGGTTCTTCACGCTCGCCGTGCCGCTGACGCTGTTCTCCGGCGTCCTCGACCCCAACGACATCTCGCTGCGAGCCTGGCTCCAGCGGTACTGGTTCGCGGTGCTGCCCGCGCTGCTCGGGGGCGGCTTCGGCTCCCTGATCCTGATGTTCCGGATGCTGCCGTCCGGGCTGGTGTCCCGGCTGCGGCTCGGCACCCTGGTCGTTCCGGTGCTGGCGGTGGCGTTGGGCGGGACGTACGTGGTGGCCGCCGTCCGCGCCGTCCCCGACCTGCCGCGCGACAACGCGTGGAGCGAGCTGCGCGGCTACCTCGCCGGGCACCGCGACATCACGCTGATCTGCGCCGACCGGCGGCTCGCGCAGACCCTCACGTTCTACACGCGGGACGTCTGGGGCGACCCGGTCTGGCGCGGCGAGATCCGCGACTTCCCGCACTACATGCCGCAGGTCCCGCGGAACGCGACCGAGGGGCCGATGCTGTACACGCGGTGGCGCGGGATGGAGTCGCCGATCGCGGGCGGGTGGCGTCCTGACCCGGCGCATGGTTGGCGGCTCATGTGGCGCTCGTCCGACGGCGTCCTGCAACTCTGGAACCCGCCGCCCCAGCCTCCGCAGGACTAGCGGCCGCTGGCCGATGGGAGGACGGGCCTAGCGGCCCAGGCGACCCAGTCGCCCTGGATGGTGCGGCGGCTGTCGATGATCCGCCAGCCGGGCGGGGCGCCCTTGGGCCAGGACGCGGCGGCGGGCTTGTCCTTCGGCCACGCCAGGACGACCATGTCCACGTTCTGGGGCGGCGGGGTCCAGCGGGCGTCGAAGACGCTGCCGTCGCTCCACCAGGCCCAGTAGTAGTGCGACAGCCTGATCGTCCACGGGACGTTCCAGTCGACCGCGATGGACCGCTGACCGTGCAGGTCGATGCTCTGCCTGATGTCGGTGTGCGCGGTCTCCTCGCGGACCAGCGGGCGGGCGATGCGGTCGGTCGCGGTCATGGACATCCCGACCGCGACGACGGCCAGCACGCCCGCGAGCAGCAGCGGCCCGCTGCGCCGCAACCGGACGACCGCCACGGACGCGCCCAGCAGCACGAGGGCCGTGGCTGTGGCGTGCCATAGGCGGAACGACTCCCAGTCCCATGTCAGGAAGGACGTCTCCGGGAAGTCGTAGGCCGTGTGGGTGTACTGGGTCAGCAGATCGCCCGCGTACCACTGGACGACGCACGCGGCGATGACCGTCATGGTGGCCGCCGACGCCGTCGCCCACAGCAGCGTCCGCGGCGACGTGCGCAGCAGCACCGCGACCCCGACGGCGAACAGCACCGGCGTGACCGAGGCGAGGTAGCGGCCGTAGACGTAGTTGCCGACGCGGTACTCGACCGGCAGCGCCGCCGAGGTGGCGAACGCGACGCCCGCCACGATGACGACGAGCGCGAGCGCGAGCGCCCGCGTCCGGCCGGACGTGCCCAGCGGCGTGCCCGCCGGACGGACGGCGACGAACGCGACGGCGACGAGGCCGATCGCCGCCATCCCGCCGGTCGCGACGGCCTGGTACCAGACCTGGCCGGTGCCGAGCGACAGCATCCAGCCCCAGCCGTCCTCGGTGGTGAGCCGCCGGACGACGTTGCCGCCGAGGTCGTTGTCCCCCTGCGGGTACATGTGCGGCAGCAGCGACCGGTTCAGCAGCATCCCGGCGCCCGTCCCGGCGGCGGCGGCGAGCGCGGCGAGGGACGTCGCGCGCCAGGACCGCCACCGGAACACAAGCGCGGCGGCCAGCAGCGCCACGTGCGCGACCAGCAGGACCGCGCCGCGCGTGTGGCAGGCGTAGGCGTAGGCGACGAGCAGCGACGCGCCCGTCCCGGCGAGCGCGAGCCGGGAGGACGCGCGCCGTCCGGCCGGGGGCGGGGCGTTCAGCCACGCGTGGACGAGCAGCAGCCAGCCGGCCAGGATCACCGGGAGGACCGCGTCGGTCAGCGCGAACTCGGAGTAGAACAGCACGCACGGCAGCACCGCCGTCACGTGCCCGAACACGTACGACCAGCGCCTGCGCACCCCGAGGCGGCGCAGCAGCAGGTAGGCCAGCGGGAGCATCGCGGCGCTGATCAGCGCGTTGATCACCAGGGCGCCGCGGTAGACGGTCACCGGGTCGTCGCCGAACCAGAACGCGGGCGTGAGCAGGAGCGGGTACCCGCCGCGGTAGACGGTCCCGAACGACATGTCCGCGTCGGGACCGCCGGTCAGGACGCGGGCGGCGAACAGGTAGCCCGACTCGTCCGGGGTCGCGACCGGCACCGTCTGCCCGGAGGCCAGCACGAGCCGGACGGCGACCTGCGCGACCCAGCCGAGGACGAACAGCCAGGCCCAGCGGCGGCGGCTCGGCCGGGACGGGGCGGGGCGCCGGTCCGGCGGCGCGACCGGCGGACGCGCGCTGACAGCCGGCCCGGCAGCCGACCGGGCGACCGATCGGGCGGCCGGCCCGGGCGCTGACGGAGCCGGTGACGCGGTCTCGGCGCCCGCCGGCGTTGGCGTGCTCATCGACGTACGGCCCCCCGGGCGCCGGGCTGTCAGAGAACGGTGATCCATCGGCGGTCAAGCCTGTCACAACGCGGCCGGGACACCGGTCCGGGGCCCGGAAACAGTCAGCGAGTCCTCGGCATTCGCGACGGTCTGTCCCGCCTGTTTTTCAGATGTTGACAATCATCGTGCGACGGATCGGCGACCGGTACGACCCGGCCGGTCCCGCTATTTCCTGGACGCGCCGCCCTCGTCCCCTTCGCCGCCCTCAGACGCCTGCGGCTTCGACTTCGACCTCGTGGCGTCCGCCTTGCCGGCGGCACCGTTCCCGGCGGCGCCCTTCCTCGCAGGGCTCTTCCGAGCGGCGGCGCCCTTCCCGGCGGTGACCCTCGCGGGCTGCTCTTCGTTGGCGCCCTCGGCACTCTCGGCGTCCTCGGCGTCCTTGGCGACGCGGCGGGCTGCGGCGTCCACGACGCCCGCGGCCTCCTCGGCCGGGTCGATGATCGGCGGGTGCTGGCGGCGGCGGATGCCGAGGATGCTGACGAACAGCGACGCGAAGATGGCCTGGAGGCTCATCACGAGCGCGGTGGCGGCGGGGACGACGATGCGCAGCGACTCGCGCGGGTCCAGCTCGCCGAAGCTGTTGACGCGCCAGTGCAGCAGCGACGCGACGAGTCCGCCGAGACCGGCGACGGCGAGCAGCCCGCCGAGCAGCAGCCCGCGTTCCAGGCTCCACCAGTCGATGATCTTCTGGACCCGCCGGTCGTGCGGCAGGAATCCCTCCTGCATCGCGTAGACCTTCGTGAGCAGCGCGAACAGCACCGCCTGGAAGCCGATCACCAGCGCGGCCCCGGCGCCGACCAGCGTGTCGACGTCGAACGCGATCTCCCCGACCGTGACGGGACCGGTCGACAGTGCGATCCCGGCGAGCAGTCCGAGCGTCATGAAGACGAGACCGGGGATGAGGAACAGCCAGCGCGGGCTGTAGAGCATGAGGAAGCGGAGATGACGCCAACCGTCACGCCAGGTGTTCAGGTGCGGGGCGCGGGTCCGGCCGTCCGGCGACAGGGTCGTCGGGACCTCGCGGATGTCGTAGCCCTGCAGGGTCGCCTTGACGACCATCTCGCTGGCGAACTCCATGCCGCCGGTCTGCAGGCCGAGCCGCATGATCGCTTCCTTGTCGAAGGCGCGCAGCCCGCAGTGGAAGTCGCCGATCTTGCTGCGGAAGAACAGCCGGCCGACGAAGCTCAGCACCGGGTTGCCGAGGTAGCGGTGCAGCGGCGGCATGGCGCCTTCGGCGATGCCGCCCTTGAACCGGTTGCCCATGACGAGGTCGGCGCCGTCGCGCAGCTCGTCGAGGAACGGCCCGAGCGTGGCGAAGTCGTAGGAGTCGTCGGCGTCGCCCATCGCGACGTACCGGCCGCGCGCGGCGCGGATCCCGCCCATCAGGGCGTTGCCGTACCCCTTGTCGATGACCGGCACGACACGTGCCCCCGCGTCCCGGGCGAGCTGCTGGCTGCCGTCGGTGCTGCCGTTGTCGGCGATGACGACCTCGCCGTCGATGCCCTTGTCCTCGAAGAAGCCGATCGTCTTGCGGACGCAGGTCTCGACCGTCTCGGCCTCGTTCAGACACGGCATCACTACGGAGAGTTCCACGCGATCTCCTTCGTTACCCCTGGTGACGTTTCCCCGGATGACGTTTCCCCTGATGACCGCCCGCGGGGTGATCTACTAATCTCAGTTGTTCCGCGCGGCGGCCCGTCGTCGTTCATGAATCTCGCGGTTCATGATGCCTGCCGGCGCCGGGTATTGATGCCCGCTCTCGTCAAGAGCACCCGTATCGTGTTGCCCTATCGCAACCCAAAAAACGTCACCGCCACGGTCGCGGGCGGCAGGCTAGGACGTCAAGCATACGGGCACAGCGGCCCGGAAGGGGTGGGTCGGCTGTGACGCGCGCCGAACGACGCAGTGCCGCTGGACGACCCAGCGCCGCTGGACGACAACGCAGTGCCGCTGGACAACGCAGTGCCGCCGGACAGGGGGCCGGACACCGAAGGGGAGGTGCGGCAGTGGCGGGCGAATCGCCGCGGGGCACCACGGCCGGTCTCGGGCTGGACGACGCGACACAGGGCCACACACCGCAGGGCGGCACGGCGCTGGCCACGGCCGACGCGGCCGCCGGCGGCGCGGACGGACGGCCTGGCGCCGCGAGCACGCGCGACGGCGACGCCCGCGACGGCGACACGCCCGGGAGCACGACGGGCGGCACGGCCACCGTCCCGGTCCCCGACGAGGACCTGGAGGGCGCCGGGCGATCCGGCTCGGCCGCGGCGGACCCGGAGTCCGGAGACCCGGACGGCACGCCGGACGACGAGTCCGCGGACTCCCGGCGCAGGCGGCGCGGCCGCGGCCTGTGGGAGCTGGCCCGGCGGCACCCCGCGTTCAGTGTGATCATTGCCACAGCGGCGCTGCTCCGCGTGATCGCGATGCTCGGCTACCAGCCGGTGATGTTCTTCAACGACAGCTTCGACTACCTGCACGTCGCGACCGACCCGTACCCGCATCCGCTGCGGCCCGACGGCTACTCGTTCCTGCTGCTCGGCCTCAAGCCGTTCCACAGCTTCGTGCTCGTCGCGGCCGTCCAGCACCTCATGGGCCTCGCCATGGGCGTGATGATCTACGCGCTGCTGCGGCGGAAGTTCCGGCTGCCCGGCTGGGGCGCCGCGCTCGCCGCCGCGCCCGTGCTGCTGGACGCCTACCAGCTCCAGCTCGAACACCTCGTCCTGTCGGACACGATGTTCACGTTCCTGGTGATGAGCGCGGTCACGCTGCTGCTGTGGCACGACCGGCCGTCCTGGAAGATCGGCGCGGCGGTCGGCCTGATCGTGGGCCTGGCCTGGCTGACCCGGTCGGTCGGCATGCCGGTGCTGCTCGGCGTCCTGGTGTACATGCTGATCCGGCGCAGCGGCTGGAAGCTGCTGGCGGCCACGCTGGCGGCCTGCATGCTGCCCGTGCTGGCCTACATGGGCTGGTACCAGGCCGAGAGCGGCAAGTTCGCGATCACCGAGAGCAACGGGATCTTCCTGTACGCGCGGGTCTACAAGTTCGCCGACTGCCACCAGATGAAGGACCTGCCGGTCAGCGAGTACCCGCTGTGCACCGAGCCCGCGAACCGCCTGCCCAACTCGCAGGACGGCATCTGGAACTCCCAGTCGCCGCTCAACCGGTACACCGGCACGCGGTTCAGCCCGGAGAACAACGCGCTCGGCAACGATTTCGCCAAGCGCGCGATCGTCGCGCAGCCGCTCGACTACCTGCGGGTCGTCGCGCACGACTTCTTCCGGGTGTTCCGGTGGGAGCGAACGGTGTTCCCCGACCCGGCGACGTACTCGCAGTACGAGTTCGAGCGGAAGAGCAGGCCGCTGCCCGACTGGCACATGGCGGGCGGCGGGATCGCGTCCGCGGAGGCCAGGGCCTACGAGCGCGGCGAGGCCCGTCCCCAGGTCGTCGAGCCGTTCGCCGGGGTCGCCCGCGGCTACCAGGACGTCTTCTACCTGCGCGGGACGATGATCGGCGTCATCCTGCTCGTCGGGCTGGCGGGGCTCGTCCCGCTGTGGCGGCGGTTCGGCGGCGAGGCGCTCCTGCCGTGGACGCTCGCGACCGGGCTGCTGCTGGCCCCGGCCGCGACGGCGGAGTTCGACTACCGGTACGTGCTGCCCGCCATCCCCCTCGCCGCGCTCGCCGCCGGGACGGCGTTCAGGCCCGAGGCCCGCGGGACGGTCGTCGCCTGGACGCGCCGCCTCGCCGCCCTGCCGAGAGCGCGCCGCGGCCCGGGCAAGGCGACACCCACGGACGCCGCCCCCGAGCCCCCCAAGACCTCCGAGCCCCCGGCGAGTTAACGCGCGCCGAGCGTGTTCACCAGGCGTGCATGCGGCGGAGATGGAACACCATCGCCACATCGCTGCCGCTGCGCACCTTCGGCGCCTCGGTGTGCCTGCCCTTCGCCGCGGACAGCGCTTTGACGTTCTGGCTCTGGCAGTTCGGGCAGGAACGGTCCACCCAGGGTGTCGTGCAGGGCTGCCCGCCGCGCTCGTAGATGACGGCCGCGTTCCCGTGCCCGTCCCCGTAATGGCGGACGTCCAGCTCCTCGTCCCAGGTCGTTGTGCAGTTGAGGCACTCGAAAACCCAGACCTCGTGGCTCGACCATGCGTCCTGCATGGCACTCACCTCCGCATCCGTGGTGACGCCACCAACTCCATAGTGCGCCCGCCGCACGCCGTCGGCGCGGGTCATTCCCCGAAAGAACCGTTTCGACCGCTCCGATTCCCGGCGGCCGTCCCCTGGCCGGGATTCCTGGCCTGGACGACGGCGTCGTAGACCACGCGTTTGGGGGCGCCGTTCTCCTTGGCGACCTCCGCGATGGCCTGCTTGCGGGGCGTCCCGGCGTCCTCGCGGGCGGCGACGGCGGCCGCGAGCTCGGCCGGGTCGGACAGCCCCTCCGGCTCGGGCGCCCCGCCGACCACCAGCGTGATCTCGCCGAGCACGCCGTCCTCGGCCCACGCGGCCAGCTCTCCGAGCGGCCCCCGGCGGATCTCCTCGTAGGTCTTGGTCAGCTCCCGGCAGACGGCGGCCGGACGGTCCGCGCCGAACGCGTCCGCCATCGCCGCGAGCGTGGCGGGCAGGCGGCGCGGCGACTCGAAGAACACCATCGTGCGGGGCTCGCGGGCGAGCGCGTCCAGCCGCCGGGCGCGCTCGCCGGGCTTGCGCGGCGGGAAGCCCTCGAAGCAGAACCGGTCGGTGGGCAGCCCGGACGCGACCAGCGCGGTCGTGACGGCGGACGGCCCGGGCAGCACGGACACCGGCACGCCCTCGGCGACGGCCGCGCGGACGAGCCGGTATCCGGGGTCGGACACGCCGGGCATGCCCGCGTCGGTGATGACGAGGACGTCCCGTCCGGCCAGGAGTTCGGCCAGCAGCGCGTCCGCCCGCGCCTTCTCGTTCTGGTCGTGGTAGGACACGATCCGCGCGGTGAGCGACACGCCGAGGTCGTTCGCCAGGCGCCGCAGCCGCCGCGTGTCCTCGGCGGCGATCACCGGCGTGTCCGCCAGCGCCCGCCGCAGCCGCGCCGACGCGTCCTCCGGCCGCCCGATCGGCGCCGCCGCGAGCACCAGAGTCCCCATCACGAACGCCATCCTTCCAGGGACCCCGGCCACCTCAGCCACCGCCGCGACCACGCAACAACCGAAACCGTCGCGATCGTGTCCGAAGGCAGGTTTCGAGCTTGCGAGCAACCTGATCGCGCAGCGAGCCGCCAGGCGAGTCGGAGCGATGCAGCGATCGCATCGCGTTTCTCGACGATGGAGGGCCGCCAAGGCCCGAAGGAGGAGAGAAATGCAAATAAACTCGCGGGATGGCGACGGATCTCGTTCACGCCCCGGCGACCGGGTCGCGGCGCAGGCCGCCCCCGCTCAGGGAATGGCTCGCTCCCGCGATCCCCGGCCACCCGCTGCTGTCCTGGCTCGGGCCGCTCCTGGTGACGGTGTTCGCCGGGTACCTGCGGTTCGACGGCCTGGGGTCGCCGAAGCAGGTCGTCTTCGACGAGACGTACTACGCCAAGGACGCGATGGCCCTGCTGAAGTTCGGCTGGGAGCACAACACCGTCAAGAACGCCGACAAGATGCTGATCGCCGATCAGCACGCGAACGTCTGGGGGGACGGGCCCTCGTTCGTCGCGCACCCGCCGTTCGGCAAGTGGATGATCGCCGTCGGCGAGTGGATGTTCGGCGCGACGCCGTTCGGATGGCGGTTCATGCCCGCCCTCGCCGGGACGCTGTCGGTGCTGATCCTGTGCCGGGTCGCGCGCCGGATGACGGGGTCGACGCTGCTCGGCTGCGCCGCCGGGCTGCTGCTCGCCGTGGACGGCCTGGCATTCGTGACGAGCCGCACCGCGCTCCTCGACATCTTCGTGATGTTCTGGATCCTCGCCGGTTTCGCCTGCCTGGTGAACGACCGCGACCGCTCCCGCCGCGTCCTCGCCGAGAAGATCGAGCGGGGCGACGCCTCGGTCTACGGGCCGTTCCTCGCGCACGGCTGGCGGTGGGGCGCGGGGGTCTGCCTCGGCCTGGCCTGCGCCACCAAGTGGACGGGCGTCTTCTACGTCGCCGCGTTCGGGCTGATGGTCGTCCTGTGGGACTACGGGGCCCGCCGCGCCGCCGGGGTCAGGGCGCCGCTCACCGGGACGGTGCTGCTGGAGGCCGTCCCGGCGTTCGTGCAGCTCGTCGTGGTCGGGGTCATCACGTACCTGGTGACCTGGTGGGGCTGGATCTTCAAGCCGGGGGCGTGGGGACGCGGTGAGGCGTCCAGCCATGTGCTGTGGCGCCCGTTCGAGGCCATGCCGGACCTGTGGCGCCACCACAAGCAGATCCTCGACTTCCACACCGGGCTGGACGACAAGCATCCGTACCAGTCGTGGCCGTGGGACTGGCCGGTCCTGAAGCGTCCGGTCGCGTTCTTCTACACCGAGCCCAAGGGCGCCTGCGGCGGCGCGACGCGCTGCTCCCGCGAGATCCTCGGGATCGGCACGCCCGCGCTGTGGTGGGGCGCGCTGGCGGCGCTGATCGCGGTGCTGTTCATCTGGGTGATGCTGCGGGACTGGCGGGCCGGGGCGATCCTGGTCGGCTTCCTCGCCGGGTGGCTCACGTGGTTCCCGTCGGCGTTCTCCGAGCGGACGATGTTCCTGTTCTACGCGACGCCGCTGATCCCGTTCATGGTGCTGGCGGTCGTCCTGGTCCTGGGCTATCTGATGGGGCCCGCGCCCGCCTGGTTCGCGGGCGCGCACGCCGCCCGCCGAGGCGAGGACGCGGACTACCACGACGACGCGGAGGGCGGCGCGTCGACGCTCCCCGGCTACGGGCAGGGCGGCGGCGCGCACACGCCCGTGCACCCGGGCGCGCCGCCTCCGGGCGCGGGGACGCGGCGGCTGGTCGGCGCTGCCGCCGCGGGCGCGTTCATGCTGGTGGTGCTGGCGAACTTCGCGTACTTCCACCCGATCCTGTCGGCGCAGACGATCCCGTACGAGGACTGGCACGAGCGGATCTGGTTCGACTCCTGGGTCTAGGCCCCCCGACCGGGCAGCGGGTCAGGCGGTGGCGTTGGCGGGGACGGCCGGGGCGGTGCGCGGGCGGAGCGTCCGGGCGCCGAGCAGGCAGCAGGCCAGGGCGAGGACGCCGCCCGCCCCGGCCCCGGCGAACGCGCCGGGGACACCCGCGAGGTCCTGCCCGAGCCCGGCGGCGAACGAGCCGGCCGAGCTGCCCGCGCCGACCGCCGCGACGACCCACGCGAACGCCTCGGTGACGGTCCCGCTCGGCGCGAGCCGGTCGACGAGCGTGAAACTGCACGCCAGCACGGGCGCGAGGAACACGCCGGACACGAACGCCAGCACCGACATCGCCGCCAGTCCCGGCGCGACGACGAGCGGGACGTATCCGGCGGCGAGCGCGGCCAGCAGCCACGGCAGCCGCCGGTGCGGCGCGCCCGCCCACCGCCGGGCCCCGTAGACGATCCCGCCGGTGAGCGCGCCGCCCGCCATGCACGCCAGCAGCAGCCCGGACGCGATGCCGCTGTCCTGCCGTTCGGCGTAGGCGACGACGGCGACCGCGTACACGCCGAGCGCGATCCCCGCGCACGCCAGGGACAGCAGCAGCACCCGCAGGCCGGACGACCGCAGCGGACCGGCCCAGTCGGAGGCGCGCGGCTCGCCCGTCCAGCGGCGGGACGGCCCGGACAGCGCGACGATCAGCGTCCCGGCGACGCCGAGCGCGCCGGTCAGCAGCAGCGCGGTCTCGGTGTTCACGACGGCCGCGGCGACGACGAGCAGCGGCCCGAGGGTGAAGAGGAGCTCCTGGGACGCGGCGTCCAGCGCGTACGCGGCGTCGACCTGCTCGGGGCCGTCGAGGACGTCCGGCCACAGCGCGCGCAGCCCGGCCTCCAGCGGCGGTGTCGCGAACCCGGCGACGACCACCGCGACCACGGCCGCGGGCAGCGGACCGGCGCCGACGGCGGCGAGCAGCCCGAAGCCCGCAGCGGACGCGCACGCGGCCGGGACCAGGACGCGGGGCTGCCCGAACCGGTCCATGGCGCGGCCGAGGACGGGCTGCCCGGCGGCCATCGCCAGGCCGAGGATCGCGGCGAGCGTCCCGGCGAGGGGGTAGCCGCCGCCGTCCGCCCGGACGTGCAGGACGACGGCGAGCATGGCCATCCCGTTGGGCAGCCGGCCGAGGAGGGTCGCGCCGAGCAGCCTCCCCGCATACGGCCGTCGCAGGAAGACGACATAACCCCGCATGATCCCCCCGTATAGATCCCCGTCATACGTATTACCTGCCGGGGTCATACGTACCACTCCGCGGCGGCGCGGCGCTAGTCTGAAATCGTCCAAGATCCGCCAGGGAGGCCCAGGTGCCGGCAGTCAGCCGTCCCACCAGCAAGGACGTGGCTCACGAGGCCGGGGTCTCGCAGTCCACGGTCTCGCTCGTGCTCGGCGGCAAGTGGACCGGCCGGGTGTCCCCCGCCACCGCGCGCAGCGTGCGCAGCGCGGCGGAGCGCCTCGGCTACCGGCCCAACCTGGCGGCCCGCAACCTGCGGCTCGGCACGACCCGGACCGTCCTGCTGATGGTCCCGACACTGACCGCGCCGTTCTTCGGCCCCGTCTACACGGGCGCGGCGCGGGTGGCGTCCCGGCACGGCTTCGGCGTCGTCGTGTCCACCTGGTCGGACGACACCGCCGGACGCGCCGACAGCCCGTTCGCCGCGCCGGACGAGGCGATCGACGGCGTCCTCGCGTCCTCCATCGCCGTGGAGGCGCTCGGCGAATTCCGGCAGACGCCCGCCGTGATGCTCGACAGCGGCCCGGCCGACCCGGCGGACCCGGCGGGTCACCGCGTCCCCACGGTCGACTTCGGCGTCGCGGACGGGATGCGCGACATCGCCGCGCACCTCGCCGGACTCGGCCACCGCCGCTTCGGGCACGTGGCCGCCGCCGTCGACCAGTGGACGTTCCGCGCCCGCGCCGACGCCCTCGCCGACGCCGTCGCCGCGCTGCCCGGGGCGACCCTGCGGCGCGCCTCCTGCGCGATCGACGTCGGCTCGGCCAAGGACGCCGCCGCGCGGCTGCTGGACCGTCCCTCCCGGCCGACGACCCTGATCTGCGACGACGACCTGATCGCCGCGGGCGCCTACAAGGCGGCGCGGGCCCGCGGCCTGGACGTCCCCGCCGACCTGTCCGTCACGGGGTTCGACGACGTGCTGCTCGCCACCGCGCTGGAGCCGGAGCTGACGACCGTCCGGCTGCCGGCGGAGGAGCTGGGCGCGCAGGGCATGACGGCGCTGCTCGACCTCCTCGCGGGGCGCCGTCCCGCGCCCCGCGTCCTGCCGGGGCAGCTGATGATCCGCGGGTCGACCGCGCCTGCCGTGTAGGCGTCGCTCCAGTTCAGGGCGTATTCATAGGGAAAGCGCTATCGATATGCGTCCAATATCAATATTGGACATGCCGTTGCCCGCTCTGTTCTGCTCTGCTCCATGAAGACTCGCGCTTCCCGGTTCCGGACGCCGCTCGGCGCCGCCGTCCTCGCCCTCTCGGCCTTCGCCGCGATCGCCGGCTGCGACTCCGAGGCCGTCCCGAAGAGCGGCCCCACCGCGGAGGGCGGCGCGTCCCAGCGCCCGCAGGCCTCCGCGCGGCCCGTGCCCGCGCCCGCCCAGGCCGAGGTCACGGAGAAGCTCCGCCGCCTGGAGAAGTCGCGCGGCACGCGCATCGGCGCGTACGCCGTCGACACCGGCACCGGCCGTTTCGCGGGCCACCGCGCGGACGAGACGTTCCCGTTCGCGTCCATGTTCAAGGCGATGGCCTGCGGCGCGGTCCTGCGGAAGGCGCGCGGTTCCGACCCGGGCCTGATGGACCGTGTCCTCCGCTACACGAAGAGCGATCTGCTCCCCCACTCACCCGTCACCGAGAAGCACGTGAACACCGGGATGACGGTCGCCGACCTGTGCCACGCGACGATCACCCAGAGCGACAACACCGCGGGGAACCTGGTGCTGAAGGAGGTCGGCGGGCCGTCCGGCCTCACCGCCTTCCTCCGCTCCCTCGGCGACACGGTCAGCCGCAGCGACCGCTGGGAGCCCGGCCTCAACGACTGGCGGCCGGGCGAGCGGCGCGACACGACCGCGCCGCGCGCCTGGGCGGGGAGCCTGCGCACCCTCACGGCGGGCGACGCCCTCGCGCCCGCCGACCGCGACCGGCTCAACGCCTGGCTGAGGGCCACGGTCACCGGCGACAAGCGGATCCGCGCCGGGCTGCCCGAGGGCTGGACGGCCGGCGACAAGACCGGCACCGGCGGCACCTACGGCAGCGCCGACGATGTCGCGATCGTCTGGCCCCCGTCCCGCGCCCCGCTGGTCATCGCGGTGCTGACGACCAGGCCGGACGCGGAGGCGGAGACCGACGAGCGGGCCATCGCGGAGGCCACCCGCGTCCTCGTCCAGGCCCTGCGCTGAGCCCGGCGGCCGGTCAGAGGCCCTTGAGGAAGTTCGCGGCGATGGGCGCGGCCGCCTCGGCCCCGGTGCCGCCGCCCTCGACGATGACGGCGAACGCGACGTCCTTCCGGTAGCCGATGAACCAGGCATGGGTCGGCGGGTTCTCGCCTTCGCCGAACTCGGCGGTGCCGGTCTTGCCCGCCGTACCGGACGGGAACGCGACGCCGGACGCCGTCCCCTCGCTGACCACGGCGGGCATGATCGTCTGAAGCGCCTTCTTCACGGCCGGTTCGAGCCTCTTCGGCGGCTCCGGCTTCCGGCCGCCGGTGTCCACGGCCTGCACGGCGTCGCCGGCGCTGACGAGGCGCGGCGACCTCCAGGTGCCGTCGGCCGCGGCCGCGGCGACGGCGGCCATGTTGAGCGGGCTGGTCAGCACCTGGCCCTGCCCGAAGGACGCGGCGGCGAACGCGGTGTCGTCCTTGTTGGCGGGGAACGCGGCGCGGACGGCCGGGACCCCGGCGATGACCGGCGCGTTGAAGCCGAACTGCGTCGCGACCTGGGCGAGCCGCTTCTCGCCGAGCCTGTCGACGGCGAGCCGCGCGAACGTGGTGTTGCACGAGTGCGCGAACGCCTCGCGGAACGGGATCGTCCCGAAGTCCTCGTGCTTGTAGTTATGAAAGGAGCGGCCGCCGACCGTGGTGGTGGCGGGGCACGCGACCTTCGTGGCCGCGCCGGTGCCGCCCGCGACGAGCGCGGCGGCGGTGACGACCTTGAACGTCGATCCTGGCGGGTACTGGCCCATCAGCGCCCGGTTGTAGCCGCCGGGCTTGTTCGCCACGGCGAGGATCTCGCCCGTGGACGGACGCAGCGCGACCATCGCGGCGGGCTTCTTCGCCGCGTTGAGGGCCTTCCCGGCGGCGGCCTGCACCTTCGGGTCGATGGTCGTCTGGAGGGACTTGCCGGGGCTGTCGTCGAACCGCTTGAGCGTCTTGACCGGGTCGCCGCTCGCGTCGACGATCTGCACGGCGAGCCCTGGCGTCCCGGCGAGCCGCCGCTCGTACTGCTTCTGAAGGCCGTCCATGCCGACCGGGTCGTCCTTGCGGTAGGGGGCGCGGAGCCTCGTCGCGGCCTCGGCGGACGCGGGCCCGACCGGCCCGGCGAGCTGCCGCGCGGACCCGGACGGCGAGTCGGTCAACGGACTGCCGTCGACGGCGAGGATCGCCGCGCGCTCCGGCCAGACACGCCCGGCGCTCAGCCGCTGCCCCTCCTTGAGCTCCGGGTACAGGAGCTGCGGCGACCACCGGACGCGCCACTCGCCGTCCTGCTCGACGAGCGGCAGCGGCGCCTCGTACTTCCACGTCCGGGTGCCCGCGAGGAGCAGTTCGGCGCTGTAGGACGCGCCCGCCTTCCCGCCGTCCGCGCTTCCCACGGACGCGACGGTGTAGCGCTGCGAGGTGAGCTCCAGGTCGTCGTACATGCGGGTGAGGCGCTGCTCGAAGTCGGCGGGCGGCCGGTCGGTCAGCGCCTTCATCGCCGCGTGGTCGCGCTTCGTCCAGGCCGCGAGGTAGCTCTCCGCGGTGTCCCTGGGGTCGTCTCCCCTGGTCAGGAACCACACCGTCCCCGCCACCACGACCGCGGCCGCCGTCGCGGCCGCCGCGACGGCGACCATCCGGGATCGGCGCATCATCGATCTCCCCCCTGAAGCACACAGGGCCCCTGAAAGACGCGGGCCCCTGAATGAAGACACAAGGACACCAGCCGTGCGCCGAAATGTCCAAGATTGATATTAATGTCATAGGTATATCCGAATTGATATGATCGCTGGTCGTGAACGTCGTCGGCCATCTGCGGTGCTTCGTCATCGTCGCGGAAGAGCTGCACTTCGGCCGCGCGGCGGAACGTCTCGGCATGGCGCAGCCGCCGCTCAGCCAGCGCATCCAGCGGCTGGAGCGGGAGCTCGGCGTCCGGCTGTTCGACCGGACGAGCCGGCGCGTCGAGCTCACCGCGCCCGGCAGGCTCCTGCTGGACGAGGCCCGTGACATCCTCACCCGCGTGGAGCGCATCTACTCCGTCGCTGAGCGGGCCAGGCGCGGCGAGGTCGGCACGGTGCGGGCGGGCGTGCCGAGCGACCTCGGCGGCCCGATCGTCGCCGCGCTGATCGCCGCCTTCCGGGACCGCCGTCCCGACCTGCGGCTCGACCTGCGCGAGACGGGCACGGCCGGGCAGGTCCGCGCGCTCGCCGAGGGCGCGCTGGACGCCGGGGTCGTGCGCCACCCCTGCGACTCCCGCGACCTCGAACTCGGCCCGATGCTCGCCCAGCCCCTCGGCGCCCTCCTCCCCTCCGCCGCCAGCGCCGACCGCCACGCGGAGGTCCACTTGGCGGACCTGCACGGGCTCGACCTCGTCGTGCCGCCGCGGGAGGACGCGCCCGGCGCGCACGACGACCTCCTCGCGGCCTGCCGCCGGCACGGGTACGCGCCCGCCGCCGTCCACGAGGCGCGGCATCCGCAGTTCGCGCTGGGACTCGTCCTCGCGGGGACGGCGGTGGCGCTCGTCCCCCGCACCGACGACTCCGCCGGGGCGACGTGGCGTCCGCTGGTCGGCGGGCCCCTCGCCTGGCGGACGTCGTGCGCGTGGCGGCGGGCCCGCGACCCCGAGCACGCCCGCGCGATCGCCGACTTCACCGCCGTCGCGACCGCCGTCCTCCGCACCGAGGCGGGCATGGCGCCGCTGGACGGCGCGCCCGCCCGCCGCGTCGTCCCGCGTCCGTCGTCCGGATTTCTGGCATGAGCGAGGTGAGTCCGGGCGTGAGCGCGTCGCGGGACGTCCGGGCGGACGTGGTGGAGCGCATCGAGGCGGAGTTCCGCTCCGCGGGCGTCACCGGGTTCCTGCACGCCGCCGACATGGACACCGGGCGGGAGGTCGCCGTCCGCGCCGACGCGCTCGTCGTGCTCGCGTCGGTGTTCAAGGTGCCGCTGCTCGTCGCGTTCCACCGGCAGGCCGCCGAGGGGCTGATCGACCCGTCCGAGCAGGTCACGCTGCCTGCGGACGGCCGCACCACCGGGCCCACCGGGGTGTCGGGAATGCTGGACGAAGCCCGCCTCTCGCTCCGCGACCTCACCTTCATGATGATCACCGTCAGCGACAACGCCGCCGCCGACGCCGTGCTGGACCGGGTCGGCCGGGACGCGGTCAACGCGACGGCGGCGGCGCTCGGCCTGCGCGACACCGTCGTCGAGGTCAGCGGCCGCGAACTGCACGAGACCCTGCTCGCGGACGCCGGGGCCGGCAGCGTCGCCGACGTGTGGGCCAAGCTGGACGAGCCCGGAATGCGGTCCCGCCTCCGCGCCCTCGACCCCGCCAGGACGAGCCGCAGCACCCCCCGCGACATGACCCGGCTGCTGTCGGCGATCTGGCGGGACGAGGCCGCGCCGCCCGAGGGCTGCACGGCGATGCGCCGGTTGTTCGGGCTCCAGGTGTGGCCGCACCGGCTGTCGTCCGGGTTCCCCTACGACGACGTGGTCGTCAGCGGCAAGACCGGGACGCTGCCGACCCTCCGCAACGAGGTCGGGGTCGTCGAGTACCCGGACGGCGGACGGTACGCCGTCGCGGTGTTCACGAGGTCGCCGCTGCCCGTCGCCGTCCTGCCGGAGGCCGACGCCGTCATCGGCACCGCCGCCCGCATCGCCGTCGAGTCCCTCCGCCGCCGCCCCTGACCGCGCACCCGCCCGCCGGTCTGTTCGCACCGTCGCCCGCCGGACCGTTCGCATCGACCGCGCGACTGAACGTGACAGCCCCAATACCTCTGATTGGGCGGACCGCTAACCCGGCACTCCCTCGGGAAACGTAGGCTGTACCCCTGCTTTGATCGTTCTTGGGGAGACTTCTTTGCGGCTGCCGGAGCACCTTGAGCTACTGCTCACCGACGAGCCGGTCCTCGACGTCTACTCGCACGGCCCGTGGCGCGTTCCGGACGGGCTCTTCGAGGAGATCTCGGCGCGGATCGACGGGCTGGCGGCCGACCCGCGGGCCGCGGACCTGACCACCGACGAGCACAAGCTGCTCACGCTGCCCGCGTCGCTGGTCACCGCGGAGATCTTCGGCATCCTGGCGTTCCTGCCCGGCGGCGGCGCGATCAAGGCGGGCTCGTGGTCGCAGCTGCCGGAGCGGCTGCTGTACCGGCATCTGGTCAACCCCGGCCCGATCAGCACCCGGATGACCCGCTGGGACGCGCCCGGTGGCCGGTGGCGGCCACCGGTCGACTGGTTGATCGAGGCGCCCGACCGTGAGCTGGCGATCGACCTGGCGCGCGACTGCCTGTCCGTCCTGGAGGGCGTCGAGCCGCTGGAGGAACGCCGCAAGGCGCTGCTGCGGATGTACGACGACCCGCCCGCCTGCGACGTCAACCTGCCGAAGATGGAGCTCCGGGAGCACTGGCACGCGCACGCGGGCGACGACATCGTCACCGCCGTCCCGGAACTGCTCGGCCCCGTCGGCTACCTGGAGTGGGTGTGCGCGGGCCTGCTCGCCGCGTACGAGCACCTGACGGACGCGGCGCCGCGCGACGAGAACGTCGAGGTGCACCTGGTCCAGTTGCTGTTGCAGGGCAGCATGGAGCACGTCCCGGCGGAACTGGCCGCCGCGCTCGGCGAGGACCGGTACGGCGATCTCCAGCAGCGCTTCCCCGGTGAGCGTCGCGGGTTCAAGCCGGGCGCGTGGCAGGAACGGACGCGGGCGTGGCTCGTCCGGGCCCTGGTCGCCGGGGCCGCCGACGCCTGCCGCGGCTGGCTCGACATGGCGATGCGGTTCATCGCGGTCGTGCAGGGCCTGCCGGGCGACCCGTGGTTCCCGAAGGCCGAGTGGATCCCGGTCGGGCAGTTCCAGACCGACCTGCGCCGCCTGTACGCGCCGCGCCGCCGCGTCGTGAACCCGCTGACCGAGACGCTGAAGAGCGTCCCGGCGAAGGCCGCCAGGCCCGCCGGGTCACGGTCGCGCGGGCGTCCGGAGATCGCCACGTCGCTGGTCGGGCAGCCCGAGGTCGTGCAGGCGCTGGACGAGCTGACCCGCGGCGACGAACCCGTCCGGCTGCTGCTCGCCGGGCCCGACGCCACCGGCAAGCGCGACGCCGCGCAGGAGCTGGCGAAGGCCCTCGCGCTCGGCCGCGACCCGCACTGGGTCACCGACAACCTGTTCACCGGGCAGCGGCTGTCGGACGCGGTCGCCAAGCTGCACGCCGACGCCCGCGACTGCGCCGGGGACCGGCTGCTCATCATCGAGGGCCTGGACGGCATCGTCACCGACCCCGGCAACGGCGAGGCCATCGCCGCCGAACTGCACCGGCTGCTCGCCGTCCATCCGGACCTGCACCTGGTGGCGCTGTGCGACGCGGGCGGCGAGGACCGGATCCGCGAGATCAACCCCGTCCTGCCGCAGCGGTTCCGCATCGCCAGGACCCGCCCGTTCACCGCGGACGGGCACGCCGAGCTGTTCCGCCGCGCGCTGGACGCCCGCGGCGCCCGCGGCACCCGGCAGGCCGTGGAGGCGGCGGGCGCGCTGCTGGCCGCGACACCGCCGATGCAGACGCTCCGCAACGCGCGCCTGGCCCCTCACCTCGCCGATCAGGTCGTCGCCACCGTCCGCGCCCGCATCGCCAAGGACCCTGCCGCGGCCGCGACGGACGCAACCAAAACTGCAACGGCCTCGGACAAGAGCGCAACGGACCCAGCCAAGAACACAGCAGCCAAGGCCGCGACGGCGGCGCCCGCCAAAGACCCGGCCCAAGACGCCGCGACGACCGCCAAGGACGCGGGCGGCCGGGACGCGGCGCCGGCCGCCAAGGAAGTGGTCGTCCGCAAGCACGACATCCCGGACACGCTCGACACCTCGCTCGCCGCCGGGAACCCGCTCGCCGAACTGCACACCCTCACCGGCCTCGACACCGTCAAGCACGAGATCGCGCTCATCGTCGCCGGGACGCACGCGGCGCGGCTGCGCAGCGAGTCCGGGCTGCAGATCACGCCGCCGACCCGGCACATGGTGTTCACCGGCAACCCGGGGACCGGCAAGACGATGGTGGCGCGGCTGCTCGGCCGCATCTACAAGCGGCTCGGCGTGCTGTCGTCCGGGCACCTCATCGAGGCGTCCCGCGCGCACCTCGTCGGCGAGTACATCGGGCAGACCGCGCCGCGCACCCGCCGCCTGGTGGAACGCGCGCTCGGCGGCGTCCTGTTCATCGACGAGGCGTACACGCTGACGCAGTCCCCGCTGAAGGGCGACTACGGGCACGAGGCGATCGCCGAACTGGTCAAGCTGATGGAGGACCACCGCGACGACCTCATCGTGATCGTGGCCGGGTACCAGCAGGAGATGGCGGAGTTCCTCGTCGCCAACCCGGGCCTCGACTCGCGTTTCCCCAAGCAGATCCACTTCCCCGACTACACCGACGACGAGCTGATCACCGTGTTCGGGCAGCTCGCCGCCGCGGACGGCTTCAAGCTCGCGCCCGGGACCGACGACGTCCTGCTCGCGATGCTGCGCCGCGCGCCCCGCGGCCCGTCGTTCGGCAACGGCCGCCTCATGCGCAACATGCTGGACGTCGCCGTCGCGAACCAGGCCGACCGCGTCGCGTCCGCCGCCTTCGCCGCCAAGAGGCAGGAGACCGCGAAGAAGGAAGGCGGCAGGAAGGAAAGCGGCAAGAAGAAGGTCAGGACGCCCACGAAGAAGGAACTGATCACGCTGACGGCCGAGGACCTGCCCCCGCTCCTGGATCATCCCGAGGAATTCTTCGGCCTGTACCTGTAGCCCGGTGGGTATGACGTAGATGGCTTCCCCGCCCGCCGAAGGCGAGGAGGTCTCCATGCGCCCGGACGACCGGCGTCTCCTGCGGGCCATCGCCGATCGGGAGACGGCCCGGCTGCGGGACGGGACGCGCCCTTGGTCATGGTGGCTGGAACGCGCCGTCCTGCACGGGCGCCGCCACGGTTACACCGCCATCCTCCTGATCGGCGCGCAGTGGCGGGGCGCCACGGACGTCCGCTCGTACGAGGCGTGGCGTTCCGCGGGCCGCCAGGTCAGGAGGGGCGAGACGGGCATCCGCGTCCTGGGCCGGACGACGGGCGCCCCGCGCGCCGTCTTCGACGTGTCCCAGACGGACGGCCTCCCGCTCCCCCAGACGCCCGTCCACCGTCCGCCGGACGCCGAACACCACCTCGCGGCCATCCAGGCGAGGGCCCCCGACCGGGGCGTGCGGCGGATCGAGGCCGACTCGGTCGCATTCCTCGTCGCGGCCTGGCTCGGCGCGGAGCCGCCCATGCCCGCCTTCCCCTCGCGGGCGTTCTGGGCGGGCCCGGGACTGGGCGACCGCATCCTCCGCACGGCCAGGCGCGTGCACGGGCGCGTGTCAGGCGCGTCCGCGTCCCAGAACGGGATCATGGCGGACGCCCACCGTTTCTTCCGCGCCCGGCTCACCACCGGCTGGGTGCCCGGCTACCTGGCCGGACGCGGGTTCCCCCCGGGCGTCCAACGCCACTGGCGGATCGGATGCGCACCGCCGGGGCCGCACGCCCTCACCGGCCACCTCCGGACGCTCGGCCACGGCGACGACGAGATCGCCGCCGCGGGCCTGGCGCGTCCCGACGCCGCCGGACGCCTCCGCGACACGTTCCGCGACCGCGCCATGTTCGCGATCCGGACACCGGACGGCGCCGTCGCGGGTTTCATCGGACGCCGCCGCGACGGAGCCCCCGGCCCCAAGTACCTCAACGGCCCCGACACGTCCCTCTTCCACAAGGGCGAGCTGCTGTTCGGGCTGCACGAGGCCCGCGACCGCCTCGCGGCCGGGGCGCGTCCCGTGATCGTCGAGGGCCCGCTGGACGCGATCGCCGTCACGATGGCCGGGCCCGCCGAGTACGCGGCCGTGGCGACGTGCGGCCTCGCCCTGACCACGGCGCAGCTGGCCGCCCTCGAAGAGGTCGCCGATCTGGAGGCCGCGGGCGTGCTCGTCGCGCTGGACGGCGACCCCGCCGGACGGTCCGGGACCGTCCGCGCGTGGGAGCGGCTCGCCGGTGTCGGCGGCCCGGTCGAGACCGCGGGCCTGCCCGACGGCCACGACCCCGCCGGGCTCCTCCAGGCCGAGGGCCGCGCGGCCCTCCGCCGGGCCCTCCGCACCCGGACGCCGCTGATCGACGCGGTCGTCGACGCCGCCGTCGATCGCGCGGGCGGGACGCTCGGGTCGCCGGAGGAACGGCTGGCCGCGATCCGGGCCGCGGCCAGGATCATCGCCGTCCGTCCGGCGGAGGCGGCGCGTCAGGTCGTCCGCGTCGCGTCCCGGGTCGACGTGCCGCCCGCCCTCATCACCGAAGTGCTGGTGGACACCGTCAGCCCGTGAGCGCGGCGAGCCGTCCGGCGGCGTCGAACAGCAGGCTCTCGCCGCCGCGCCGGGTGACGAACTGCGCCCCGACCGGCAGCCCGCCGACCGTCCCGGCCGGGACGCTCAGCGCGGGCAGGCCCAGCACGTTCCACGCGCAGGTGAGGCTCACCAGCGCCGGCGCCCACCGGCCGAACGGCCCCTCCGTCTCGCCGATCGGCGGGGCCGTCATCATCATGGTCGGCAGGGCCAGCAGGTCGTAGCGGTCCAGCAGACCCGCCACCTGACCGGCGAACTCGTCCCGTTCGCGGAACGCCCGGATGTACCGCCAGCCCAGCGTCCGCGACGCCTGCTCCAGGCGTTCCAGCGTCAGCGGCTGGTACCGCTCGGGCGCCTCCGCGACGCGCTCGGCATGGATCTCGTACGCCTCGCAATCCTGGATCGCCCGGAAGATCCGCCGCAGCTCGAACAGGTCGAGCGGCTCGGCGGGCGCGTCCGGGAACAGCGCCCGGACGGTCCGCACCACCTCCGGGTCGGCGGCCTCCGGCTCGATCCAGGCGACGCGTCCGGTCCGGACGCTCTCGTCGGCGGGCGGCGGAACGGCCTCCGCCAGGCCGGTCAGCGCGTGGTAGGCGATCCGGCAGTCGTCCGCGGACCCGGCGAGGACGCCCACGTGGTCCAGCGACGGCGACAGCGGGAACACGCCGCCGGTCGGGATGACGCCGTACGGCGGCTTGAACCCGGCGATCCCGCAGAACGCGGCGGGGATTCGCACCGACCCGCCCGTGTCCGTGCCGAGGGCGAGCGGGACCATACCGGCGGCCACGGCGACCGCGCTGCCGCTGCTGGAGCCGCCCGACATCCGCTCCCGGTCGTGCGGGTTGCGGACCGGCCCGTTCACCGACACGTCGCCGCTGCCGCCGTACGCGAACTCGTGCGTGCCCGTCTTGCCGACGATCACGGCGCCCGCGTTCCGCAGCAGCGTCACGCAGGCCGCGTCCGTCTCCGCGACGTGCCCGTCGAAGTGCGCCGACCCCATGCCGGTCGGCAGTCCGGCCACGTCGATGATGTCCTTCACCGCGACCGGGACGCCGTGCAGCGGGCCCCGGCCGACGCCGGACGCGAGTTCCTTGTCCGCGTGTTCGGCGGCCGCCTCGGCGCCCTCGTGGTCGAGGGTGACGAAGGCGTTGAGCTCCGGGTCGACCGATTCCAGCGCGTGCGCCAGCAGTCCCGCCGCCGACGCGTCGCCGGAGCGCAGATCGCGTCCGAGGTCCGCCAGCGTCCGTCCGGTGAAGAACCCGCCCATACCGCCTCCCATCAGTACCGTCCCGTCCGGACGGCCCTGCCGATCTGCGTACCATGACAGACCGTCCGGCGGCGAGCCCGGCGCCGGGTATCGCGCTCCGTCGCCTGTTCGTCGCGGAGCGTGCGCCTCTCGTCGCAGATACCCGACCGCCCGTCGACCGCGGCCCCGAACCGGCGAACCTACGCGCGAGTAGGCGGCAGGCTGCAACGCACCTGGTCAGACGCTCCCACCGGTTCGCTGGGGGGCGGGGCGGTGGCCGCCCGTCTCCGGACGCGGTCACCGCCCCTGTAACCGGTGACGTCGACAGGTGGGGGGACAAAGCCACGGCGGCACGGCGAAGGCGCGCACCCGCCGCCGTGGCTCTGTCATCGCAGCCGCCCCCGCCGCCGTGGTGACGGCGGTTGAGGCGCCCGATCGCGGGGACGTGAACCTTCCAGCGACAAGCGGCGCCGGAGGGCAGAGGACGCGCGATGACCCAGCCCAGCACACCCCAGACCCAGACCCCGTCAGGTCATCACCCGGTCGGGTTGACCGACGACGAGGTCCGCCGGATCGACGCGTACTGGAGGGCGGCCAACTACCTGTCCGCCGGGCAGATCTACCTGCTGGACAACCCGCTGCTCCACGAACCCCTCGCCCCGCGGCACATCAAGCCGCGGCTGCTCGGCCACTGGGGCACCTCGCCCGGCCTGAACTTCTGCTACGCGCACCTCAACCGGGTGATCAGGGCGCGCGACCTCGACATGATCTACATCATGGGTCCGGGGCACGGCGGCCCGGCGGCCGTCGCGAACGCCTGGCTGGAGGGCACCTACAGCGAGGTCTACCCGGACGTGTCGCTGGACGCCTCCGGCATGCGTACGCTGTTCCGCCAGTTCTCGTTCCCGGGCGGCATCCCGAGCCACGTTGCCCCGGAGACGCCCGGGTCGATCCATGAAGGCGGCGAGCTGGGCTATTCGCTCGCGCACGCGTACGGGGCGGCGTTCGACAATCCGGGCCTCGTCGTGGCGTGCGTCGTCGGCGACGGCGAGGCGGAGACGGGTCCGCTGGCGGCGAGCTGGCATTCCGACAAGTTCCTGGACCCGGTGAAGGACGGCGCCGTCCTCCCGATCCTGCACCTCAACGGCTACAAGATCGCGAACCCGGCGGTGCTGGCGCGGATTCCCGAAGAGGAGCTCGTCCAGCTCCTCGACGGCTACGGATACCAGCCGTTCCTCGTCAGCGGCGACGAACCGGCGTCCATGCACCGCAAGATGGCCGCTGCGCTCGACCAGGCCCTGGACGAGATCGCCGACATCCAGCGGAACGCCCGCGAGGGACGCGTCTCCGAACGCCGCCGCTGGCCCGTCATCGTCCTGCGCTCACCCAAGGGCTGGACGGGCCCGAAGGAAGTCGACGGACGACCGGTCGAGAACACGTGGCGCTCCCACCAGGTCCCGCTGCCCGGCGTCCGCGACAACCCGGAGCACCTGGCGCAGCTGGAGAAATGGCTGCGCTCGTACCGTCCCGACGAACTGTTCGACCGTGACGGGCGCCCCGCCCCCGGCCTGCGCGCCCAGGCGCCCGAAGGCGACCGGCGGATGAGCGCCAACCCGCACGCCAACGGCGGACTGCTGCTGAAGCCGCTGATCCTGCCCGACTTCCGCGACTACGCCGTCCCGGTCGACGAGCCCGGTACAACGTCGTCCGAGCCGACCCGCACGTTCGGGACGTACCTGCGCGACGTCGTGCGGGCCAACCCGTCCAACTTCCGCATCATGGGCGCGGACGAGACCGCGTCCAATCGCCTCGGCGCGGTGTTCGACGCGACCGACCGCGTCTTCCAGGGCGAACGGCTCCCGACCGACGAGCACCAGGGCCCGTCCGGGCAAGTGATGGAAGTGCTGAGCGAGCATCTGTGCCAGGGCTGGCTGGAGGGCTACCTCCTCACCGGACGGCACGGCCTGTTCAACAGCTACGAGGCGTTCGTCCACATCGTCGACGCGATGTTCAACCAGCACGCCAAATGGCTGAAGGTCACCCGGGACCTGCCGTGGCGCCGCCCGATCGCCTCCCTGAACTACCTGCTCTCCTCCCACGTGTGGCGGCAGGACCACAACGGCTTCACCCACCAGGACCCCGGCTTCCTCGACGTCGTCATGAACAAGAAGCCGGAGATCGTCCGGGTGTACCTGCCGCCGGACGCGAACACGCTGCTGTCGGTCGGCGACCACTGCCTGCGGTCCCGCGACTACGTCAACGTGATCGTGGCCGGGAAGCAGCCCGCGCTGAACTGGCTGCCGATGGACGAGGCCGTCGCCCACACCACCCGCGGCATCGGCATCTGGGAATGGGCTTCCAGCGACAACGATGCGGACCCGGACGTCGTGCTCGCCTGCGCGGGCGACGTCCCGACACTCGAAACGCTCGCCGCCGCCGACCTGCTCCGCGAACTCTTCCCCGACCTCCGCGTCAGGGTCGTGAACGTCGTGGACCTCATGCGGCTCCAGCCGTCCAGCGAACACCCCCACGGCCTCCCCGACCGTGACTACGACGCGCTGTTCACCACCGACAAGCCGGTCATCTTCGCCTTCCACGGCTACCCGTACCTGATCCACCGGCTCACCTACCGCCGCACCGGACACCACAACCTGCACGTCCGCGGCTACAAGGAGGAGGGCACGACCACCACGCCCTTCGACATGGTCATGCTGAACGACCTGGACCGCTTCCACCTCGTCATGGACGTCATCGACCGCGTCCCGTCCCTCGGCGGACGCGTCGCCCACCTCCGCCAGCGCATGACCGACCGCCGCCTGGCCCTCCGCGCCTACACCCGCGAGCACGGCGAGGACGCCCCGGAGATCCGCGACTGGACGTGGCCGCATTGAAGATCCTGACCGTCAACCCAGGTTCGAGCAGCCTGAAACTGAGCCTGCTGGACCACGACGACACGCTCCTCACCGAGGACGCGGGCCCAGGCCACGAAATCGCCGACATCATCACCCGGATGCCCGCCGAACCGGACGCGATCGGCGTGCGCTTCGTCCACGGCGGCACCCGCTATACGGAACCGATCCGGATCGACGCCGCCGTCACCGAGCACCTGCACGATCTGGCCGACCTGGCGCCCCTCCACCAGCCCGCGTCCCTGCACGCCCTTTCAGAAATCAAAAGCGCCTTGCCCGGCGTCCCGGCCGTCGCCTGCTTCGACACCGCGTTCCACGCCACGCTCCCCGACGCCGCCGCCACCTACGCGCTGCCCGCCGAATGGCGCGAACGGTTCGGCCTGCGCCGCTACGGTTTCCACGGCTTGTCGTTCTCCTATGCCGTCCGCCGCACAGCCGAACTGCTCGGCGGCATCCCACCCCGGATGGTCGTCTGCCACCTGGGCTCCGGCGCGTCCCTCTGCGCCGTAGCCGAAGGCCGCTCAGTCGACACCACGATGGGCTTCACACCCCTCGAAGGATTGATCATGGCGTCCCGCGCGGGCAGCATCGACCCCGGCATCCCCCTCTGGCTGATCGAACACGGCCTCTCACCGCAGGACGTCAACTCAGCCCTCGAACGGGCCTCCGGCCTGCGCGGCCTCACCGGCACCGGCGACATGCGCCGCATCCGCGACCTCGCCGAGCAGCGCGACGTGAACGCCCTCGCCGCCCTGGACGCCTACCACCACCGCCTCCGCGCCTGCGCCGCCGCGATGACCGCGTCCCTGGGCGGCCTGGACGCCCTCGTCTTCACGGGCGGCGTCGGCGAACACGACCCGTCCGTCCGCATGCGCCTCACCGAGGACCTCGCCTACCTGGGCACGTCCATCGACCCGGACCGCAACGCCACCGCCGACGGCGACACCGACATGACATCCGCCGACGCCTCCGTCCGCACCCTCGTCGTGACGGCCCGCGAAGACCTGGAAATAGCAACCGGCGTCAGACGAATCCTCACAACCGGCGATGAGTCTGGCGGCGGCCGCGGGTCTACCTGCTGATCAGGACAATCAACTCATCGGGAGTGGAGCATGGGCCTCATCCATATCGAGATGTTCGCGACCCTCGACCTGGTCGGGCAGGCGCCCGGCCGCCCGGAGGAAGACCCGTTGGGGTTCGCGTTCGGGGGCTGGCAGGCGCCGCTGATGGACGACGTCGCCGCGGCGCAGATCGGCGCCTCGTACGAGGGCACGGACGCCCTGCTGCTCGGCCGCCGGACGTACGACATCTTCGCCGCGTTCTGGCCGTACCAGGAGGGCGGCCAGGACAACGAGATCGCCACGCTGTTCAACAGCGTCCCGAAGTACGTGGCCTCCCGCGGCAAGCCCGACCTGTCGTGGGCCGGGTCCACGCGGCTCGGCCCGGATCTGGCGGGCGCGGTGCGCGAGGTCCGTGACCGGCACGAGCACGTGAAGGTCGTCGGGAGCCTGAACCTCGTGCAGACCCTTCTGCGCGAGAAGCTCTTCGACCGTCTGGACCTGTGGGTGCATCCGATCGTGCTCGGTACCGGGAAGAAGGTGTTCGACGGCGGCGCGGTGCCCACGAACGTCACACTCCTCGAACCGCCGGTGGCCACTCCGAAGGGGGCCGTGTACCTGCGGTACGGGCTCGCCGATGGCACGCCCGGGACGGGGGACATGAGCGCACCCGATCGCGGTGCCGGGCGCGACGGCTGAATCCGCCCCAGGTGCGTCGGCGGTGGATCCGCCCGAGTGGTCAGCGGGTGCGCTGGTGGGTGGTCACGAGGACGCCGTCACCGTAGGTCGTCGACCCGGTCAGGGCCCAGGCGGTCTTGTCCGGGGTCGACGCCCAAAGCTTGCGGCCGTGGCCGAGTATCACGGGGAACCACATCAGGCGGATCTCGTCGACGAGATCGCGCGCGAGCAGGCCCTGGACGAGCCGGATGCTGCCGGGCACGGAGATCTCGCCGTCGACGTCCCGCTTGAGCCGGGTGACCTCCTCGGTCAGGTCGCCCGAGAGCACCGACGTGTGCTGCCATCCGGGGTCGGTGAGCGTGCCGGAGACGACGTATTTCGGCATGCCGTTGTACTTGTCCGCGAGCTCGCCCTCGTACTGCGGCCAGGCGGAGGCGAAGCCCTCGTAGGTGGCACGGCCCAGCAGCAGCGCCTCGGCGGCGAGGGCCTCGTCGGTCTTGAACTGCTCGCCGTCCGGGCCGCGGTCGAAGTCGAAGGTCCAGTTCGGGTACTTGAAGTCCTCGCCGCCCGGCGCCTCGACGACGCCGTCCAGGGAGATGAACTCGGTCACGACGATCTTTCCCATGTCAGGCTCCCCTGGTGAATCCGCGCAGGGCGGGCGCGAGGACGTCCGCGGTCGTGCTGTGGTTCTCGCCCGGGATCGCCTTCAGCGTCGCGGTCGGCAGGTGGTCGGCCACCGCTCTCGCGCCCGCGGCGAGGGCGGGCCAGGTGCCGTCGCCGTGGAGGACGAGGACGGGGACGCCGACCCTGTCCCACAGCCCGGCGCGGAGCGGCCTGCCGGACATGGTGTCCCCGACGATCCGGCCGTCGTAGGCGATCGTCGGCGCGATCGCTTCGAGCCCCGGCCAGAAGTCGCTCTGCCGCATTTCGGCGACGGCGTCCTCGGGCATTCCCGCGGCGGCGGTCATGAACAGCGCCACGGCGTCCCCGGGCCGGCCTCCGGCGACGGCCGCGTCGAGCCGCTCGACATAGTCGGGAGGGAGCGGCGGACGGACGTCGTCGACGACGACCGGCGGCTCCCACAGGACCAGGCGCGCGATCGGGACGCCGGCCTGCGCCGCGTGGAGGGCGAGGAGCGCCCCGGACGACCAGCCGAACACCGTCGCCGGGCCACCGCCGCCCGCCTGCTCGATGATCGCGGCGAGGTCCTCGACCTCGCGCCCGACCGCGTAGGGGGCGGTGTCCCCGCTCTCGCCGCGCCCGCGGCGGTCATAGTTGATCACCTGGAAGTCGCCGGCGAGCAGCTCCGCGGTCTGGGCGTTCTCCGGGGTGGTGGCGCGGTGGGCGGTCGCGCCGTCGATGAGGACGATCGGATCGCCGCCGCCCCACGCGGAGTAGGCGATGACGGTGCCGTCGGCCGAGGTGACAATGCCCTGGGACATCGGGTCGGACCTTTCTCGTGATCGGTGCCGCGCCGCGGTCGGCGCGACGGCACCGACCCTAGAAGCGCCCGTCCCCCTCGATCTTGTACAGGAGCGACAGTGGCTCGTCGCCGTCGTCGCGCCGCCGCAGCCGCGTCGCCGTCCGGCCGATGAACCGCTGTAGCGACCTCGCCAGGTGCGGCTGGTCGTAGTAGCCGAGCCGGTGCACGACGTCCAGCGACGGCACACCCTCTTCGAGGAGCACTGCGGCGTGCCGGGCACGGTCGATCTGCCGGATCGCGCCCTGTGTCAGGCCCGTCGCGCTGACGACGCGCCGCTGCACGGAACGGGTCCCGACCTTGGCGACGCCGCCCCACACGACCTCGTCGACGAGCGGGTCGCGCGTGAGGACGCCCGCGCGCACGAGCTGGTGGACGAAGTCCTCCGCGCTCTCGAAACCGGGGGTCGCCCATTCCTCGCCCCGCAGGACGAACACGCGCCCGTCGGCGTGCGGGCTCTCCACCTCGGCGTCGACGAGCCGGGCGATCGGCAGGTGCGGCATCGACGTACCGTGCGCGAACGTGATCCCGAACGCCTCGGAATCGCCGGCCAGCTCCGCGGTCGACGCCGACGTCTCCGGCCCCCGGAGCGCGGCGTGCGCGGCGCCCTCGAACTCCCAGAAGACGAGCTCCCAGTTCGACGTCGCGACGGACGTCATGGTCTCCTCGCCGCTCGTCCGCCCGCGCCAGACGCGCGCGATGTACGGCGAATCGGACCCGCGATGGTCGCTTTCGATCGGCATACGGCGCGCCCTTCCATCCCCCTCGCCGACGCTGTCGAGCCCGCGATGGCAGAAAAGCCGGGCTCGGTCCGTGTTTATCATCCCATTACCCCTCAGGAATCAGGGAGCGAGCTCTATGTGGGATACCGCACGGCTTCATCGACTCCGAACACTGGCCTTACTGATCTGTGCCGTTGCGCTGCCGGTGGCGTTGGCCGCGCCGGGCGGGACGTCCGGGGCGGCGGCCGGACACAAGAAACCGAACTTCGTGTTCCTCCTGGCCGACGACCTGGACGAGACGACCACCCCCTACTGGGACGCGCTGCCGAAGACCGCCCGGCTCATCCGCGATCGCGGGCTGACGTTCTCCAACGCGTTCGTGCCGATATCGCTGTGCTGTCCCGCACGCGCGGCGCTCCTGACGGGCAAGTACGGTCACAACTCCGGAGTCCTCACCAACGCCGGTGACCAAGGCGGATGGCCCACGTTCGTCCGCAACGGCAACGAGGAACGCACCTTTGCGAAGGGCCTGGCCGACGCCGGGTACCGGACGGCGCTGGTCGGCAAATACCTCAACCGTTACGAGGAACGGCCACGGCACATCCCGCCGGGCTGGACGGAATGGTATGCCGCCACCGACAACAAGTTCTACAAGGGCTACGACTACGTGCTGAACGAGAACGGCACGCTCGTCCAATATGGGTCCGGGGAGTCCGATTACTCCACCGACGTCGTGGCACGCAAGTCCGTCGAGTTCATCAAGCGGTCGGCCGCGTCCGGCGAGCCGTTCATGCTGTACGCCTCCCCGACCGCACCGCATCTGGGGCTCAGGCCGCCGAGCCGTTACCGCGACCACCCCTGGGCCCAGGCCCGAGCGCCGGAACGCCCCAATTTCCAAGAGCGGGACGTCTCCGACAAGCCCGCCTGGCTGCGCAAGTCCGCCGAGGAGCGCTCCGCGGCGGTCACCAAGATCAACAACCCCGATTTCCGCGACCGGATGGGGACGCTGCTGGCGTTCGACGACATGGTCGCCGGCGTCGTGGACGCGTTGCGGGCGACGGGACGGCTCGATGACACCTACCTGGTATTCGTCTCCGACAACGGTTACAACCTCGGCGCCCACAGGCTTCTTGACAAGATGGCGCCCTACGAGGAGTCCATTCGTGTCCCGCTGGCGATCGCCGGGCCCGGCGTCCGCAGGGGCGTCGATCGGCACACCGTCCTGAACATCGACTTCGCTCCCACCTTCCTCGACCTCGCGGGGCGGCCCGTCCCCGGCGACATGGACGGCCGGTCGCTGCGGCCTCTGCTGGCCGGGTCCGCGCCGCCGCCGAAGAACTGGCGGACCGACCTGCTCGTCCAGTACGTCGGCACGCCTGGTCTTGGCATCGCTCAGGAGAAGTCTTCCGGTCCCGCGGGGCGGCGGAGCGCCGACGAAGGGTTCGACCTGCCCAGCTTCTTGGGCGTCCGCACTGGGCGCTACTTGTATGTGCGCTGGTACGCCCCCGACGACCGTCCGCACGAATATGAGCTCTACGACCTGAAGAAGGACCCGTACCAGCTGCGCAACCTCCTCGCCACCGCCGACGGCCGGGACCGCTACGCGCGGCTGGTCAGGAAGCTGGACGCCCGCCTGCGGATCCTTTCCACCTGCAAGGGCGTCGGCTGCCGGTCCTGAGCGTCCGGCCGTGGGTTCAGCGGCGGGTGGGTTTCTGGGCTTCGCGGGTGCGTTTCTCTTCGTCCTCCAGAAGCGGGCCTACGCGGAAGGGGACCTGGTGGGTCAGGACGATCGAGGTGATGCTGCGGCGGACGCCCGGGCAGGCGAGGATCGCGTCGATGACCTCGTGGAGCTGCTTGCCGTTCGGGGCGACCGCGCGGACCAGGAGGTCGCCCTGGCCGGTGATGCCCAGCACCTCCAGGACGCGCGGGATCGCGGAGAGGGCCGCGGCGGCCTCGCGGAGGCGGCCCTGGGCGACTTCGAGGGTGACGAACGCGGTCAGCTCGAACCCGATGGCGCCGAGGTCGACCTCGCGGCCGCGGTGCCCGATGACGCCCTCGCGTTCGAGCCTCTCGACGCGGGCGTGCGCGGTGTTGCGGGCGATGCCCAGCTTGGCGGCCAGTTCCGTGACGCCGATGCGGGGCTGCTCGACCAGGCGGCGGAGTATCTGCAGGTCGAGAAGGGTGGTGCGGGTCACAATGCTCAGCTCCGGCGGGTGGTTCGGGGTCGTACTTGAGCAATCTGGTTAATTGTCGTTCTGTCATCTTGCACACCGCTCAGCGGGGCGGCTCAATGCAGGCATGAGCACCACCGCTTCTCCGATGCGTGACCGGCTGGAACTGGAGCGGGGGCGGATCGCGATCGGCGGCGTCCACGCGCTCGTCCGGCTGCTGCTCGACCAGCGGCGCGCGGACGCGCGGCGGGGATGGACGACCGCCGGGTTCGTGTCCGGGTACCGGGGGTCGCCGCTGGGCGGGCTCGACCAGCAGCTGATGAGGGACGCGCGGCTGCTGGACGGCAACGACATCCGGTTCGTGCCGGGGGTCAACGAGGAGCTGGCGGCGACGGCCGTCTACGGGTCGCAGCTCGTCGAGCATCTGCCGGGGCCTCGGTATCAGGGCGTTTTCGGGCTCTGGTACGGGAAGGCGCCGGGCGTCGACCGGTCGCTGGACGCGTTCAAGCACGGCAACTGGCTCGGCACGTCCGAGCGGGGCGGGGTGCTCGCGGTGGTCGGCGACGACCCGTCGGCCAAGTCGTCGACGCTGCCTTCGGCGACGGAGGGCGCGCTGGCCGAGGCGTTCATGCCGGTGCTCGTGCCCGCGTCGGTCGGGGACGTGCTGCGGCTGGGACGGCACGGGTTCGAGATGTCGCGGTTCAGCGGCGCCTGGACGGGCTTCAAGATCGTGACCGATGTCGCCGACTCGCACGAGATCGTGGACGTGGCGCCGGTGCCCGACCCGGTGCTCCCCGGGTTCGAGTGGCGGGGGCGTCCGTGGCGGCCGACGCGCAGGCCCGGCGTCGACCTGAAGGAGACGACCTCGCTGGAGGCGGAAGTCCTGCAAGGCCGGCTGCAGGCCGCGACGGCGTACGCGGCCGCGAACGGACTGGACCAGATAGAAGGCGCGGCCGGGGACGCGTCCATCGGGCTGGTCGCCGGCGGGCGGACGTACCTGGAGCTGCGCGAGGCGCTCGACCGTCTGGGGCTGGACGACGCGGCGCTGGCCCGGCGGGGCGTCCGGCTGCTCCGGCTCGCGATGATCTACCCGGTGGACGGCGGCCGGGTGCGGGAGTTCGCGCGCGGGCTCCGCGAGATCGTCGTGGTGGAGGAGAAGCGCGCGTTCGTCGAGACGCAGATCAGGGACGTCCTGTACGAGGTGGAGGGGCGACCCGCCGTCTACGGGAAGAACGGACCGTCCTCCAGCCCCCACCCACCACCAATCAACGGACGAGCTCCGCTCGACGGACCGGACGGCGCCGGTCTCGTCCCCGTCGACGGAGGGCTCGACGCCGACGCGATCACCAAGGCGCTGGCGTCGCTGCTCGCCGACCGTGTCGGGGCCGAGCACGTCGATCTGCGCGACCCTGTGCTGCGTCCGCGGAAACCGGCGGTGAACCTGCTGTCGTCCGGGCGGACGCCGTTCTTCTGCTCGGGCTGCCCGCACAACCGGTCCACGGTCGTCCCGGACGGGTCGATCGCGGCGAGCGGCATCGGCTGCCACGTCATGACCGTGTTCACCGACCGCAGCATCGGCACGACGCAGATGGGCGGCGAGGGCGTGATGTGGGTCGGGGCCGCGCCGTTCAGCGACACCGATCACCTGTTCCAGAACCTCGGCGACGGGACGTTCTTCCATTCGGGGAGCCTCGCGATCCGGCAGGCCGTCGCCGCCGGCACGAACATCACCTTCAAGATCCTCTACAACGCGGCCGTGGCGATGACGGGCGGGCAGGACGCCGACGGCGGCTCCGACCCGGCGGCGATCACCCGGATGCTGCACGCCGAGGGCGTCGCGAAGATCGTCGTGGTGGCGGACGACCCGTCCCGCTACGCGCGGGGGACGAAGTGGGCGCCGGGCGTCCGGGTCCGGCACCGGGACGACCTCGACGCCGTCCAGCGGGAGCTGCGCGACGTGCCGGGCGTGACCGTGCTGCTGTACGACCAGGCGTGCGCGGCGGAGACGCGGCGGAAGCGCAAGCGCGGGCTCGTCCGCGACCCCGCGACCCGCGTGCTGATCAACGAGGCGGTGTGCGAGGGCTGCGGCGACTGCGGCGTGAAGTCGAACTGCCTGAGCGTGGAGCCGGTCGAGACGGAGTTCGGACGCAAGACGCAGATCAACCAGACGTCCTGCAACAAGGACTACTCCTGCGTGGACGGCGACTGCCCCTCGTTCATCACCGTGACCTCTGGCGGCGAGCGGGAAACACGCGCATCGCTGCCGGAGATCGGCGCGCTGGCCGAACCGGACGTCCGGCCGCGGACGGCGGACGTCCTGCTCGTCGGCATCGGCGGGACCGGTGTCGTGACGGTCAACCAGGTCCTGGCGATGGCCGCGCTGCTCGACGGGCGCCACGCCCGCGCGCTCGACCAGACCGGGCTGAGCCAGAAGGCGGGCGCGGTCGTGTCGCATCTGCGGATCGGCGACGTCCACCGGGACCGTCCGGGGATGGTCGGCACGGGCGGCGCCGACGCCTATCTCGTGTTCGACTCGCTGGCGGGGACGTCCGAGACGAACCTGCGCCGCTGCGTGCCCGGCCGCACCGCGGCGGTCGTGTCGACCAGCGAGGTCCCCACCGGACGGATGATCACCGACACGGCGGCGTCGCTGCCGCCGGGCGCGTCCCTCGTGGCGCGGATCGCCGGACGGACGGACGCGGACCGCCTCGTCGCGCTCGACGCCCTCGGCCTCGCGGAACGCTGGTTCGGGAGCACGACCACGGCCAACCTCGTCGTGGTCGGCGCCGCGTACCAGTCCGGGCTGCTGCCGCTGTCGGCGGACGCGATCGAGGAGGCGCTCGCGCTCAACGGCGTGCAGGTGGCGGCGAACGTCCAGGCGTTCCGCGCGGGCCGGCGGCTCGTCCTCGACCCGTCCTGGGCCGCCGCCGCGTCTCTGGAGCCCGCCGCCTCCCCGGAGCCTGTCGCGCCGGTCGCGGCCCGGCCGCTGGACGGGACGGCACCGGCCGCAATGAGGCTGGTCGAGGCTTCGGGCGCGGACGGCGAGCTGCTCCGCGTCCTGCGGATCCGCGTCCCCGACCTCGCCGCGTACCAGAACCTCGCGCTGGCCAGGCGCTACCTGAACGCCGTCATGCGTGTCGCCGCAGCCGAACGCGCCTCCGGCGCGGACGGGCGTGCGTCGGGTCCGGACGGGCAGCGGCTCGCGGTCGCCGTGGCGCGGAATCTGTACAAGCTGATGGCCTACAAGGACGAGTACGAGGTCGCCCGCCTGCACCTCGACCCCGCGCTGGCGCGCCGCGTGGAGGAGCAGTTCGGGGCGGGCGCGTCCGTCCGGTACATGCTGCATCCGCCGGTGCTGCGGGCGATCGGGCTCGACAGGAAGATCGCGCTCGGCCGGACGGCCAGGCCCGCGTTCCACGCGCTCCGCGCCATGCGGCGGCTGCGCGGCACCCCGTTCGACCTGTTCGGCATGACGGCGCAGCGCCGCGCCGAGCGCCGCCTCGTCACCGGCTACCTGGCCGTCGTGAACGAGCTGGTCACCGCGCTGGAAGACGGGCCGGAGGACGGCGCCGGACAGGCGAAGCACGACCTCGCCGTGCAGATCGCGGAGCTGCCCGACATGATCCGCGGCTACGAGGACGTCAAGACCGCGAACATCGTCCGCTATGAGGAGCGCCTCCGCGAACTGCTGACCGCCTGGCGCACCGCGCCTTCCGCGGCGGTCGTCTGACCGCCGCACCGCGCATGCACGCCGAACGCGCGGGCGGGCGCGGAGGTCAGGAGAGTGCGCTGGACAGGGCGCCGACCAGTGCGATGAGGACGATCTGCACGGCCAGGACCTTCGCCAGGGCGCGCGGCGCGAGGCGGCACTCGTAGCATCGCTCGACCAGCGTTTTGAGCTGGTCGGTGAGATTCGTGCGCGGTGCGGAGTGCCGTGACGGGACGCCCCGGAACGTGACCGGCGGAGGCGGCGGCTGCTCCTCGATCGGACGCAGCAGGACGCTCACGACCGCGCGGGTAGGGACGATCATCTGGTCCCAATGCAGGGCGTCCAGCGGCAGCGGTTTCCCGTGGCCGTCGAGCTGGAAGATCGGTCCGTACAGGACGATGAAGCGGACGCCCTGCCCGCCGACCGCGGCGGCGCATTCCTCGCCCAGCATTCCGCGAAACGTCTGGCCGCTGTTCAACGTGATTTCGAGTTCGATGTCGCGATCCGAGTAGTCGGTGCGCGCGGCGGCCGACATACGGGACACGGCGGGGAAAGGACCCGGATGGTTCTCCAGACGAATCATGACAACTGCCGCAAATGCGGACAAAGTCAGAGACAACCCGAGAAAGCAGGTGATCGACCAGGCCGCGACCAGCGGGGAGTGGAGCGTCGCGGCGTTCTCGTCCAGGAGGCGGCGCAGGCTCAGCTGCGACTCCCGTCCCAGCAGGCCGAGGACCATCAGCGTCCCTGCGGTGATCAGCGTGCCGGCGACGACCACGCGAGCGAGCTGCGGGCGCGCGCCTCCCGTGCGACCCCTCTCCCGGCCGCCGCGGATCTGATCGAAATGCAGCCCCGGAAGCACCGCCAAGGCGAGAAGAGCGATAGGAACGACTGTGGAAACTTCGGTCATCGTCACCCCTGCCCGCTTGGGGGTACATGAGCCACAAATCTTCCCAGTTACCCACTGGAATCTCAACATCACCACTTGCTGACATCTTGTCGTACTTCCAGGCCATTTCACCGCCTTGTCGAACCCGTCCGCCGGACGGCGCGTATCAGCTGGTACGCCGGGGAAGGCGCCTGGCCTGGAAGCGCGACGAGGGTTGGTTCGAGTGGAATCGGGCTTGCGGCTGACGGAGCGTTACCGTCTCGTGGAGCGCCTCGACTCGTCCACGGGCAGGCCCTCTCGTACCGGCACGGCCGTTCGTACGGGCAAGGCCGTTCGTCCCCGCAGAGCCTCTCGTCCCAGCGCGGGCGCTCGTCTCCGGAGAGCCGCTCGTGGCCGGTGGGACGGCGAGTCGATGGAGGTCTGGCGTGCCTGGGACGAGCTGCTCGGACGTCCCGTCGCGGTGAAGCTGCTGGCGTCCGCGCGCACCGACCTGCGGCGCGCGTTCCAGGAGGGCGTCAACCGGGCGGCGGGCCTCTCGCATCCGGCGCTGGAGACGGTCTACGACAGCGACCGGACGCGCGACGCGTCCGGGCGTCTCGTGTCCTATGTCGTGACCGAGTTCTTGGACGGCGAGACACTTGCCGAGAGGTTGCGCCAGGGCCCGCTCACCGCGTCCGAGACCGTCGACGTGTGCGCGCAGATCGCGGGTGCGCTGGACGCCGCGCACAAGGCCGGAGTGACACACGGCGACCTGAACCCGCGCAGGGTCGTGCTCGTCGGCGGCGACGTGAAGATCATCGATACCGGCATCGGCGGCATAGCCCGCGGCCTCCGCGACGCCAACGCCAACGCCGACGGTGGCGGGGAGGCGGCCGATGTGCGCGCTCTTGGCGCCGTCATCTCCGCCTGCCTGCCGGCCGGGGCGTCCGGCGAACCGGCCGCCATCGCAGCGCGCTGCCTCGCCGCGACGATCGTGGACGGTCCGTTCGCGAGGGACGTCGCCAGACTCCTCAACCGCGATGACGGGCCGTCGAACGCGGCGTTCACCGCGAGGAAGAGCCTCGCGGACGCCCCCGCACGCGGAACCGCACCGGCCCGCCCGGCCCGCCCGGCCCGCGACCACCGGACGAGGGCCATGCGTCCGCCGCCGCCACCGCGTCGCAACGCGGCGGGCGTCCGGCTGGCGGCGATCGCCCTCGTGATCGCCATCCCCGTCACCGCCGCCGTCGCGATCTTCGTGTCGGCGCCGCGCTCCCCCGTCACCGTGCCGCCGCCGTCCCCGGCCGACACCGCCGCGCGCGACGTGACCGGAGCGGTCGGACGGCTCCGCCCGATCGTGAGCCGCGGCTACACCTCGGGTGAGATCCGGTCCGACGCCGCCATCGACCTCAACAACCTGATCACGAACCTGGAGAACGACCTGACCTCCGACCGGAGCCGCAAGGCGAACCGGCGCACCGTGAGCCGGCGGATCGCCCTGCTCCAGGACAAGATCGTCGCCCGGCAGCGGGAGCGCGCCCTGTCCAGGGACGTCGCCGCCGAGCTGAACCGCGTCCTCGCGACGATCCAGACATGACGGGCGAGCGCGCATGATGGCCGGGCGGCGGGAGCAGCGGGCGCGGCCGGGCCGCGGGTTCCGGTTGCCCTGGCTCGCGCTCGCGGGCGTCGCCGCCACGATCGTCGCCGCGGCCACCCTCGTCGCCGGGATCGGCGACACGCTCGACGGCGGCGGTCCGCCCGGCCGGCTGCTGCCGCTCCACGCGGCGTCTCCCCCGCTCACCCCGCCGCCGAACGATCCAGGACGGGCTCCGTCCACCCCGGTGGCGCCGCCCGAGTCTCCCGAGACGCGTCTGCATGACGCGCTGGTCAGGCTCCGGCTCTCCGTGAGCCGGGGCGTCGATGCCGGCGACGTCCGCGGCGACGTCGGCCTGGACCTCACGAAGGTGATCGAGCAGATCCTGGACCGTCCCTGGACGCCGCTCGAACACCGCCGCGCGGACGTCGGCCGCCTCCACCAGCGGATCGCCGTCCGCGCCCGGCAAGGCACGATCGCCGGACGCCGCGCCGACGAGCTGCACCTGATCCTCGACCGCGCCACCTGACCGGATCAGCCGCACGGCGAACCGACGGCGGACTAGACGCAGCCCTCGAACTGGGGGATCTCGATGATCGACAGGTCCATGCCGGTGCCGTCGAACCATTTGCGCATCAGCTTGGCGGCCGTCCCGTCCTGGTACATCCGGGTGATGGCGCGGTTGAGCGCCTCGCAGCCGTCCGGGTCGCCCTGCTGGATTCCGATCCCGGTGTTCTGCTCGCTGATCCGCGCGTTCACCAGCCGGAACCCGCCGCCCTCCCGCCGGATGAGGCCCGCCAGGATCACGTCGTTCGTCGTGATGGCGTCCACCCGGCGCTGCTTGATCATGGCCATGCACTCGTCGTAGTCCCTGGCCTGGACGATCTCGGCGGTCATCCCGTTGATCGCCAGGAGCCGCTTCGTCGGATCCGCCCCCTCGACCGCGCAGAACCTGCGTCCGCGCAGATCCCGCACGCCCTTGACGCCGCGCTCGTCGGAGCGCACCAGCACGTCCTGGTACGACATGTAGTACGGCCCCGCGTACGCGATCTCCGTCTTGCGCTCGGGCGTGACCGACAGCGTCGCGAGGACCATGTCGGCGCGGCCCGACGTCAGGATCGGTATCCGCTCGGACGCCAGCGCCTGGACGAACCTGACCTTCTTCCCCAGCCGGTCCGCCACGTACTGGGCCACGTCGATGTCGAAGCCCTCGAACCGTCCGTCCGGGTGCCGCACGCCGAGCCCGGGCAGGTCCGGCCGGACGCCGACCACCAGCGTCGACTTGTCGAGAAGCGACTCGTCGCCGCCCTGCCCGCACCCCACCAGCAGCCCGCCCGCGAGGACGCCCGCGGCCAGAATCCGGGAAACCCTACCGGCACCCACAACCGCACCTCACGATCCCCGGCCCGGGCAATGCGGGCACAATCCAACTATTTCGCGGAATCCTCACGGCGTAACCATAAACGCCGTGACCGCGCGAGTCAGGGGTACGCGCGGCCGGCGGCCCGGGCTTTGGCCGCGGCCGGTCGCGGCCGGACGGCGGCGGGACAGTCCGGAAACAGTGTGGACAAGTCCGGCGACCTGGGCGAATCGCGGTCTGATGACCGGCGGCGGCCACCCATCGAAAGCGCCGGTCCACCTGCCCGGATATGCGGAGTGAAGTACCATCTCAGCACCGAACGCTGGACGTTCGCGTCCATGGAACGGGAGCCCCGTGCAGGAACTTACCCAGGAGGACTTCGCCGCTCTGCTGGCTTTCCGCACCGGGCTGCGGCGCTACCTGCGCTGGAGCGAGGCGGCGGCACGAGCGACGGGCCTGACTCCGGCGCAGCACCAGTTACTGCTCGCCGTGAAGGGCCACGGTCCCGAACGACCCCCGACGATCGGCAATCTGGCCGACTACTTACTCCTCCGCCATCACAGCACCGTGGAGCTCGTCAACCGGGCGGAGACGGCGGGCCTGGTCAGCCGGGAACGCGACCAGGACGACAACCGGGTGATCCGGGTGCGGCTGACGGCCGCCGCCGACCGCGTGCTGACGGAGTTGACCGTCGTGCACCTGGCCGAGTTACGAAGGCTCGCGCCCATCTTGGACGGGCTGGGCGCCGAGCTGAAGTCCCTGGAGAACAAGCCCGGCGACCCGCCCGCCCGGACGACCCGTCCAGACGGTCCACCCCGCCCGCCCCGCCCCGATGATCCCCCCGGACACCCCACCCCGGACGTCCCACCCTGACCCCCCGCCAGGACCCCCCCGCCTCCCGGACGACCACCCCGTACGGCCCGCCCTGACGCCCCGCCTTGACGGTCCGCCCTGGTGATCGACCCGGACGATCCACCCCTGGACGATCGCGGCGGCGTTCTCGCGCCCCGGCTCCGACGTCGGCGGACATCGGCGGACGTCGGCGGACATCACAACAGGCACCTCCTCCGGATGAGGTGCCTGTTGTGCTGCGGGGCGGCCGGGCGAACCGGACCTTTCGGGTCCGGGTCAAGGTTTCGTCCGGTGCCCCGGGCTGTGGTGTTGTGAAGCTGGTGTGGGGGCTATGAGGTGCCGGCGACCACTTCCGTTTCTGTCTCGGGGACGGTGGGCGAGGACGGCCTGGGTCGGCGCGGGGTCATGCCAAGGGCGGCGATCGCTGCGACCGCCATGAACCCGGCGACCATCAGCCAGGCGTTCACGAATCCGCTGTGCGCGTCGGGGTAGCCGTGCGGGGTGCCGAGGACGGCGACGGCGAGGCTGACGCCGAGGACGCTGCCGATCTGGCGGCTCATGTTCACGACGGCGCTGCCGGTGGCGTAGCGGTGGGACGGCAGGTCGACGGCGGCTGCGGACAGGATGGTGGGGAGGGCGAGGCCGACGCCCGTCCCGCCGATGAGCCAGCCCGGCAGCAGCTCGGACGCGTACGCGGGCGCCGGGCCGAGGCTCATCGCGATCATGACGACGCCGAACGCGCAGAGCATGCACCCGACGGCGGTGATCAGACCGACGGGGACCCGCGCGGCGGCGAGCCGTCCGGCGACGATCGCCATGATCGGCACCATCAGCGGGCCGGGCGCGACGGCGAGCCCGGTCCTGATGGGCGAGTAATGCCAGATCTGCTGCATCCACAGGACGCCGAGCAGGAGGTTGGCGGCGAACGCGACGCTGAACAGCAGGATCGCCGCGTTCGACCAGGAGAACGTGCGCACGGCGAGCAGGGACGGCTCGATCACCGGTGCCGGGTGGCGGAGCGAGCGGAGCCAGAACCAGGTGAGGCCGAGGAGGGCCGCGGCGATGACGACGGTGGTCCGCTCGCCCGGCCAGTCGTTGATCTTCACGAGGCCGAGGGCGAGCAGCGCGACCGCGAGGGTGAGCACCGCGGTGCCCGGCAGATCGGGCACGCGGGCCGCGGCGCCCTCGCGGGAGTCGGAGACGACGCGGGGGCCGGGGACGAACTTGAGCGCGAGCAGGATCACGGCGATCCCGATCGGGATGTTGACCAAGAAGACCCAGCGCCAGGAGAGGTCGACCAGGACGCCGCCGAAGGCGGGCCCGGCCGCGGCGGCGACCGCGGCGGACGCGGACCAGATCCGGACGGCGCCGGCCCGGCGGGCGGCCGGGTACGCCGACAGCAGGAGTCCGAGGCTGGTCGGGATGAGCGCGGCGGCGCCCGCGGCCTGGACGACGCGGAACGCGACGAGCCACCACAGGGACGGCGCGACGGCGCAGGCCAGGGACGCGAGGGTGAAGACGGCGAGCCCGGCGATGAGCCCGCGCTTGCGGCCGTAGCGGTCGGCGAGCCGTCCGAGCGGGACGAGCAGCGCGGCGAACACGATCGCGTACCCGTTCAGGACCCAGGACAGGTCGGCCATCGGATGGCCGGCGAAGTCCCGGCCGATGTCGTTGAACGCGACGTTGACGATGAACAGGTCGAGGCCCGCCATGAAGGAGGCGACGGAGAGCACCGCGAGCACCGGCCCGAGACGCGCCTGGCGGCGTACCTGACTTTGTTCCACCATAGTCAGGGAGGCTAGCGAGCGGGCTGACTTTGGTCAAGCGAAGTCAGCAGGTTTATAGTGGACGGGTGACAATCGCACTTGAAGGGCACTTCGCCGACCGTGACAGCTGGTCGATGCAGAACTGCCCGGTCGCGAGGACGCTGGCCGCGCTCGGCCCGCCGTCGGCGGTGCTCGTGCTAAGCGAGGCCTACTTCGGGACCAACCGGTTCGGCGACTTCGTCCGCAATCTCGAGATGACCGAATCGGCCGTCACCGCACGCCTGCGCCACCTGGTCAAGGCGGGCCTGCTCAGCCGGGAGCCGTACCAGGAGCCCGGGCAGCGCACCCGCTACGAGTACCACCTGACGAAGATGGGCCAGGACCTCGCGCCGACCCTCGTCGGGCTCATGGAATGGGGCGAGACCTACCTGCCCGGCGAGGAGGGCCGCCAGGTCATGCTGACGCACGCCGGCTGCGGCGAGGCCGTGACGGCACAGGTCAGATGCGCCGACGGCCACGACGTCGGGGTGGACGAGATCATCATGCGCCCGCCCCAACCCGAGGAGGAATGACCCCGAGCCGAGCCGAAGCGGCGGCTGGGAGGATCGGCTAGGGGCGGTGGTTGGTGCCGCCGGCTATCCGTAGCGCGTGCTCGACCAGCGAGACCAGCACTTGCTTCGCCGACACCGCGCGGCGCGCGTCGCACAGCAGGACGGGCACGTGCGGGTCGATGTCCAGGGCCATCCGGATCTCGGGCGGGTCGTAGTGTTCGGCGTCGTCGAAGCAGTTGACGGCGACGACGAACGGGGTGCCCTTCTGCTCGAAGTAGTCGATCGACGCGAAGCTCGCCATCAACCGCCGCGTGTCCGCGAGGACGACCGCGCCGAGCGCGCCGCGCGACAGCTCGTTCCACATGAACCAGAACCGCTCCTGGCCCGGCGTCCCGAACAGGTAGATGGCGACGCCGTCGCGCAGGGTGATGCGGCCGAAGTCCATCGCCACGGTGGTGGTCGTCTTGGCGGCCACGCCGTCGAGGTCGTCGACGCCGACGCCGACGTCGGTCAGCGCCTCCTCGGTGCGCAGCGGCCGGATCTCGCTGACCGCGCCGACCAGCGTCGTCTTCCCGACGCCGAACCCACCGGCGACGAGGATCTTCAGCGCGACGCGCGGACCGTCCGCCCGGTCGTCGTGTTCGCCGTGTTCAGCGTGATCGTCGCGTTCGTCGTGGTCGTCGGGGGCGTCTCCGGTGGCGGGCGGGGCCGTCGTGGACGGGAGGTCAGAGCGCGCGGAGTTCATCGAGCACCCTCCTGAGCAGGTTCGGATCGGCGTGCGGCCTGTCGGCGTACGGCCCGTCCGCGTGCGGCGGGCCCGCGGTGAACGGGTCGGACGGCACCGTCCAGCGCTGGACGTCCATCAGGCCCGAGTCGAGCAGGTCACCGGTCAGGACGCGGATCACGCCGAGCGGCAGGTCCAGGTCCGAGGCGAGGTCGGCGAGCGCGTACGGGCGCCGGCACAGCGCCAGCATCCGGCGCTGCTGGCGGGACAGCCGGCCGGGCTCCGCGGGCTTCCGGCCGGTCGCGACGAGGATCGTCACGATGTCGAGGGGCTCGCCGTTCGCCCGGGTGCGCCCGCGGGTCATCGCGTAGGGGCGGACGATGGGTCCGGCGGCGGCGTCCAGCCACCGTTCCCTGCCCGGCGCCCCGTGGTCGGCAAGACCGTGATCGGCGACACCGTGGTCGGGGGGACCGTGGTCGGGAAAGCCGTGGCCGGGGAGGCCGTGGCCGGGCGCGTCGCCGGGGTCCATCGCGGGTCACCTGGTTCCCGGGCCGGGCCCGCTCTGCCTGAGGCCCGTGGACAGCTGCCGGCCGACGCGCTTGACCAGCATCGTCATCTCGTAGGCGACGAGTCCCGCGTTCGCGCCGACCTCGCTGAGCAGGGCCAGGCAGCTGTTGGTGCCCGCGGGGACGACGAAGAACAGCCCGTCCTCCATCTCGACGAGCGTCTGCCGGATCTCGCCGGAGTCGAGCTGCGCCCGCGCCCCGGACGCGAGGCTCTGGAACCCGGCGGCGAGGGCGGCCAGGTACTCGGCGTCCTCGCGGCCGACGCCGCGCGACTTGCCCATGACGAGCCCGTCCCGCGACAGGACGACGACCTTGCGGACCTGCGGAACCCGGTCGACGAGATCGTCGAGGAGAAAGTTCAGCTCGGTCGCGGCTCCCTGCCGGATCATGATGGTCCCTCCATGTCGTCGCCGGGTCCTTCGTCGTCGTCCCTGCCGCGCAGCCAGCCGGCCTGCAGCGACGCGAACAGGTCGCGCGACGCCTCCGCCGAACGGTCCTCCCACGAGGCGACCGCGTCGCCGGCGGGCGCTCCGCCGGCTCCTGGCTCGCGTCCCGTGGCGGCGTGCGGGGCGGAGTCGCGTAGCTGTGGCGCCAGGTTGCCGCCGCGCACCCGGCGCGGAAGCGGGGCCCGTCCGCCGGTGCCCCCTCGGGCCTGGGCCTGCGCCTCGGCCTGGGCCTGCGCCTGCGCCTCGCCGAAGGACGGCGGCGACTCGAACCCGCCCGTCCCGCCGTAGGGGTCGCGCCCGTAGGGCGGCACGGGCGGCCCCGCGGCCTGGAACGGACGCGTCGCATCGACGGAGGGGATTCCGTACCGCGGGGTCTCGTGCGGTGGCTGCTCGTACGACGGCGACGGCGGGGTCTCGTACGACGGCGGGGTCTCGTACCGTTCGTACGAGGGCCGGTCCTCGGTGGACGGCGGCGCGTTGAACCCCGCCGTCGCGTCGTACTCCGGCGGATCCACGAGGGACGCCGGCGAATCGGGCGGCGTGGTGTCGGCGTAGGTCGGCGCGTTGAGCATCGCCGTGGACGCCGGGGTCTCCGGCGTGGGCCACGGCTTCATCGTCCCGTTCCCGAAGGACGCCCCGTTCTCCTGCCCGGGGCCGGTCGCGGCGGCGACGGGCACATCAGCGGATCCGGCCGCGCCCGCGGATCCGAACGCGGATCCGGCCGTGGTCGCGGACGCGTCTTCGTCCTCGGGCTGGTCGACGTCCACGATGAGCTCGCGCGGGATCAGCACGACCGCGCTGACGCCCCCGTACAGCGAAGGCTGCAGGGCGACGCGGATGCCGTGCCGTCCGGCGAGGCGGGCGACGACGAACAGGCCGAGGCGGTCGGTGACGGCTAGGTCGAACTCGGGCGGCCGCGACAGCCGCAGGTTCAGCGCGTCGAGTTCGGACTGGTCGAGGCCGATGCCGCGGTCGATGACGTCGACGGCGAACCCGTTGGCGCCCATCTCGCCGCGGACGAGCACCTCGGTCGGCGCCGGCGAGAACACCGTGGCGTTCTCGATCAGCTCGGCGAGCAGGTGGATGATGTCTGCTACCGCCCCGCCGATCACGGCGGGCGCTCCGTCGAGCGGAGCTCGTCCGTTGAATGGCGGTGGGTGGGGGCTGGAGGACGGTCCGGTCACGACGACGACCTCGACGCGCGTGTAGTCCTCGACCTCGGAGACGGCGGCGCGGAGCACGTCCTCGACGTGCACGGGGTTGCTCCAGCCGCGGCCCGGTGACGTCCCGGACAGGATGACCAGGCCCTCCGCGTGGCGGCGCATCCGGGTGGTGAGGTGGTCGAGGCGGAACAGGTCCTCAAGGGCCTTCGGGTCGGACGCGCCGCGCTCCATCTCGTCCAGCATGCGGAGCTGGCGGTGCAGCAGCGACTGGCTCCGCCACGCGACGTTGAGGAACACGCGGCTGATGCCCTGCCGCAGGTACGACTCGCGGACGGCGGTGTCGATGGCCGTGTGCTGCACCTTCGTGAACGCGTCGCCGACGCGGGCGACCTCCTTCGTCCGGCCCCAGTCCATGAGCCCGACGAGGGGCGGCGCCTCGGCGTCCACGTCGACCTCCTCGCCGCGGCGCAGCCGGGCCACCACGGCGGGCAGCCGGTCCTCGGCGAGGTGCAGCGCGGCGCGCTGCAGGCCGCGCAGCTCGCGCGACAGGCTCCGCGCGGCCAGCAGCGACAGCACGATCGACGCGACCACGGCGAGCAGGCCGAACCCGCCCGCGAGGACGAGCCGCAGCACGATCCGCTCACCGATCGGCTCGGCCATCTCGTTGAGCGCCAGGCTCGCCTGCGTGACCTTCTGCGCCCAGGCCTGCGACAGCAGCTGCGTGGTCGCCTGCCAGTCGGCCGCCTCGGCGGGCAGCCGCCCGCCGCGCGCGTTGACGATCGCGGTCTCGGCGGCGCGGTAGCGCTTGAAGCCGTCGGACGCGGCGAGCTGCTCCAGCGGCCCGCGGATCCCGGAGTTCAGGTCGGCGAGCCCGGCGTCGAACTCGCGCCGCCCCTCCGCCGCCCACTGGATGAACGCGGTGTGCTCGGCGGGCGTGAGCCGCCCGTTCCGCGCCATCGCGGCGGTGACCAGCGAGTCCTCGCGGAGCATGTAGGCGCGGGCGTTGCCGAGGCCGATCAGCGCGCGGCCCTGCGTCAGGATGGCGACGTCGTTGACCGTCACCAGCCCGTTGAAGACCTTGATGACCTGGTCGAGGACGGTGCTGTAGGAGTTGATGACGTCCAGCGGCTCGGCGCTGCCCGCGTCGACCTTCGCGCGCAGCTCCGGCACCGTGTCCAGCGCTTCGACGGCGGCGGCCAGGCGCTTCTTCGTCTCGGGTTCGGCCGCGTCCCGCGCCTCGGCCGACAGCGCGGTCGCGCGGAAGGACCTCTCCACGGCGGTGACCCGGGCGCGCTGCGCGCCGAGCTTCTGCCTGTCCGCGGCGTCGCGGGTGCTGAGCGCGACGACGCTCAGGGAACGTTCGGCCTGAAGCTGGTTCACCAGGTGGATGCCGGGGAGCCCCATCTTCTCGTACGTCGTCGAGAAGTCGAACTTGTCGGACGCGTCGCCGACCGTGATGTTCGCGGCGAACGCCCACAGGGCGATGAGGGAGACCAGCGGGACCAGCAGCAGGGCCGTGATCCGCAGCCGGATGGGACGCTTCCGCCGCCGTTTCGGCCGCTGCTCGCGGGCGGACGCCTCGCGGGCGGACGCGTCGTGCGGGGACTCACTGTTCGAGGCGGCCGCGTAGGGGCCCGCCGGCCGGCCTTCGCCAACCATCAGATCACAACCTCATGCGGGGGGACGGGCCGCAAGCCGTGGCCCGTTCATTCGGTCTCTGACTCAGCTTTCGCTCCGCACCTCGTCCATGGCCGCGCGTGCGACCAGGCCGCGGAGCCTGTCGGTGATCATGGCGACGGCCCGCGCGTGCCCGCGCACGGCCTTCTCGCGCGTGGAGTACCGGCCGACGTCGGCGTGCATCGACAGATCGGACACGATCGTCTGCCACAGCAGCGGTCGCCCGTTCGCCGCGAAGCCGAGATCGATCACGGTGAACCAGGTCGACACGACCACCACGACGCCGCCGACGCGGATGACGTCCTGTGCCAGCAGGCGTCCTCGTACGTCCAGCAGAAGCCGCTGGGCCTCGTCGGAGGTGACGCGTCTCCCGTCCGAGCGGTAGTAGTCAACGGACATGGTGCTTCCCATCGCTGCGCGGGGTTCTGCGAGGAAAGGCGGGCTCAGCGGCCGGGACGCGCGTCCGGCGGCCAGGCGCGGACCTCGCACCAGACCGCCTTGCCGGACGGGGTGTGGTCGGTGCCGTGCCGGTCGGCGATGATCGCGACGAGGAACCAGCCGCGTCCCGTCTCCTCCATGAGGTCGACGCCGCCGCCGTCCGCGAACCGCGTCCGCGGGACACCCGCGCCCTGGTCGTGGACCTCGATGCGGAGCCGGGCGCCGGCGCGCAGCAGCCGCAGGGACAGCGCCGAGCCGGGGACCGTCGCGTGCCGGACGGCGTTGGTGACGAGTTCGGAGACCAGGACCTCCGCGTCGTCGCCGACGTGCCCGATGTCGGAGCCCGTGGTGACGGACCGGCTGAAGCGCCGCGCCTGCGGCACCGACTCCCGCTCGGCGGGCAGCGTCAGCTCGCCCAGCAGGATCGCTGCGGGCTCGTCCAGCGTCGGCAGCCCGGGCGGTCGTGCCGCCGTACCGCTTCCGTTGGCTTGCGCCGCTCCGTTGGACGGGCCTGCGCCACTGGCCAGATCCGTGCCGTTGGACGGGACCGTGCCGTTCGGTGGAGCCGTTCCGTTCGGTGGAGCCGTGCCGTTGGGAGGGGCCGTTCCGTTCGGTGAGGTGCCGTTCGGTGGGGTCGCGAGGGTGTTAGGGAGTTCGATGGTGTGGTTTTCGCCCGACATGATGGACGCCTCCTTGACTAAGGCGTATGGCCCAGATCCAGCCCGGCCGGGACGCGAGGCTGGGAAGGGCGCGGGGGGTCGTGCGGGTGCCGCCGCCGTGCGGGCGTGCGGCGGCACGGTGGTCGAGGACGTGGGACCGGCGAGGCGCTGTGCACGTCCCCTTGACAGGGTGCACAGTCATGTCGGCTCACCGTCCTCGGCATGGTCGCCCGCCCGGGTGCGCAGCAGCCGGGCGGTACTGGTGAACCACTCGTAGTTCTCCTGCTCGAAGCGCAGTCCGCGCATGCAGGTCAGGTACGGACCGACGGGGGAGCCGGTCCGCAGGAACGTCTGTTCGTCCATGTCGCCGCGCAGGTGCTTCATGGTGTGCTCGAAGACCTCGATCTTGGCGGCGGAGGCCACCGCCCGGTCTTCGAGCTGCGCGATGACGGACGCGGCGGAGATGTGGTCGACGGCCTGGACCATCGCGAGCAGGTTCTCGCGGATGATGCCCGGCTTGGCGGGGGTCGCGGCGAACCGTTCGAGCTCGTCGAGACCGGCCCGCGTGACCGTGTACACGCGCTTGTTCGGACGGTCGTGCTGGATGATCTGCCGCCCGCTGATCAGGCCTTCCGTCTCCAACCTCGACAGCTCCGAGTAGAGCTGCTGCGGTACGGCGTGCCAGAAGTTGGAGACGGACAAATCAAAGATCTTGGCCAGCTGGTAGCCGCTGTACTCGCCGTCGAGCAGCGCCGCCAGCACCGCGTGACGTAGTGCCATCGGCCTTCTCTCCCCGCCTTGACTCAGGGTGAACCCGACGTTAGCAGACAACGACATGAATAGTCATGCTTTTGACTAGGATCGGTTAGGTCGTTTTTTCTTGTCCACTGGAACTTTCCCTCCGAGTCACTCAGGCGTCGGTTGGAAGTCACTTGCGCGTGATGCGGGCGTTACCTTCGCGTCCCGGTGCAGCTCCGCGACGGCGGGTTCCAGGTCACCGGCGAGCGCGGTGATCTGTCCGCTGAGGAACGCGTCCCGGGTCTGGCCGCGTTGCAGCTTCCCGCTGGTCGTCCGCCGTATCGTGCCTCGTCCGGACAGGACGACGCTCAGCGCGGGCAGCTCGAACGCGCGGGCGACCGCCGTCTTGACGAGGGTCGCCAGCTCGTCCGGCGGCGTCCCGGCGGCGGCCCTGGTGCTGATCTCCTGGACGATCACGACGTGTTCCCGGTCTCCCCCGTCGTCGAGGGTGAACGCGGCGGCGGCGAGCGCCGCCGGGTGGGCCTCCCGGGCGGCCTCTTCGACGTCGTGCGCGTGGATGTTGCGGCCGTTGACGATGATGAGGTCCTTGATGCGTCCGGTGACGTACAGGTCGCCGTCGGCGAGGAACCCGAGGTCGCCCGTCCGCAGGTAGGGGCCTTCGCCGTCGGACGTGTGCGCGCCGAACGTCTCGCGGCTCGCTTCGGGGTTCTCCCAGTACCCGCGTGCGACGCTTCCGCCGCGGACCCAGATCTCGCCCACCCGCCCTTCCGGAAGTCGGGCACGTGTCTCGGGGTCGACGACGCCTACGTCCAGCGTGACGGGGCGTCCGCAGCTCACCAGCCGCCGCGCCCCACCACCGCGACCGGCGGGGGCGGGGACGGCCTTGTCGAGGGTGAGGGCCTCGGAGTCGAAGTCGCGGACGGCGGCGCCGCCGCCGACCGGCGCCGCGCTGATGAGCAACGTCGTCTCCGCCATTCCGTAGCAGGGCATCCACATGCCGGGCCGGAACCCGATCGGCGCGAAACGCTCGGTCATCCTCTCCAGCGTCGCGGGCCGGACGGGTTCGGCGCCGTTCTGGACGACGCGGAGCGACGACAGGTCCAGGCCGTCCAGCCAGTGGTCGGCGACGCGGCGCAGCAGCAGTTCGTATCCGAAGTTCGGGGCCACCGTGACCGTGCCGCGGTACCGGGTGATCAGCTCCAGCCACAGCACGGGACGCTTGATGAACGTGATCGGCGAGGTGAACACGTAACGGCAGCCGAGGTACAGCGGTTGCAGGAACTGACCGACCAGTCCCATGTCGTGGTAGTGCGGCACCCAGCCGACCCCGACGGTGTCGGTCGTCGCCTCGATCCGGCGTTTGATCTCCTCGCCGTTGCACAGCAGGTTGCCGTGGGTGACCATCACGCCCTTGGGTTCGCTGGTCGAGCCGGACGTGTATTGAAGGAACGCAAGGGTGTCCGGACGAAATTCAGGGGGCGTCCAACCGGTCGGGTCGGCGTCCTCTTCCATCGCCTGGGTGTCGAGGGTGTGCAGGCGTGTTTTCAGGTCGGCGTCGGCCAGCCAGGTGTCGAGGATGTCGCGGTGGGCGGTGTCGGTGAGGATCAACGCGATGTCGGCGTCCTCGATGATGCGGCGGGTGCGTCCGTACCGTCCGGCGTCCAGGTCGGGCAGGGGCGCGGGGACGGCGACGACGCGCGCGTACAGGCAGCCCAGGAACGCCGTCAGGAACTCCAGCCCTTCCGGATACAGCAGCAGGACGGCCCTGTCCCGCAGCCCGCGGGCCTCTAAGCGGCAGGCCAGCGTGCGGGCCTTGCGGTCGAGTTCGGCGAATCCGAGCACGTTCTCCTTGTACTTCCCGCCGGATTCCTTGTACTTCCCGCCGGGCTCCTTGTACTTCCCGCCGGGCTCCTTGTACTTCCCGCCTCGTTCTTCGGTGATGAAGGTGAACGAACGGTCGTCACCGTGGGCTTGGACGTTCTCCCGGACGAGCGACACGAAGTCCTGATGCTTGTGCATCGTGGGTCACTCGTCCTCTACATCGGTCAGCAACTCGGCCAGGGACAGCAGCGAGAACCAGCGGCCCTCGTCGAAGCCGCGGAACATCGCGTCCTCCAGCGACGGGAGGAACTCCTCGGACAGCAAGGTGTCGGGCTGCGCGCGCTGCAGCAGACGTTGCAGGCACAGCACGAGCCACTGCCCGTCGGCGAACGGCCCGCCGAACTGGTGGCGGTTGTGCAACCAGGTGAGGACGCACGAGAACATCGCGTGCAGCTCGCAGTACCGCTTGGCGCGTGCCAACGCCGCCACGGAGGACGTGTCGCCCTCGCCGGCCCGGATGCCCTGCTCCACCTTGGCGCGCATGCCGCCGATGCTCGACATCAGCTCCTTCAGCTCCGCCGCGACGCCGGGCGCGGCGTGGGCGTTGGCGGCGGTCAGCAGCTCCTCGGAGATCACATCGAAGCGCTGGCCGATCTCGTCGCGGCCCTCGTTGGTGAGCTGGAGCATGCGGCCGTCCGGCGTCCAGGGGGGCGGTGTCCGCGTCCAGCGGAACAGGTCGGCGAGCAGGTCGTCCGCGCCGTCCGCCGTGTCCGGCGGGTCGATCAGGAAGGGCAGCTGACCTGCGACGTTGGCGAGGTTCACATGCGTGGTGCCCTCGAAGATGCTCGCGATCGCGTGGTCGCGCTGCAGCTTCTGGAACACGCCGTGCGCCACGCCCTCGCGCAGGTAGCCGCGCGCCGCGAGGACGGTCCCGATGCTGGCCACGACCTCCTCGCCCAGGACGGGCACGAAGTACTTCACGATCGACGACCACAGGCTCAGCCGTCCGGGCGCGACCGTCAGGGCCCGCGCCACCGGGATCGCCACGCACTCGGCGATCAGCAGGTCCAGATGCGCCTTGAGCAGATGGTCGCGGATGACCGGGATCTGGTAGATGTCCGAGCCGTAGAGGGTGCGGCGCCGCGAGTACTCCATCCCGATGCGGACGACCGCGTCCATCGTCCCGACCGACAGCGCCGCGATCGCCGTCCGGGTGATCTGCAAGGTCTTCAGCGTCTGGACGAGCCCGGAACCGCGCCGCCCGATCACCCGGTCCGCCGGGACGCGGGCCCCCGAGAACGCGACGCCGCTCAGGTCGTGGCCGCGGAGCCCGACCGTCCGGACCGGCGGCAGCGTCGACCACGTGTCCGGGTCGAGCTCGGTCTTGTCGACGAGGATGAGGGAGAAGTCGCGGGCGCCGGTCCTGGCGTAGGTGGTGACGAACCGTCCGCGGGTGGCGTTGCCGACCGGCCATTTCGTGCCCGTCAGGACAAGGTCGTCGCCCTGCTGCTCGGCCTCCGACTCCGAGGCCATCACATCGCTGCCGTGGTCGGCCTCCGAGACGCCGAAGCAGGCCAGGTCGCCGTTCAGGACGCCGTCCGCGACCGTCCTGCGCTGCCGGTCGTCCCCCCACAGCCACACCGGGTTCACCGCCAGCAGCCCCGAACCGTACATCACCGCGACGGTGACGCTGCGGCGCGAGATGCCGCGGGTGACGAAGAACAGCTCCTCCAGCGTCGTGAGCCGTCCGCCGAGCCCGCTCGGCACCAGAAACCTCGGAAAACCCCAGGCCCGGACGGCGTCGACCGCGCCCGGCGGAAGCTCGTCGCGCTCCTCCGCCTCGACGATCGCCTTGTAGGAGAAGGGACCGGCCGCGTCGTCCATCGGGTCGCCGAGATAGCCGTCCAGGTCGGCGGCGATGCGATGCGCGGGGGACAGCTCATCGACGGGGGGCGACTCGGAACGTCCGGAATGCACCGGACGCCGCGGCGGCGGGACCTGGACGGCACCCGCCGAATGCGCAGGCGCCGGGGAGTGCGCGGAAGTCGGAGAATGCGCAGGGGTCGGGGAATGCGCGGAAGTCGGGGAATGCGCCGAGGGCGCGGAGTGCGGGGAGGTCGGGGGGTGTGCGGGGGTCGCGGGGTGCGCGGGGACCTTACTGTCCATCGTTTCCTTCGACTCTCTGGAGATGGGCCGGCTCTAGTGCTGAGCAGGGTCGGACGGGGCCCCCGGACCCTCCGCCGCTTCCATCCGCCGCCCGACCACCCGGGCGAGCGTCATCGCCGCGGGCAGGGGACGGACCATGACGGTCAGGCCGGTGACGAGGCCGGTGTCACCGAAACTGAGCAGGTCGAGCCCTTGGACGTCCTTGCCCGCCACCCGGGCCGTGAAGATCAGCGCCACGGCCGGGACGGCCGGGACGGCCGGGGGGCCACCGCCCGCCGCGTGCTCGCCCGCCGGTCCCGAGCTCACCAGTTCGTCGGTGTAATGGAAGTCCTCGAAGACCTCCAGCAGGACGCCGAGCAGCGCGACGACCGAATCGCGGCCGAGATAGGGCTTCACCATCACCGGACTGTGGAACTCGATGCCAGGGTCGAGCGCACTGGTGATCGCGGCGAGGTCCTTGGCCTCCACCGCCTTCCGGAACGTTCCGCGAGCCGTCACCTGAGCTGCTCCCTTCACTTGCCGTGGGACGGGGTCAGTTCATCGTCTGGGGCGGGACGGTGTCGGCGGGGGACGTGTCGGCGGGGGTGGCGGCGCGGGCGAGGTCCTCGGCCCAGGCTCGGTAGCCGGCGGGGGACGGATGGAAGCCGTCGGAGGCGAAGAGGCGGCGGTCGCGCGCCATCGCCTCGTCCATGGGGGCGTGGACGGCGCCGCCCGCCACGGCCACGTCCCGCATGATCCGGTCCATGGTCCGCGCCCGCGCGCCGAGGACGTGGCGCAGCGGCTGCGGGAGGGCCGGGAACCGGTGCACGGGCGGCATCCCCGCGACGACCAGCGTCGCGTCCGCGTACCTGCCCCGCAGGACGTCGACGAGGTCGGCCAGGTCGGCCGTCCACCGCCGCAGCGGTCGCCGCCGGATCAGGTCGTTGATCCCCACGGTGACGACGACCAGGTCGAGAGCAGGGGTGCGGGCGGAGTCGTCGGCAGGGGCGTGGACGGCAGCGGGGGTTGGGGCTTGGGCGGGCATACCGGCCGCCGACGGGACGAGGGCGGTCGCGACGCGGCGGGCCGTGGCGCCGTTCTCGCCGGTGACCGACCAGGCCACGCTCCGCCGGAGCCGCTCCTTCAGCGCCTCGGCGAGGAAACCCGGCAGCGCCTCCGCGTGCTGGGACGCGCCGACCCCGGCCGCGGTGGACTCGCCGATCACCACGACCCGGAACACGGGACCGGCTCCGGGGTTCGCGCCGGGGACGAAGCCGTGCTCGTCGCCCGACGCGGGATCCAGCCGGGGTGTGCGGCGCACCGTCCGCCACGCCTGGACGACCAGGACCGGCGCGAGCGGGACGAGCACCATCGACTGGGGGACGCGCCAGCGTCCGTTCAAGAAGGTGAATGGTTTCTTCATCTCTGTCCCAGACTTCGAAAATTGGTCCCCCTGGGCTCAGATCGCCCGCTCCCCGAGCAGGCTCGCAGCGATGTCCGCGATCACCTCCGCGACATAAGCGTGTCCTCTCGGGTTGAGGTGGATTCCATCGGGACTCCACATCGCGGGGTCGGCGACTTTCGCCACCGATTCCTGCGCGGGAAAAGACATTCCGAACTCGTGCGAGGCGCGCCTGAGCTCCGCGTTGAAGTCGTGAATCCGCTGGACGGTCCGCTTCTTGCGGAACTGCGAGATCGGGGACAGGTCGAGCAGCGGCGGCCGCGGCACCGGGATCGCGAGGGTGACCGCGCCGATCCCGGCGGCCCATCCGAACAGCTCGTCCAGCCGGGCTGCGGCGTCCGGGCGCTCGAACCCGCGCAGCGCGTCGTTCATGCCGCAGCCGAGCACGACGAGGCCGGGCCGCAGGTCCCGGACGGCGGGAAGCTGGTCGCGGACCACGTCCTCCACCGTCGCGCCCGGGTCGGACGCATTGAGCATCTCCTCGCGGGGAATGCCCAGGTGGCGGGCCAGCCGACCGGCCCAGCCGAGCCATCCGCCGGCGGGGTCGGGGTCGTCCTGGCCCTCGGCGACGCTGTCGCCGAGCACCACCATGGCGGGCGCGGCGCCGGCCGGACCGGCGCGGCCGCCCATCACGCGCCGCCCATCACGCGACGAGTTCGAGCAGGTAGTCGGTGAGCGCGGCCACCGTCTCCCGGCGCCGGGCCTCGGCCACGTCGACCTCGACCTGCAGGTGGTCCTCGATGTCGCTGATGATGCTGATGGCGTAGACCGAGTCCACGCCATAGCGCGCGAGTTCGACCGCCGGATCGATGTTTTCCGTCGGCTTGTCGAGGTAGAAGGCGATCCTGTCAAGAAGCCACGATTGAAGCTCGTCGTGGGAAATTGTTTCCGATCTGGTCACCGCACTCCCCCTTTGTCAGAGGATCTTCGGAGCATTCGCGATAGCTATCGGAAGACGAGCAACACGCAAGATACCGGGAAATGGATGTTGTGTCTCAGATCCAGATGTGAACGATCGGACACAACCATGTCTCTGTTCCGTAAATTATGTCAGCGGCACGGTAAAACGGCGCAAAGTTACCGCTAGGTAGCGTGTTCCGTTAAGGGACCCACCGGGGCCTTGATCGGAAACCGCTGTCCCCGCGCGTCCCACCGATCCGTTCCTTCTCGCGGGCCGCACCCCGGCACGCGACCTGCGCCGTTCCCCAGCGGACCCGCCGCGAACGCACGCCCGCCGGACGCGGCAACACGGCACGTTCCATGAGAATTTCGGACAACTGGCCAGACCGTCCAGCACGGTCAGGCAAGGGGCTCCTCGCCCGGAGGCAAGGAACACCTTGCGACGACGCCAGCCCACGCCGACCGGCACCAGCCTCGGTGGCGTCGGCGCCAGTGGTGTCAGTTCTCTTCCAGGTGGTGGGGTAGCGGCACTGGGCCGCGCACCAGGGAGACGACCGGGTTCGGCTCGCGGGCCTGCGCGAGCAGGTCCAGGAAGGCGTGCGCGTGCCGCGAGCGCCAGCGGTGCGCCGCGATCCGGTGGAACTTGGCGAGGTGCGCGGCCGCCGGACGCGGCGCCCCGGAGAGCGCGTAGCCGTGGTCGAGCAGGCGGGAGGCGAGGACGTGCTCGACCAGGCTCGCCTCCCAGTCGTCCAGGCGGTACCGCCAGGCGCCGACGGTGCGGGTGTTCGGCGCCTCGTGCGTGCGCAGATGCCACTTGCGCGCGGACGGCACCGTCCGGCGGGCGTGCTCGTACGCCCTGGTCATCTCGGGGTCGTACTCCTCGTCCAGGAAGGCGCACAGCTTCGCCAACGCGTACTCCGGATCGGCGACGAGGTCCTCGTACCGGAGTTCGTGGAAGGTGCCGGGACCGAGCCGCGGGCCGAGCCGTCTCCCGGTGTCGACGGCCTCCCGCCAGGTCAGCGCGGCGGCGTAGATGTCGCCGCTGAACCACGGCATGCGCATCAGCGAGCTCACCGCGTCCCGGCCGTCCCGGACGAGATGGACGAACTGCGCGTCCGGGAACATCCGCCGGAGCATCGGCACCCGGCGGAAGTAGCTCGGGCGCTTGTCGCCCCAGCGCGGCTTGCCGTGCCGCCGCGCGTAGGCGCGGAAGACGGTCGCCAGCGCGGACCCGAGCGTCGGGGGGCCGTGCACGATCTCCTCGATCACGTCCTCGGCGTCCAGCTCCAGGACCCGGAACTTCGTGTGCCGGCCGCGGGTGATCCACTCGGCCAGCGCCCGCCGGTTCTCCGCCCGTTCCAGATCGCCGAACCGGTGCCGCGCCGCGTACGCGGTGTGCACGAACAAGGTCTCGGACGGGAACGCGATGCGCCGGTGCGAGTGCAGCATCTGCTGCAGCAGCGTCGTCCCCGAACGAGGGCAGCCGAGCACGAAGATCGGGCGGCTGATCTGCGAAGTCATGGGCCGCGAAGGTACCCGCGCCCCCTGGGCCGAATCCCAAGGCCCCGTCAACGAAACCTGAAAGTTCGGCCGGTCCTCGCGCGTGCGGTGTCGCACGTGGTGCGTGTTATGCGCCGCGGACGTCGAGCGGGCGCTAGCCGGACGCGGGCGCTAGCCGGACGCGGGCGCTAGCCGGACGCGGGCGCTAGCCGGGCGCGGGCGCGCAGACGGCGTTGTCGACCAGCCGGAGCGACGCCCTGTCCTGGGCGTCCTGCTCGTCGCCGAACCGCAGGGTGGACACGGCGACGCTGGCGGCGCGGCGGCCGTCCGCGCTCACGCCCGACTCCGAGACGACGCCGAAGCTGGTGCCGCCGTGGAACCAGACGCCGCCGTCGCAGCCCGCTGCGGGCCGCCACGCCAGGCCCAACCCGTAGCGGCCGAAGAGCTCGTCGCCGGTCGTGACGGTCTGCTTCATCTGGGCGAGCTGGGCGGGCTTCAGCAGCCGTCCGCTCATCAACGCGCGCAGGAAGGCCCCGTGGTCGCCGGTGGTGGCGATGATGCCGCCGTCGGCGCCGCCGCCCACGGTCACAGACGTGTCGGTGAGTTCCTTCCGCCCCGGGAAGCGGGTGTAGGCGGCGGCGCTCGGCTGCGGGACGTACGCCGAGGTGCCGGGCGTCATGGTGTGGCGCAGGCCGAGCGGCTCGATGACGCGGTCGTGGATCTCCTGCGCCCAGGGGTTCCCCGTGGCCTTCTCGATGATCAGCCCGGCCAGGACGTAGTTGGTGTTGGAGTAGCCCCAGCGGGTCTCCGCGGCCGGGTTCGCCGCGTCCGGCAGCCAGGCCGGGGCCTTGGTCATCGCCGCGGCCACCTGCTGGTGCGGGGTGGTGACGCGGAAACGGTTCATCCGGTACGCCTCGGGGGTGAGATCGTCCTCGTCCAGGTCGACCGTCACGTAGTCGTTCAGGCCGCTGGTCTGGCGCAGGAGGTTCATCACGGTGATCCTGCGGCCGTCGTTCCCGTTGCCGCCGACCATGCCGGGCAGCCATTTCTCGACGGTGTCGGTCAGCCGGAGCCTGCCCTCGCCGACCAGTTGCAGCGCGACGGTGGCGGTGTAGGTCTTCGTGTCGCTGCCGAGCCGGAAGTAGGAGTTCCACGGAACCGGACGCCGCGTCTTCAGGTCGGCGACGCCGGCGCGGGCCACGTGCGCGTCCCGCCGCGTCTGGACCTCGGCGAGGACGCCGGTGGCGCCGGTCGCCCGGACGGCGTTCACATCGCGCTGGAGATCGCCCTCTCCGTACGGGTGTCCCGGGCGTTCTGCTCCGTACCGGTTTCCCGGGTGCCCTTGGGCGGCGGCGGCCGAGGGCACGAGTGTGATCAGCAGCGCGCCCGCCGTCAGGACGCCGACGGCTTGCCTGTTCATCGTGTCTCCCCGGGGTGGGCGCAGGTGAGGTCGGTCGCGGGCAGGACGCCGGTGCGGAAGTAGGCGTTCACGACGCGGTCCGCGCAGGGGACGGGCGTCAGCCCGTCGGCGCCGCGCCCGTAGACACCGTGGGAACGGATGTCCGCCGAGATCATGCGGGAGCCCGTGAGCCTGCGGTGCATGGCGACGGCGCCGGCGTAGGGGACGTTGTTGTCGCGCTTCGCTTGGAGGAGCAGCAAGGGGACCCTGTTGCCGAGGTCGACTCCGGGCTCACGGGGCTCGGACTTCCAGAACGGGCACGGGAAGATGGCATTGGCCGTCGCCGCGAAGACCGGCTGCGTGGCGCGGGCGCGCTGGATGTTCCGCCAGTACTGCTCGGGATCGGACGGCCAGCCCCCGGCGGGCCAGCCGCCGTCGCCGCAGAAGATCGCGTTGCCGCTGTTGAACTGGTTGTCCAGCTCGGGGCTCGGCGTGTTGAACACCTCAAGCCACATGCGGAGCTCGGCCGTCGGCTCGACGGGACGTCCGGCGGCGGCGTCGGCCAGGTTCCGGACGGCCCTGGCCATGACGTCGTTGTACTCCTCCGTCCCGACGAACTGGCGCAGAATGAGGCCGAGGGCGCTCGCGTCCATCGTGTAGTCGCCGATGCGGAGCGGCCCCCTGTCCACCTGGGAGGACAGCCTCTCGACCGTCGCCCTGACCTGGCGGGGCGTACGGCCGAGGTCGTACTTGGCGGCGCGCTGGGCCGTCCAGGACGCCCACTCGTCGAGGCCCCGCTCCTGGGCCGCGCCGGCGGCCTGGAAGTTCTCGTACTGCGTCAGCGCCGGATCGGTGACGCTGTCGATCACGATGCGGTCGGCGCGGCCGGGGAACATCTGGGTGTACGCGGCGCCCAGGTCGGCGCCGTAGGAGATGCCGTAGTAGGACAGCTTGCGCTCGCCCAGAACCGCGCGGATCAGGTCCATGTCGCGGGCGACGTTGCGGCTGGACGCGTGGGGCAGCAGCGCGGCGTTGTTCCCGTGCTCGTGGCAGCGCCGCGCGGTGTCGCGGGCGTTCCGGACGGACGCCTCGAACGCCTCGCGCCTGGAGTGCGTCGGCTGCGCCTTAGGCGAGATCCCGCAGTAGATCGGGGTGCTGCGGCCGACGAACCGCGGGTCGAAGCCGATCAGGTCGTACGGGTCGGCCGCGTCCTTCATCGCGGACTTCAGATACGCCGTGTAGTCCAGCCCCGGCCCGCCGGGCCCGCCCGGATTGCCGAGCAGGATGCCACGGCGGTGCGCGCCGTCCTTGGCCCTGATGCGTGAGATCGCGAGCTTGATGGTGGCGCCGCCGGGGGACGAGTAGTCGAGCGGCGCCGTCACCTGCGCGCACTGCGCGCCCGCCTCGATCAGTTCGGTGGCGTCCGCCGGGCAGGCGCCCCAGTCCAGGTGCTGCCCGGCGTAGCGCGCCAGTCCAGGCGCGGGGGCCTGGGAGCCCGGCGGCGGGGCGGGCGAGAGCGAGGCCGAGGCGGCTCCCGTCCAGCCGACGATCCCGGCCACGCCGACCGCCGCGGCGACCACCACGACGCGCGGGCCTGCGATACGTGAGACCGCGGCGTGCGGGGCCGCGGCGATGCGTGGGAGGGGCATGGGTCGATCCCATCGCCTTCGTGGTCCGAAGATCATTACGGCTGGCCCGCGACCCGGGGGTGGGGACAGCCCCACCACCGCGCTGAGGGCGTCCGGCACGGGACACGGCGCCGGCATGCCGATCGTCGCCAAGCACGCCGTGACGCTGGTCGAGTCACGTCCCGCGGACCTTGAGGACTCGTGTGCCCGGAGTGCGGGCACGAGGAGGAGTACCGCTGGGGCAGCCACCTGCGCAAGGGGTATGTGGAGCGGCAGTACCGGGAGGCGAAGGCACGGCTGGACGCACACGCCTGCCGCCCCCGGTGACCACACCGCCGTCGGGTTCCGGCGTTCACGCGGGCGCCGGCCTAGGCGGGCGGTGGCGGGACGTCCTTGACGCCGTGCTGCCTGAGCGACATGTCGACGGCGAGGTCCCACCGGTCGGACAGTTCCCGCGACATCGCGTACGCGTCGTCGCACATCGCCGCCGCGGCCCGCGCCGTCTCACGGTCGCCGGCGCGCTCCGCGACGCGCCGCAGCATCTCCCCGGCGGCGACCTGCAGGTGCGCGGCGACGTAGGCGTCCCGCATGTGCTTGCCCGCGGGGTCGCGGCGGCTGCGGCCGAGCCCGCCCTCGACCACCGCCGCGAACAGCATCCCCGCGTCCCGCACGATGGACGGCGCGGACCCGTGCGCCTTCAGCCGGGCCTCGATCGCCCGCGTGTGCGCCCGGGACCGCTCGGCGTACCGGCCGAGCGGCCCGCACATGTCGGGCTCGTTCGCCGCCGTGGTCAGCATCTCGCTGAGCGCGGCCTGCACGTGCTGCTGCAGCGCGTGCGCGTCCTTCAGATAACCGATCAACTGCCTGTCGATCGTCGTCATCCGGGAAGCCCCGTCACCTGGACTTCCTCTTGCGCTGCCCGCGCGGCGTCGGCAGCTCCCTGACGACGACGGCGAGCACCGCCAGCACGAACAGCGCGATCATCAGCCGGATCGCGGCCGGGCCGAAACGGAATCCCTTTCTCATCTCACACTCCCTCCCTGCGGATCGGTCGCTCTCATCACCTGCGGCGGCCGGACGGTCGCCGTCCGGCCACGTTCATGCGGTCGGCTCCCCCTCGCGGAGCGGCTCCCCCTCACGGGGATCGTGGTCGCGCAGGAGGTCGCGCCACGCGCGGACGGGCAGCACCGTGGTCGTCTCGTGGCGCCAGGGGGCCTGGCCGGCGCGCGTCCCGTTCTCGCCGGGGTAGAAGACCGTGCCGTCGAAGGCCAGGTCGAGCGGGACGCCGCCGCCGTCCACGGTGTGCGGACGGCATTGCTCGGCCACGGCCGGCACCACGGGCCGGCACGGCAGCGTGAGCGTCAGCTCCGTCCCGCCGCGGAACGTCGGCACGGTGGCGCCGGCGCGCGCCCAGGACAGGCCGGCGGCGGCGATGGTCACGGTCGTGGTGAGCAGGACGCACTGGACGGGTCCGCCGTCCACCCGCCGCAGCCCGACGCGCAGGCTCAGCACCGGGGTCGCCGCGGTCGTCCCGGCCTCGATCCCCAGCACCTCCAAGCCGAGCTCCGGCGGCCCGTTCATGATCATCACCAGGTGGGCCTGCCCGTCCGGAACGGCCCGAAAACACCGGCCGCAACCTCCGGGCGCGGGGATTGGGGAGATTTTCCCGTGCCGTGCCGGACGCCTGCCGCGGGCTTCGCCGAAAGGTTGCTTGACCTGGAGCGCGCTCCAGCTCGTACGTTCAAGCGCGATCGCGGTTTGGAGCGCGATCGCTATCCGAGGGAGTTCACCGCATGCAGTACCGCAAGCTCGGCCGGACCGGCGTCGAGGTCAGCGTCCAGTGCCTCGGCGCGATGATGTTCGGCGAGGTCGGCGAGCCCGACTACGACGAGTGCGAGCGCATGGTCCACCGCGCGCTGGACGCCGGGATCAACTTCATCGACACCGCCGACATGTACTCCAATGGGGAGAGCGAGCGGTTCGTGGGCCGCGCCGTCAAGGACCGCCGGGACGAGGTGGTCCTCGCGACCAAGTTCTTCTTCCCGATGGGCGAGGACCGCAACAGCCGGGGCGGGTCGCGCCGGTGGATCGTCCGGTCCGTCGAGGACAGCCTCCGCCGCCTCGGCACCGACCACATCGACCTGTACCAGATGCACCGGCGCGACTGGGACACCGATCTGGACGAGACGCTCGACGCGCTCACCGACCTCGTCCGCCAAGGCAAGATCCTTTACATCGGCTCGTCGTCCTATCCGGCCGACCAGATCGTCGAGGCGCAGTGGGCGGCGCGGCGGCGCGGCACGGCGCGGTTCGTCTGCGAGCAGCCCCAGTACTCGATCTTCGCGCGGTCGGTCGAGGAGTTCATGCTGCCCGCGGCGCGGCGGCACGGCATGGGCGTCATCCCGTGGAGCCCGCTGGCGGGCGGCTGGCTGACCGGCAAGTACCGGCGCGGCGAGCGGCCCCCGGCCGGGTCGCGGTTCTCCGGATCGTCGCACCCGGCGTGGGAGCGGCGCGCCGTGGACGTGGAGCCGAACTCCCCCGTCCGCTTCGACGCCGTCGAGCGCCTCGCGAAGATCGCCGAAAACGCGGGCCTCTCGCTGACGCACCTGGCGCTGGGCTTCGTCGCCGAGCATCCCGCCATCACCTCGACGATCATCGGGCCGAAGACGATGGACCAGTTGGACGACCTGCTCGCCGCCGCCGACGTCCGCCTCGACGCCGCCGCCCTGGACGCGATCGACGAGGTCGTCCCGCCGGGCACCGACATCGCGGGCATCGATCACCGCAGCGGAAACCCCGCCCTGGAGCCCGGGAACCGCCGCCGATCGTCCACGGCCCGGCCCACCGCCACCGCCACCGATCAAGCGACCTGACCACACCCACGCGATTCGCTTCACGATCAGGGCGGTGCGGACGGTTCTCCCCCGTCGGGGCGGTGGAGCGGGCGGCGGCCGAGGAAGGCGACCAGGCGGGCTCCCGGCGCGGCGTCCGGGGCGGGCTCGACGGGTTCGGCGAACAGCAGGTGGCGCGGCGATTCGGGCACCACCAGCGGGCAGATCGTCAGCAGCTCGTCCGCCAGCCCCGGCGGGATCGGCGACCGCCGGCCCGACGCCTGCGCGATGTCCCAGCCGTGCACGGCCACCTCGATCGCGCCGGCCGCGGCCATCAGGTCCCCGCCCAACTGGCGGTCGCCGACGTCGACCCGCTCCGGCGAGACGGACGCCCGCAGCAGCCGGACGGCGCGCACCCGCACCGCCGACACCGGGTCCTCGTCCGGTGCGGGCGGCTCGGGCGCCATGCCGACCCGGCCGGAACTGACGCCGTCGTGCAGCGCCGCGAGGGAGTCGCGGAGGTGCAGCAGCAGCATTTCCAGATCCCACGATTCGCATGGCGTCCGGCGCGCCAGCATGTCCGGCGTGACCGCCTGGACGGAGGTCAGCGCGAACCCGATCGCGCGCTCCAGCAGCCCGCCGTCCTGGAGGACGGGCCGCGGCGCATTCGTCCGCTCGTGCATCCGCCGCTCCAATCGTGGTGAAGTCCGGTGTTCGGTGAAACCCTGCTGTTCTTTGGACCACGCGCACGACGGAAAATCATCGGCGATCACGCATCACGCGAAATCGACCCTGCCGGAAGAGCGAAACGTCGTCCGCGGCCCGGAACCCTCACGTTCGCATGGGGCGGGCTAGGACGCGACGCCGTCCACCGTCTGCAGGCGGATCGCGATCGACCGGGCCTCCGGGACGTCGAGCATCTCGAACAGGTCGAGGGCCTGCCGCCAGTGGATCCGGGCGGCGTCGGTGCCGCGGAGTTGCAGGACCGCGCCGGCGATCCCCTCGTGCGCCTTTCCCTCCCCGTACGGGTCGCTGATGTCGCGCGCTATGGAAAGCGCCTGCTGGTAATGGTCGAGCGCGGTGGAGTAGCGGCCGGAGGCGCGGTGCGCGTCGCCGATGCCCTGCAACGCCCGCACGCGCTGGTACGGGTCGCCGACTTCGCGCGCCAGCCGTTCCGCGTCCTGATGGTGGACGAGCGCCTCCGTCGGACGGTCCATCAGCAGATACGTCACGCCGAGGCTGTTGAGAGTGTCGGCGATGTTCCGCCGGTCGCCCGTCGCGCGGAATACCGCGATCGCCTCACGATGGCAGCGCAGCGCCTCCTGGTATTCGCCCTTGTAAAGGTGGACGTTCCCGATGTTGCTCCTGAGGATCGCGGCGTTGCGGCCCTCGTCGCTCCCGCCGAACACGCGGGCGGCCTCCAGATAATGCTGGACGGCGTCGCGATGGTAGCCGCGCTGCCGCTGCACTTCGCCGAGGTTGTTGAGCACCGCCGCCTCACCGCGCTCGTCCCCTACGCGCCGGTATCCGTCGAGCGAACCGCGAAGGTGGACCATGGCCTCCTCGTAGCGGCCGAGATGCCACAGGACCATCGCCGCGTGGACGAGCGCCTCCGCCTCGCCGTGCCGGTCGCCGAGCCGCGAATGGATTCCCTGCGCCTCCTGGCAGTGCGCGAGCGCCTCGCGGTAACGGCCGGTCGCCGCCAGATAGATGCCCATGCGGTCGAGCACCTCGGCGGTCGCGTGCCGGTCGCCGGCGGCCCGGCTCAGGGCGAGCGCCTGCTCGGCCGCTTCGAGCGCCTCGGCGAAACGTCCCGTGCGTGCGTTGGTGACGCTCAATTCGTACAGCGTCTGCGCGGTGAAGCCGGTGTCGCCGAGTTCGCGCGCCGCCCGGAGCGCCTCTTCCTGGGCCTCTCCGGCGCATTCATGGTGTCCGTGCACTTCCAGGAATTGGGAGAAGAGGTGCACGAGCAGCACACCGTCCTGCTTCCTTTCGCGCGCCATTGCGTGGTGCGCCAGGGCGAGGCCGTTGCGCCATTCCTCTTTCATCCATGCCTGCGCCTCGCGGACGCACGGCCGGGGGGCGGCGTCTCCTGTCCCGTCCGGTATGGGGAGCCTGCGCCGGTGCGGATGCAGGACGCGATCCGCGCGATGGGCGCACCCGAGGTAATGGTTCAGCAGGCGTCCGAGGGCGCGTCTGCGGTCCCCGTTGGAGTCCTCGTCGAGCGCGCGGGACCGGGCGTAGTCGCGGACGAGATCGTGCATGCGCAGGCGTCCCGGCCGGTGCTCCTCGACCAGATGGTGATCGAGCAGGGTCTCGACGGCGTCGTCCGCGACGTCGCGGGGGTGCCCGCTCAGGATGTGGACCGCCCGCGACCCGGTCTCCGCGCAGGGGTTCAGGCCCAGCCGCCGGAACACCGCTCGCTGGTCGTCGGTGAGCGCGCGGTAGGACAGCTCGAACGCGGCCTCGGCCAGGCCCTCGTCCTCCTCGGGGAGGGCGAGCCCGTCGAGCCGGTCGTCCTGCGGGCTCGCGGCGGCCCGTCCGGCGGCCACGCGCAGCGCCACCGGCAGCCCACCGCATCGGCGGACGATGTCGTCGACGTGCCCGGCGGTGAGGCGGTCGCCCGTGACGGCGCGGACGAGCGCGCGTGCCTCGTCCGCCCCGAGGACGTCGAGGGGCAGGTAGCTCGCGCCGGGAATCCCGGCCAGCCGCCGCCGGCTGGTGACGAGGAACCGGGCAGGCCCCGCGGTGACCAGCGCGCGGACCTGTTCGGCGCCGGTCGCGTCGTCGAGGACGACGATCGCGCGCCGCCGTCCGAGCTCCCGCCTCCAGAGCACGACCCGGTCGCCCGGCTCGGCCGGGATCCGCTCGGGCGGGACGCCGAGCTGCGGGAGGAGCTCGGCGAGCGCGGCGTGCGGCGACACCGGCGGCCGCTCCGGGTCGTGCCCGCGCAGGTGCAGGTAGAGCTGGGCGTCCGGATAGCGGTGCGCGAGCATGCGGGCCGCGCGCATGGCGAGCGCGCTCTTCCCGACGCCCGCCAGGCCGGTGATGACCGAGATCCGCGCGGCGCCGTCCTTGGGCTCGGCGGCCGGACGGGTGAGCACGCCGAGTTCGGCGTCCCGTCCGGTGAAGTCCTCGGCGTCGGGCGGCATCAGCTCGGACGGGAACAGACCAGGCGGGAACGGCCCGGACGGCGCCGACCCGGGCCCCGCCGCATCGGGCGCCACCGCGCCGGGCCCCGCCGCCTGACTGGCCCCGGCGGGAGCGGGGACACGGCGGTAAAGGGGCGTCGCGGCCAGGTCGAGGTCGCGCCGGAGGATCCGCTCGTGCAGGTCGCGGAGCCGCTCCCCCGGTTCGGTGCCCGTCTCGTCGGCGAGCAGCCGGTGGACGCGCCGGTAGACGGCGAGCGCGTCCGCGTGCCGGTCGCACCGGTACAGCGCGGTCATGAGCAGCGCCGCCGCGCGCTCGTCGAACGGATTCGCGGCGGTGAGCCTGGACAGGTCGCCGACGACGACGTCGTGGAGACCGAGCCGCAGCTCCGCCTCGATCCGCTCCAGCCTCGTGGCGTGGAGTTCCTCGCGCAGGCTCGTGCGCAGGTCGCGCGCCCATTCGCCGGGGAGCCCGGCGAGCGGCTCGCCCCGCCAGAGCGCCTCAGCCTCGATGAGCAGCGCGCGGGCGTGCTCGTCGTCCCCGCTCCCCGCGATGGCCCGCGCCTGGCGCCGCAGCCGCCGGAACCGGTGGAGATCGACCGCTTCGGGGTCGAGGGTCAGGACGTAGCCGCCGGGACCGTGCCCGAGCGGCGCGATGTCCGCGTCCGCGTCCCGGAGCCTGCGGCGCAGCCGGGACAGGTAGCTCGTCAGCGTCGCCCTCGCCTGCGGCGGGGGGTTGAGGCCCCAGATCCGGGCGGCGAGGGTGTCCGGGGAGACGGTATGACCGCACTCCACGGACAGGACCGCGAGCACACAGCTTTCCTTCGGCGAGCCAGCGTCCAGCCGCCGACCGTTCACGCTCAACTCGACCGGGCCGAGGAGCGCGACCTCCTCCATCTGTCCCTCCGTATGACCCCCGCTAGGCAAGGTCTCATACGAATTAACTAGTTACTACCCTACCAGCGCGTTAATGGGCGCAATGGGTATAAGTCCACATTCCCAATGGAACGAATGTTCGGATTCGTCGGTATCGTAGCCAACGTCCGAAAAACTCATTCTCCGGCGCATAGTGTCCGGTTAACTGGAACTATCAGGACCCAAGTGACCGAAAGGTCATCTCGGACAACTCCTCACTGGTTCACACACGCCACAGCAAAAAGGTCTATCCTCCTCTTACGCCCCAGTTCCCCCGAGGGACTCATCGGGCGCTGACCAGTAACGGATCCGCACGTGCAGCGGCATGTGCGGATTCCTTCATATAGATCCGAGTTTTGGAGGACCCGTTGATCTGGATTTGGTGATCATGGCGGACCGGGGGGCGGACCCCGCAAAGGCTCAACCCCGGTCTCCGTCCGCAGTGCTCACCAGCCCCGCTCCCACCAGGACCGCAATGAAAGCGTCCAGCCCCCTGCAAGGGGCCCGTCCAGCGTCGGCGTGCACCTTGGCTCCGAGGCGGTCATCCAGGTCGCCGCACCAATCGGGGCAAGGGGGACGCAATGTCTGTCGACGGATGGTCCATAGGACCGTTCGGCTTGGACAGCGGTATAGGGGCGACGCTTCAGGGGCTGCACAAGGTCCTGATGGTCGTCCACCATCTGACGGCGGCGACCAGGCTCGCCGACGTCGCACCGCTGGTCGAACGCGACCGGCGGATCCAGACCGTGTACACGGTGGCGCCGACGTCGCCGCGGGCGGCGGGCACAGCCCGCCATCTCGCCGCGTCCGGCGCGGTGATCATCCCGTTCGCGCAGGCGGCGCAAACGCCGTTCGACCTGGCGGTCGCGGCGGGTGACGGCGCGCTGGACCGGATCCACGCGCCGGTCCTGATACTCCAGCACGGCGCGGGCCCGGCCACGGTCGCGCGCCGCTGGGATGGCGCCGGGCCCGCGGCGGAACCGCCGATCGCGGGTCTGCGTCGCGAGGGGATCGTCGCGGGTGGGCGGGTCATCCCGTCCGTCCTCGCGTTCGCACACCACGACCACCGGGCCCTGCTGGCGCGGGTCTGCCCGGAGGCGCTGCCCGTGGTGCGTATAACGGGCGATCCCGCCCTCGACCGGCTGCTTGCCAGCGTCGCGTTCCGGGAGCGGCATCGGGAGGCGTTCGAGGTCGCGGACGGACGGCGCCTGGTCGTCGTCTCGTCCACCTGGGGGGCGCGGGCGCTGCTCGGACGGCACCGCGAGCTGGTCCGGCAGCTCGCGCTGGACCTGCCGTCCGAGCGCTACCGCATCGTGCTGGCCGTCCACCCTGTGACCTGGGGCTTTCACGGGTATCGGCAGGTCAGGGCCTGGTTCGACGACTGCCTGCGGCTCGGTGTCGGGCTGCTGCCGTTCCACGAGGGCTGGCGCGCCGCGCTGGCGGCGGCGGACCTGGTGATCGGTGACTGTGGGTCGGTGACGTCCTACGGGGCGGCGGCCGGGGTCCCCGTGCTGCTCGGCGCGTTCCCCGCCGACAAGGTGGTGCCGGGGTCGGTGAGCGACCTGCTGGGCCGGCGCGCCCCGTACCTCGTGCCGCACCGTCCCCTCCTCCCGCAGGTCGAGGACGCCATCGCGAACCCGTATCCGGCGGCGCCGCTGTGCGACCGGCTGACCTCGGAGCCGGGACGGGCGGCGGTGCTGCTGCGGCGCGAGATGTACTCGCTGATGGGCCTCGACGAGCCGGCGGAACCGCCGCCCACCGAGCCCGTCCCGCTGCCGGAGCTGATCCCGGCACAGCGCGAGCCGAGCGGTCTGTCATGAGCGCGCGCCACGAAAGCGTCCGTCTCGTGCGGGCCCGTCTCGTGCGATCACCAGGATCGGACGGCGGCGACGTTCACGTGACGGCCGACGGGCCGCACGACGCGCTGAGCCTGGCGCTGGCCCGCATACACGTCACGGACGACCCGTCCCCCTCCTGCGCGTTGCTGGACGAGCACTTGGCAGTGCATCAGGCGGAGGGCGACGCCACCGGGTGGGCATCGGCCGCCGACGTACTGTTCTACGACGGCACCCGGCGGCCCCTTACGGGCTTCTACGGTCTGGTGGCCTGCGCGCTAGAACCGGACGGACGCTGCACCATCACGGTGAGGGACGAGCCAGGCACGACCCTCGCGGCATCCCTGGACGACGCCGTATGGGTCGCGTCGTTCGTCCACGCGTGGCGTGTCTCCAGACGGCGCGCGGCGACGCTCATGTCCATGCGGATCACGGTCCGCCGAGCTCCGACAATCGTTCCCTGATCTCCCGCGCCTGGTAGGAACCGAGTTCGTCGAAGACCGCGGCCGCCTGCTCAAGGTGGCCGCGCTCCGCGGCGAGGTCGCCGCGGAGCGCCGCGAGGCGCGCCCGCGCGACATGGATGTCCGCCAGGGAATACCGGGCGCCGACGCGGGTCGCGGCCTCCCCCGCCTCGTCGAGGGCCGCGCCCGCCTCGGCGTCCTGGCCGTCGGCGGCGAGCGCGTCCGACAGCGTGCTGAGCGTCCGGGCGCGGTTGTAGTCGTCGCCGCGACCGGTGAAGAAGGCCAGCGCCTCGCGCAGGCGTCCGGCCCCTTCCCCGGAACGGCCGTCGCGGACAAGCGCCTCCCCCAGGCGGCGGCTCATCATCGCCACATGCCGGGCGGCGTCCCCGGGCACGTCGCGGCAGGCTTCCAGGGCGCGGGTGAAGGTCTCCGTCGCGTCGGTCACGTCGCCCTGGGCCAGCTGCGCGACGCCGAGGCATTCCAGCGCCGTCACCACGCCGTCGCTGTGCCCCGCGTCGCGTTCGAGGGTGAGCGCCTCCCGGCCGAGCCGCTCCGCCTCGCGGAATTCGCCCAGGTTCAACCGCGCGAACGCGAGCGCCTCCAGCATCCGGGCCCGCGCGACGGGATCTCCGAGCGCGGCGGCCGACGCGAGACCCTTCTCATGGGTCTCGATCCAGATCGCATAGTGCTTGCGGAATGTCAGGACGGCCCACAGCGCCTCGCACATCTCCCAGGTATCGCGGTGCAGTCCGCGCCCGTGGGCATCAGAGATCAGGTCGCGCAGCAGGGTCAGCTCGCCTTCGATCCAGCCGATCGCCTCCGTCGTCCCGGAAAAGGACCGGACGGGCGGCTCAGCGTATTTCCGGCCCAGATGCCAGCGATCCGGGATGATGGCGCGGTCCGCCGCCACGGCCATTCCGAGATAGTGGTCCATGAGCCGCTGGAACGCCCGCGCCTTTTCTGTTTCGGGCTCGAACCGCTCGGCCACGGAACGGGAATGCAGGTGCGCCAGGTCGTGCAGGCGGAAGGATCCGTCCGCGCCGGCGTCGACCAGATTGACGTCGACCAGCACGTCGAGATCCCGCGCGGTGTCGTCCGCGCCGGTCCCGGCGGCGGCCGCGGCCGCGGGAAGCCCGAACCACCCGTTCGGATGGACGCTCATCAGCCGGTACAGCCGCGCCGCGGACGGCGGCAGATCCCGGTACGTGACGTCGAAGACGGCTTGCACGGACAGATCCTCCTCACCGAGTACCGCCAGGCGCCTCCGCTCGTCGGCCAGTTCGCCGACGAGCCGCTCGATGCGCCAGTGCCCGCGCGTCGCCAGCCGGGCCGCGGACGTGCACAGCGCCAGCGGGAGCCGTCCGCACAGGGCCGTCAGGGAGCGGACGGCCTGCGGTTCGGCGCCCGTCCGTCCACTGCCGAGCATCCGGTCGAGCAACTGGACGGCGCCGGTCTCGTCCAGCGGATCCAGCGACAGGAAGGACGCGCCGTCGACCGCGAGCCCCGACAGCTTCCGCCGGGACGTCACCGCCACCACCGACGGGCTGTGCCCCGGCAGCAGCGGCCGGACCTGCGCCGCGGAGGCCGCGTTGTCCAGCATGATGATCAGCTTGCGGCCCGCCGTCAGCGTGCGGAACAGGGCGGCCTGCTCGTCGACGTCGGCGGGCACCGCCTCCGGCGCCACCCCGAGCGCCCGCAGGAAGCGGCCGAGCGACTCGTCCGGCATCACGGGCGCGCCGGTGGAGAACCCGCGAAGGTCGGCGAAGAGCTGCCCGTCGGCGAATCCCGCGACGACGCGGTGCAGCCACGCCAGCGCCAGCGAGGTCTTCCCGACGCCCCCGACACCGCTGATCACGATGACGGCGGCCTGCTCGCCCGCGGTCTCGCCCAGCCGGGCGAGCGTCTCCAGCTCCTGCGCGCGGTCGGTGAAGTAGGGCCGCGACGCCGGCAACTGCGCGGGCACCGACGGATACCGGCTGTCCCGGTGCAGATGTATCCCGCCGTGGACGGTGCCCGCCTGTACCACTGAACCGGACACGTCCGCATCGACTTCATTACGCACCGACGGCATTTCCGGCCGCCGTTCCTCTGCATCGCGTTCGGGCAAGGAATCCACTCCACCGGGGCCGGGGGACGCTCGGAATCCGGGTCAACATAACCCGGCCACCCTCATGCGGCAAGGCAAACGGGTGATCACACGCTCGGTCGCCGACATATATACGGATGGGGTCCGTTATTGGCAGCAATAGACAGGTATACGGTCGGCAACTCGCGAATCTCGCCGAGAATCCGCTAGCACTTCCGTCCCCCGCGACCCAGCGCGAACAAAGCGCCTGGCAAGGGGCGGCCTGACGTGATGGACTGAACAAATGACAGATCCGATGACCGTGGCGATCGCCACCGCCATGGCGGGCAAGGCCGTCGAGGTCGCGGGCGAGCCGGTACGCGCGGCCGTCGCCGAGATCTCCCGGCGGGTGCGCGAGCGGTTCCGCGGCCGTCCGTCCGACGAGGCGGCGCTCTTCCGCGCGGACGAGGAGCCCGAGGTCCTCCAGGGCGCCGTCCGGCACCTCCTCGACGAGGACCCGGCCTTCCGCACGGAGATGGAGACCCTCTGGAACAACGCGCAGACGCTGGCCTCCGCGTCCGGCGAGGGCGTCGTGAACGTCTTCAACGGTCAGGCCGGAAAGGTCGTCCAGCTCCGCGACGTCACCGACGGCGGCGTGCACCTCCGCTGACCGTCCCGGCCCCGGCTCACCCCCCGCAGGACGACCCCGGCCCGGCTCCCGGCGGCGTCGGATGCGAAGAACGTCCTGTACGGGAGCGTTCGCCCGCATGAGAATGGCCGCATGGAAGAGATCCTCGGCCTGGTCGACGGGCTGACCCCCGGGCAGGCCGCCGGGCAGGCCGCGCCGAAGGCCCGCGGCGCCGGCGCACAGCGGGTTTTCGGTCCGTGACGGTCGTCCACCCTCCGGCGGCCGCCGGGCCGACCCCGGGCCGCGGGCGCCGCAGGCTCGTGCCGGTCGCGTACGCCGGCCCCGCCTGCCTCGTCGCCGTCGGCTACGTCGACCCGGGCAACTGGGGGACGGACATCACGGCCGGCGCCTCGTTCGGCTACCGGCTGCTGTGGGTGCTTGTCCTCGCCAACTTCATCGCGCTGTTCCTGCAGTACCTGGCCGCGAAACTCGGACTGGCCACCGGGGCCGACCTGGCCGCGCTGCTCGGAACCCGGCTGTCCGGCGTCCCGCGGGCGCTGGTCGTCGCGGTCGTGGCGGCGATCATGCTGGCCACGGAGGTCGCCGAGTTCCTCGGGGTGGTGCTGGCGCTCCGGCTGCTGCTCGGCATTCCGATGGCGTGGGCGATCGTCCTCGGCGCGGCGCTGGTCGTCGGGATCCTCACGGTGGCCGCCGGGAACCGCGCGGTGGAACGTTGCATCATGCTGCTCCTGGCCGTGGTGGCCGGGGTGTACGTGTACGAGGTGTGGCTCAGCCGCCCGGGCGGAGAGATCGCGGCCGGGCTGGCGCCGACGCTCCCGCCGGAGTCCGCGCCCGTCGCGATCGCGATGCTGGGCGCCACCGTCATGCCGCACAACCTGTTCCTGCACTCGCGGATCGCGCGCTGGCCGCTGGAGGACACGCACGGCCCCGCCCCGGCGGACGCCCCGCGCAGGTCAGTGCTGCGGCGGACCACCGTGGCCAGCGCCCTGGCCCTGAACGTCGCACTGCTGATCAACGCGGCGATCCTGATCGTGGCCGCCGACACGCTGGGCGGCGGGCACGTCCCGGAGACGCTGGCCGAGGCGGCGCGGTCGCTGTCGCCCGCGCTGGGACCGCTGGCGACCGGCGCGTTCAGCATGGCGCTGCTGGCCGCCGGGCTGGCGTCCACGACCACCAGCGGCGTCACCGGCCAGTTCGTGATCGAGGGACTCACCGGGCTCCGTCCGCCGCTGCTGGCCCGCCGCGCCGTCGCGCTCGTCCCGGCCGCCCTGCTGCTGCTCCTGGGGGTGGGCGAGGTACGGGCGCTGATGCTGAGCCAGCTCGTCCTCAGCCTGGCGCTGCCGGTCGTGATCTTCGTCCTGATCCGGCTCACCGCCGACCGGACGCTGATGGGCCCGCTCACCGACAGGCCGCCGACCCGCTACGCGGCCTACGCGGTCCTGACGCTGGTCGTCGTCGCCGACCTGGTCGCCCTCACCGACATGATCACCGCCGCGTTCGTCCACGGATGAGCTGCATTCCGCATTGCCGCGAAAGCGCCCGGTCAGGAGGCCCCTCCCCGGACGGCTCGAAGAAGGCCGTCCCCGCTTCGGCCGTTGACCATCCGGACCATTCTCTCCAGGTCCGGAGTGAGGTTCCTGTCGTCCCGGAGTTCGGCGATCGCGCTGCGAATGGCGGCGTGAATGCGCTGCGTTCCCGCACCGAGGCGCGGGTCCGCGGCGCCGTCGTCGATTCCGCGGACGACCAGGTCGACGCCCTGCGCGCTCATGATGTACTGCACCGCCAGCACGGTGTCGAGACGGGTCTGGTTCGCGCGCAGATTGCGCGCCGACGCCATCGCCATCGTGTTGTGGTCCTCCTGGCCGTCCTTTGCGGGCCGCGAAAGAGTCCCGGACGGAAAGGCCCGCACCTGCATTTCCGGGATCAGCGCCGTCGCGACCGTCTGAAGCTGCACCATGCCGGAGTTGAGGCCGACCTTCCCCCCGGCCAGATTGGCGGGCAGCCCATAACTCCACCTGCTGGACAGCAGCCGTGCCGACAACTCCTGCGAGAGCACACCGGCATCGACGAGCCCGGCGTTCAGCGCGTCCAGCGAATGTCCCAGGACGGCGCCGTCCCAGTTGCCGCCCATCACGAACTCCACCTGACCGTCCTCCTTGCGGAAGACCAGTGGATTGGACGTGGACGCGTTCATCTCCGGCGCGAGGACCCTCTCCGCATGGTTCAGGTTCTGCCGCAACGACGCCAGGATGTGCGGCGCCGCACGCACCGAGACCGCGTCCTGAACACGATGCGTGTCAGCGGGATTGAACCGCGCGCGCGTCCGGTCGGTCATGAATTCGCTGCCGTCCACCAGCCCCCGCAGCCGGGCGACGACTTCCTTCTGCTCGGGAATCTGCCGTTCGTCATGCGTCCGGGTGTCCAGTGACCCGGCTTCGGCCCGCAACGCCTCCATGAACAGCGCGAACGCGCCTTCCGCGAGGTCGGCCTGCGCTTGCGCCCGATGCAGCGCCTCCAGGGCGGACGCGGCGACGACCGTGCTGCCGCTCATGATGGGCAGCGCCTCGCCCATCTCCAGTTCCGCCGGGGCGATCCCGGCGTCCCGGAGGATCTCGGCCGACTCGGCGACCCGCGTGGGCCGCCCGGGCCGCATCCAGCTGGCGCATCCCCCCGCGCCCGTCACCACCTGCCCGGCCACCGCCATCGGCTGCAGATCGCCGGAGCCCAGCGACCCGACCTGCGGCATCACCGGGGTGACGCCCTTGTTGACCAGTTCGAGGAGCTTGCCGGGCAGCTCCGGCCGGACGCCCATGTGCCCGCGCGCCATCTGGTTCGCGCGGACCACCAGCGCCAGCCGGGCGATCCGCCCCGGAAGGACGGGCTCGGTCGCCACGCCGTGCGAGGCCAGCACCCGCTTCTGGAACTCCTTGGACTCCTCGGCGCCGATGGGCTCGTCCTTCAACGGGCCGAGCGCCTGGTTCCACCCGTAGACGCGCGGCGGCGGCGGACTCTGCCGCGTCACCAGCTCCACCGCCTCACGCCGGTACCCGCGCATCGTCTGGACGGCGTCCGGAGCGAGGCTCACCCGCAGGCGCGGCGCCGTCAGGACCTTGAACGCGTCATCGACGGTCAGGCTCCTGCCGTCCAGCCTCAGCGAGACCTCAGGACCGCCGGGAAGCCGTGACGGGTCGACGCTGACGTCCTTGCAGTCGGCGATCGTCCGCCGCTGGGCCGGGACCTGCTGCTCGCGAGCACCGGGCCCTGGAGGCGCCGCCGCGGCCGCCACACCGCTCCCCCCGACGAGCAGCAGAGCCGTCCCCCCGACGACGAGCCCTCTCACCGGCACGGCAGTCGACAGTCCGCACTTCCCCACACGAGCCTCCCCGAGCATCGCGAAAATTCGCGTCCATGCGAGATCGACGTACCCGCGCGGAGGTCGGCAGGCCGCCCACCACAAGCAAAGATCACCCCTACCGTCTCGCCCACCGACTCGGCCGCCTAGGCCAGCCTCACAACACCCTCGCCGAGACGGCAGCCCGCACGCCCAGGAACTCGCCCAGCTCATCGGCCGCGCCATGCAATGCGGCGGTCTCGGCGGCGTCCAACGGCCGGTACAACGCCGCCTCAAGCACCACGGCGTCCGCCCGGACCGTGCGCCTCCAGCGGCCGGCCACCTGCGTGTCCACCACGATGACGCCGTTGGGCAGGCCGCGCCTGCCCAGTGCCGCCGACGCCGCACCACCGAGGTCGAGCAGATGCTTGCTCTGCCTGTAGCCGACGATGTACTCGTCGTAGGCCTGCAACAGCCGCACCGATGGGGACTCTGCTGGCATGGGACCGTGCCCAGGCGCGGACCAGTAAGTGACACCGTCGACGCTGGTGCTCTCCAGGGCGTCGCCGACCAGTGACAGCCCAGTGACGACGTCGGCGCGGGTAAGGCTGGACCACCACGACAGGTCCTTCACCGTCGCCGGACCATGGCTGGTGAAGAACCGGCGGACCACCTCAGCCAGCGCCACCTCACGCTCCACGCCCGACGTCCGCGCGACCCGCTCCTCCAGCAACGCGTAGGTGTGCCGCCTCCCCCGCAGCCGCCCGCTGCAGATCACCCGCTCCAGTTCGGCGTGGATGAGGATGTAGCCGAGCCGGAACCGCCGCCGCTCCTCGGTGACGATGCCATGCCGCCCGAGCAACACGGCGATCTCGGCGCCGGTCAGGTGATTCCCACCGGCGAGGGCGTCGGCGATCAGATCCGTGGAGCGACGCAGCAGCGGACCGTCGAGCTCGAACCGCCGGTAGGCATACGCGTTGAGCGCGTGCACCCGAGGCGCCGTCAGCTCCAACAGCCAGCACAGGTCGGCAGGAGCCACAAAATGCCACGTCGGCCGCAGCACATGCGTGCGCAGGACGACGCCGTCGTCGAACGCCCGATCAAGCCCCGAATCGGTGACACCGGAGCCGAGCCGCTGAGCCACCGACCACTTGGCGAGGTGGTAGTCCTGCGACTGCAACCCACCGAACCAGCCGACCACGTCCGCAGCATCGGCGAACGGCACCGGCCGAGCCCCACCCAGGCCAACCGCGCCGATCCGGCGCCGGGCCAACTCGACCTCGTCCACCATCACCGCCGCCCGCTCACAACCACCATGCGAATTCCCTCCATGGACCGACTCGAGCGTAAATCCGACCCCCGACAGGACGTGCCACACCACACGACCCACCCGTCCGATTGCCTACGCGGACTGACGCCCAAGGCCAAGAGAACCGCAAAGAGCACGACCGCCTACGGACATACTTGAAATGCGGCGAACCCCGGAGTTTCCTGAAGCGCCGAGACTTCTGCGGATGCCCCGCCGCGTACCGGGATCGCACGATAGAAGACCAACCTCATGTAGTACTTATCGGCGAACTCCCCGTCCACGCACTCTGCCGAACACCGGAGCCCCTCCACCTATGAACCCGCAGGCTTCAAACAGACACAGCGCGACCTTGTTGTGGCTCATGGACGTCAGTTCCAGCCGCCTCATTTCCAGAAGCCGCGCCTCATCGATCGCCGTGTCCAGCAGGCCACGTCCGACCCCTCGCCCATGGCGGGAAGCGCGTACCTGGGTGCGGAATCGTTCAGCGTCGGCCCTGACGGCGCCGCACGCTCCTGCTGCATGCCCGTTCGCCAGCCCGTCCGGCGACAGCACACTCAGGTTCTGGGGTGCGCCGCGCGAGGTGTTCCCGCAGGCCCGCGAGCAGCGCTGCAGGTCTCACAAGATCGCCAACTGGGTGCAACTGCGCACCGCCAACCCCACCGAGCCGATCTCCGCCCCGGTACGGCACCGCACCAAGGTCACCAAAGGGCCCGGATCACGCGCCACCGGCCTGGCCAAGGACTTCAAACTGATCGAGGCCGTCCAGGCCCGCTGGCGCGCCGCTAACGCACCCCACCTGGTCGCCCTCGTGCGCGCCGGAGCCCGCTTCGAGCGAGGCGTCCTCGTCGAGCGTGCGGAGACCGCCGCAGCATGAACGATCATGTGGAACGCCCGCTTCTCTTCCTCGACGTCGACGGGCCGCTTCTTCCCTTCGGGAACAATCCGCAAGGCCAGGCATCAGCCGTCGCATCCCCCTCACATCTATCCCGGCTACGCCCCGAGGTAGGGCTTCGGCTGGCGGCGCTGCCATGCGACCTTGTCTGGGCTACAACCTGGGAAGACATGGCGAACACCGAGATCTCGCCCCGGATCGGGCTACCACGACTTCCGGTCGTGACCTGGCCGGAGTCCACCACCGAGCATGAACGCGAAGACCAGTGGTTCGGGCTCTGCTGGAAAACCCGGGCCCTGGTGGACTGGGCGGGCGGCCGCCCGTTCGCGTGGATCGACGATGAGATCACCAACGCCGATCGGGACTGGGTGTCCGCACACCACCGCGGCCGCGCCTTTCTCCACCACGTCGAAGCGTCCCAAGGACTCACCGAAGCAGACTTCGCAGCCCTAGACCGTTGGCTACGAGCACCGTGAGTCACCCACGATCCACAGGATTTGACAATTGCTCCGACCATCCGCCCTTGGGCCTCTGGCGTGTTGGGGCAAGACGAGTTTGCCTCCGTCCAGCAATGGCACCAATCGGACTGGGGAATGGCGAATCGCACGGTCCTGCGCTGGCCGGTAGCCGATCCTCTGTTCGGCCAGCCTGGGCAGGACCTTGCCGAGGGCGGACGTGACGAGCTTGCCGCCGAGGCTTCCGCCAATCGCGCCACCGATGCCGCCGATTAGCATCGACTCGCCCGAACGACCCGGCCTCTGCGCCGTCCTGAACGCGAGCCCGTCGCCCAAACAGTTCACCGACCGCGCTTCGAAGCCGGTGGGGTACCAGATGTTCCTACGGGATCGGCTCAAGGACGTAGGTTCCCGTTCCGTCCGTCCTGCCCATGCTGTACTGCCGCATGGTCTCGTTGTCGGTGACCCGCTCCTGGCCGATCATGAATCCGGTCATCTTGTTCTGCAGGCCGACGAGGTTCGAACCGGGCACGTCCTGGTAGACGTAGAACCGCTGGCCATCGTCGACGGTCCGGCAGCCTTCCTCGAAGAACCGGGCGCTCTCCGTCGGCGCGTCCGCGGCCCTCAAGGTCAGGCACTTCTTGCTCTGGCGGGTGAGGAAGACATGCTCGACCATGCCGTTGGTGGACGGTCCCTGGCAGACCTGCCACTGCACCCTGGTGGACTTCGCCCAGGCGTGCAGCCGGAACTCGGCGGTGCCATCGGCGTTCCACCAGAACAGCAGACGATCAGGTGTGGCGATCCGGTAGTAGCCCGCCAAACAGGTGAAACCCGGCGGCAGTGCCGCGGGCGCCGTAACGCGGCCGACCGGAGCCTTAGCGGCCGGGGCGGGCGTCCGCGGCGCCGCCTGTGCCTGGGCGCCGGTGCAGCCCAGAACCTTCTGGGCCTTGCTCATGATGCTGCCGGCGGGCACTTTGTCCTCGCATCGGACGGCCCCTTCCTCGATCGTGGAGAAGGTCGTGTAAGTGCCCCCTGGACGCTCGACCCACCGGGTCGCGAACCGGCCTCCGCCCAGATCGACCCGGCCGCAGTTGAGGCTGCCGTAGACGCCGGTGACTTTGCTCGTCCCCTGGTAGAGGCCGTAGTAGCCAGGCTTGAGGAAATTCCAGGTAATGGTCTGGGACTCGACGTTGGTGGTGGCGGTGGACTTTCTCACCGTGCGGTTGACGAACGCTTCGACCTTGAACAGGGCTCCGATGCTGAACCCGCTGCTGATCTGGGTCGTGTTGCCGACCTCGACCGCGATCACGGTCTGGGTGCTCATCGTGACGCTCTGAGAGCCGGTCGAGCCGTCGGTGATGTAGTACCCCTTGAAATGGGTGATGGTGGGATCGGTCACCGCGCTCTTGATGAACGGATGTCTCTTGCCCAGATCTGCGGCCGTGCAGGCATCGCCCGCCTTGGGATCCACGGCCGCCGCGGCCGATCTGACGGCCGTGTTCACGATCACGAACGTCGATCCGGCCACCAGCGGAAGCAGCAGCCCGTGCGCCATCATCTTGATCTTTACCATTGGGTAACTCCCGAGTGTGAGATCACAGTCAGGAGCAGATTCACACGCTTCGCCGCACGCGAGGAGACCCACATTCAGGCCAGATGCGGCCTAACCACGATCGCCTGTACTCCCCAGCCGCCCCCGAGCCCGACGACCTTGAGCGCCAGACTCAACCAGATCCACGAGATTCGCCCGGAGGGCAGGCGACGTGGGGCGCCACAATATTTCGAGAGCGCAAATAAGAAATGCGGCCCGCTGCGTTCTGGCCGTGGTCGCAGTCGGGTCACCACTGGTTGATGAGCGGCGTGTCCGGTTCGTACTCCGCCAGGCCTCGGTGAGGCGGGCGAGGCGGGTGGGGGGCGGCGGGTGTGCCGCCAGCAAATCGCCCGTTTCGTAGGTGTAGGCATGAAGCCAGCCCACACGAGGGGCGGCGATGCGCTGCGGAGTGTCGTATCGCCACAGCCTCTGGGCCAGGGCCGGCGCCGTCGGAGATCGCGGTCACGTCGTCGGTAAACAGCGCCACCAGCCGTTCGGTGCGGCCCGAGGAGACGGCGGCGAGGAATTCCTCGACGATCCTGCGGGCGGATGCCGGGTCGACTTCGCCACCGCGGCAGCGCGAGGCGGTGATGCGGCGCCGAGCCCGGTGGAGGTGCTGCTGGCTTGCGGGCCCGCCGCCGTCGAGGATCGCGGCGATCTCGGCGTGGGCTGTGGGAGAACGCTTCGCGCAGGACGTACACGGCCCGCACCAAGAGTGACAGGCGTTCCACAAGCGTCGGCACGGCCAGGGAGACCGATTCGCGCTGCTCGTAGGTGTCGGCCGGGCCGAGCATCGGGTCGCCGTCCAGGAGCGGTTCGGGCAGCCAGGCGCCAGCAGTGCGTTCGTGGCGGGCCTGTGGCGAGCGGAGCCGGTCGAGGCACAGGTTGGTGACGACCTTGGTCAGCCATGCTTCCGGGACCTTGATCCGCTGCCGGTCGACGGCTACCAGTGCAGGAACGCATCCCGCACCGCCGCCCTGCTGCGGGAGGCCCGCACCGGCGACGGCCCGACGGGCTAGAACCGGGTGCGCTCGTCCACCCTCGCCACCGCCCGGATCTCCTGTTCCGACTGGCCGACCACTCCGCGCAGGCCCGCACCCTCCAAGTTCGCTTCCCTCAGGTTCGCGCCGACCAGCTTCGCGCCCACCAAGCGCGCGCTCACCAGGCGCGCACCTCTCAGATTCGCGTCCTCCAGGCGCGCACCACTCAGATTCGCGTCCTCCAGGTGCGCGAACCTCAGGCGCGCGCCTCTCAGATTCGCGTCCCTCAGGTTCGCGCCCACCAGGTCCGTGCACACCAGGTTGGCGTCCCTCAGGTTCGCGCCAACCAGCTCCGTGCCCCTCAGGTTCGCGCCCCTCAGGTTCGCTCCCACCAGGTTCGCGTCCACGAGGTTCGCGCCGACCAGGTCCGCGTCCCTCAAGTCCGTGCCCCGCAGGTCGACGTCATGGAGATCGGCTGCGGGGATGCGCGCCTGGCGGAGGTGCAACCTGCTGAGGTCCAGGGTGCGGCGTTCGGGACGGTGGGATCGTGCACCGAGCGCGGTCAGCACGGCTTGGACGTCCGCCTCCGGGCGGTCGGGCAGGCGGCCAGGCCGCCCCAGAGTGGGGGCATCGTCTTCGCGGCGGGCAGCGGGAGCGCGGCGCCGCACGAAGGTCTCCAGGACCTCCACGACGTCGTTGTGGTGCAGACGGGAGTCGGCGGCAACGTGGGCCAGGGCGTAAATGCCGCCGAGTCGGGCGTCGATGTCAGCAGAACTGAGCCGCTCCAGGGCCTTGGTAAAACGGTCGGTGACCTGGCCGCGGTGGGAGAGCCGGTAGTTGCGGGCGGTGTACAGCAGGGAGATCGCCACCACCACCCCAGCGCCGACCGACACCACCAGCACCCGCGCGTAATACCGATCCCGCGGATCAGACGCGCTCATCCAGCCGGGCATCTTCCACAGCGCCACCGCGTACGCCGCCGCCAGCACGGCCAGGCCAAACCCGGCCAACGCCACGCCCGCAGCCCGCGCGGACGGCTTGGCGAGCTCGTACTGTGCCCTGCGCCGAAGACGCCCCATCCGGTTCACGGCATACCAGTCAAACCACAGCCGCCCCGACCCTGCAGGCGATCGCGCATATGGGTAGGAGTGCCTCGGCCACGAGATGGGCGGAGTCAGGACAAGGCACTCGCACGCTACGAACCGGATACGGGACGATCTATGCGCGAGGCACTGACGGCTCGATGAGAGTCGGCGCTCAACACCCCGACTCGATCTGTCCAACGGGTCGCCGGTCAGACATCCTGGACGACTTGATGAAGGCCCACCGGAACAAGAAAATCGGCGGCGCCGACGCCGCCGATTCCACGACCGTCCCACAGAATTCCCACCACGGGACGATTGCGGGACTTCGAACGAGACCCCGAAAGCGGGCCTGACCTTGGGTGGGGTGTTCACGAGTGGGTCTGGCCTGGGAGAAGTGTGGGTCTGGAAGATCGCTTCCCGTGACGTAGGTGCTCGTTTCCACCGTTCTTGGGTGAGTGGGAGCGGAGTGTAGTGGCGGCGTTTAGGGCATGGACGGGGTTTTGCGATCTGGGAGACCTGGCCCAGGGCTGCGGTCACCTCTGATGACATGCCGCTTGTCTCGAATCCGGGCAATGACCTGCACCATCGCCACGACGTACCTGCCCTGACGAATCGAGCCACTCCGTGACAAAAGGTAATAGGCTTCTTACTGTCCGCAGAGGATTGGAATGAGGGCTGAGGTCTCTACGTTAGCTGAGTGAAGATCCACGGTTGTCGAAGGGTCCTCATGTCAGCAGCATGCACCTCCGATCCAGCAGAACCGATCGGTTCCCGCTTCCGTGAGACGGCGTCAAGTGGTCGGATCGCTGGCTTTCTGCGTCAATTGGAGCAGGATGAGCCTTGGGAGAGCCCTATGCCGGTCGTCGGCCTGACCGTGTCCTGTTCCCTTCTTCCACTCGGCCTCGGTTCGTCCATCGTCCTGGTGTTTTTGTTGGAATGGATGGCGCCCGATGTCATCCCGTTTCAGCTGACAACATTTTGGACGGTGCCCGACGAGCCGGGGTCCGCTGTCACTGGAGCGCTGGGGCTGATCTGGCCGGTCCTGGTCACCGGCTTGCTGGCAACGATCCTCGGCGTGCTCCGCACCCGCCCGCTCCAGCGGAAGTTGGCGCAGCTGGAGCCCACGGACGGTCTCATCACCCTCACTCCCTATAAACTGCTGGTCAACAGCGTGCTGGAGGAGGTCTTCTTCCGCTGGCTTATCTTCTTCGCCGCGATCGCCACCGTGAGGTTTGCCGATTTCATCATTCTGGGCTTCGCTGATCTGCATCCGATTCGGTGGGTGTTCCAGCAAGCCCTGATCCCCGTAGCCGACCTCGCCACTTGGCACCAACTGCACGAGGTGCTGACCGGCCAGCCCTGGATGGTGGGCGCGGCGATGCTCACCAGCAACAGCAGGTTCCGCAAGGGTCACTTCTACCAGGGGCTCTTTGGTCTGGTCTGGTCGTGGTACCTGGGAATGTTCCTGTTCCTGATCATGTTCGATTACGGCCTGCCGCTCGCCATCGCCGTCCACCTCGGCTACAACCTGCTCATCATGGCGGTGCACCTGGCCCTAGTCGGCACCCTCCCCCGCCTGCGCATAGCCGACGACAGGCTCAGTGTCGGGTGACATCAGCGAGGGGAACGTCGTCGATGCACCCGGCGGGGTGTTCACGAGTACGTCTGACCTGTGGTGAGGCGCCCACGTGAAGATCGCTTCCCAGCTCGCCAAAGATCGTTTCCCGCCGTTCGAGTGGACTGCAGATCGTTGGAGCGCTGGTGGTAGCCGGGCGTCGTCAGGGATTTGTGCTGCGGGTGGGGTGGGTTGCGCAGATGTGGCGGTGAGCCGTACCGGGTTTGGTGAAAGTTGATGTGCCCCGAGTTCCGTGGTGTCGGCCGCAGGCCCAGCCGTCGTCGGAGGTGGCCTCCACGGTATGGCGCAGCAGCTTGGGATGCCGGTCTTGGTGGCGATCACGCCGCAGACGGGGCACTGGTGCCGCACCGCTTGGGGTGTCAGCCAGGGACGCCACCGCGGCACGACGTTGCGTCCGACTTCGCCGGAGGCCAGTAGCACCGAGTCCTGGCGGACGTAGGTGTCGAAGTGTTCCTGGTCTCCTTCGTCGAGGCCGTCCATCAGCCAGGGCACCCACCCTGCGAACGTCATCGCCCGCAGGTCACCGAGCTCGGCGCCGGCGCGTTCGCTCACCTCGGCGCGCGCGCGGGCGGCTAGGACGCGGTCGTGCGGGTCCCAGTCCAGGTCGGCCGCGGTCCATCCCTCGTCGACGATCGAGGCCGACCCGAGGTTGTGTTCGAGCAGATCGCGCAGGGTCAGGGAGTGCTCGCCCGAGACCCGGTCCAGCCACGACGACAGCGCCTCGCCCGGCCGCCGCCTCGGGTGTAGCGGCCAGCGCTGGACCCAGCCGTTCACAGCAGTTCCCGCTCGACCAAACAGCGCCGCTCGGTCGGCCCGGCGTAGGTGGCCACCAGCAGGGTGCGCCGGTTGATGGCCTCCTCACCGCACTCGATCGCGGCGACGGCCGCGTCGGTGAGCAGCGCGGCGAGTGCGCCGATCGTCCCCTCGCTGCGCGCCAGAAGGTATTCGGCCATCTCCATCGCGGCGATCGGCGAAGACCGGCGCAGCGGGAACGAAGCGGCGAAGCTGGCCGGCAGCGAACAGGCCTCCCCGCCCGGCTCCCACCTGGGCAGCACCAGCGACTGGAACCGGTTCTCCAGCTGGTCATCGCTTCGGATCGCCAGATAGGCCTCTCTAGTCCCCACGCCGACCAGCGGGATCTTCAGCTCGTTGCCGAGAAACCGCAGCAGGTTGAGGAACTCGCGCCGCACATCGCCGCGTCCGGCCAGGACGTTGTGCAGCTCGTCGATCACCGAGACCCGCACGCCGACACGGCGCAGCAGATTCAGCGCCGCCCGAGGCGATACGGCGGCGGGCCGCAACGGTGCCCCCAACGCGGCCAGCACTTGACCTCAAGCCGTCTCAAGAACGGCCCTTGGGGGACATGGTGCCGGTCAGGTTTGTTCGGCTTGGTGTCGGCGGATGACGTCGGCCAGTCCGGGGAATCGGGCTTCGAGATCGGGCTCGCGAAGCGCGGCGTACTGGTGCTTGCCTTCCCAACGGACCCGGATGAGGCCGCTTTCCCGTAGCACCCGGAAGTGATGTGCGCGGGTGGCCTTGGCGAACGGCAGGTCGAAATCCGCGCATGCGATCTCGCCCTCGGTGAGCAGGCGGGCCACGATGCCCAACCGCGCCGGGTCGCTGAGGGCGTGGAAGACGTTGACGATCCGAAGGTCCCCGACTGCCGGATGACTGATTTCTCGCATGGTGCCCACGATGATACCTTCGGTGCTACAGTTCGCAAACTATAGAACGAAGCACGCGGGCCCAGCGTCGGCGCTGAGGGACTCGACCACGATGTCGAGACGGTCGCACCTGGCGCGGGCGGGACGGCGCGGCCACGGCTCGCACTCGCCGCGATGGCTGATCGTGGCGTTCGTGATCATGACTGAACGGTGTGGGCGCGACACACCAAGGAGGCAACTCATGAGTTCGCTAGGTCGGAGATTCCGTCGGGTCGCGGTCCCGGTTCTGGCGTTGACGCTGACAGCGGGCGTAGCCGGACCGGCGTCGGCGGCAGGACCCCGCAAGGTGATCGTGCTACCGGAGGCACGTTCCGCCGAAGGCATCGCGGCCGGCTGGAGATCCACCTTCTATGCCGGGGACATGTTCAATGGCGACATCTTCCGCGGCGACACGCGGCGCGGTACCGCCGGACTGTTCATCGACGCGCCGGCCGGCCGCATGGCCCTCGGCATGACAGCCGATCTGGGCAATGGACTGCTTTTCGTCGCGGGCGGTTTCACCGGTCATGCCTACGTTTACGATATCCACGACGGCAGCACAGTGGCGGTATACCAGTTCGCCGAGCCGAACGCGGGAATCATCAACGACGTGACGCTGACCAACGACGGCGCCTGGTTCACCGACTCGCGGAAGGCGAAACTCTACTTCATACCGATCAGCGACAATGGCCGGCTTCGACCGTTCCGCACGCTCACACTGACCGGTCCGGCTGCGGACACCAGCGGCCCGTTCAACAACAACGGCATCAGCACGACACCGGACGGAACCGGGTTGATCGTCGCGCACACCGCTCGTGGCGAGCTCAACGTCGTCAACCCCGGCACCGGCACGAGCAAAACCATGAAGAGCGTGCCGGTTCCCAACGTGGACGGCCTCGTACGCGAAGGACGCACGCTCTGGGCGGTGCAGTTCAACCGGGTCGGTGGCGAACGGCCGCAGGCGGGGCAGATCAGCCGCATCCGGCTCAGCTACCAGTCGAGCTCCGCTGCGTTGGAGAAGGTCATCCTCAGCGACGAATTCCAGGTGCCCACTACCGCAGCCAAGTTCGGCGACCGGCTGGGCGTGGTGAACGCCAAATTCAACACCGGCTTCCCACCCACGGCCAAGGAATACGAAGTGGTGGTCGTCGGCAGTTAGCCGCAACCCGCGTTGTGGAACCTGTGTCGCCCCAAGGTTCCGCAACGCCACCCGATAGCTTCGCGAGATGACGCGCGACACAATTGCTCACACCTGGCGATACTGAGCTTGGCCCCGCCGTCAGCGCCACACCGCTGGAAACCGCCCCGGCACGCCGAACGCGTCAGCCACCCGACTCCACCCACCCAGCCCACAGCGACCAACCCAGCCTCCCCACAACCCCAACGCGGACGGTCGCCGCCAGCAGCGCACCAAACCACCGCGCCACCAACCACACCCCCGCGAGGCCCCACACCCCTCGCGGCCAGCCCCCACGCGCTCACGACCAGCAGGCACCGTCCACGGCCCCTCCGCGACCGCCGGCACACACCACACAAACCCGACCGGCGATCACAACAGCTCCGAAACAACAAGATCCCGCCTGATCACAAGATCAAACGGGAACTCGTCAATGACCTCAAGCCGCCTCAAGAACGGCCCTTGGGTTGGGTGGAGCTGAGGGGATTTGAACCCCTGACCCCCTCGATGCGAACGAGGTGCGCTACCGGACTGCGCTACAGCCCCGAGGACTCCGTAAGGTTAGCAAACTTCGGAGGGTGGTCGCGCACAGGTTATTCGGGGGGCGTCGGGCAGGGGTCATTCGCCGACGGCGCGGCGGTCGTCGGCGTACTGGTCGAAGACCTCCTCAGGGGTGGGGAGTTCGATGACCTCCGCGGGTTCGGTCGTCTCGGCGGCGCGGCGGGCCTCCAGGGACCGGGCGCGGGCCAGGGCGCGGGCGTCCGCGGCTGCGCGGCGGCGGGCGGTGTCCACGCCCACGGCGACGCGGAGGAGGGCCAGGTGGCCGGCCAGCAGGACGGCCGGAGGCATGCTGATCCACCAGGGGGCGAAGCCGGACGCGACGACCGCCACGGCGGTGAGGACGAGGGCCATCAGGCCGGTGGTGCGGCGGCGGCGCCGGGCGATCACGGTGGCGCGGGTCGTCCGGCGGCGGGGGCGCGGCTCAGGGAGTTCCTCCGGCTCCTCCTCCGTCTCCGCGGTGTCTTCGGCGTCCTCGGCGAGGGTTTCGTCGGAGCGCTTGTGCAGGAGGCGGGTGATGCCCGTCGTCTCGGTGTCGCGGCGCAGCCACATGGGGACGAGGACGATGCCCCAGACGGCGACAATGGCGAGGTACAGGACCGCGCTGCTCATCGGCCCCACCGTCCCAGGGCACGCTCGACCGGCGGGCCGACTTTCGGCGCGCGAACGTGCAATGGGAGCAGGGTCACGTCCCGCACGGTACGAGGGGCTGTCAGAGGTTGAACAGCATAAGGGGCGGTGTGTCGCGAGATCGATCTCGCCGTTACTCTCCGTTTGCCTGCCCTTGTCGATCGCAGGATTCTTACGGAGAGAAAGTCACGGCGGACTCAAGTGTGCCGGGGAAATGCTTGTTTGCGTTCGGCGAGCCAGCGAGCGCGCAGGCCACCGGGGACGTCCTCGACGGTCAGGGCGTAGCAGATGTGGTCGCGCCACGCGCCGTCGATGTGCAGATGGCGGCGGCGAATTCCCTCTTCCCGGAATCCGAGTTTTTCGACGACGCGGCGGCTCGCCGTGTTCTCGGGACGGATATTCGCTTCCAGGCGGTGGAGGCCGACCGTGAAGAAACAGTGGTCGACGGCGAGCGCGACCGCGGTGGGAATGACGCCGCGGCCGGCGACCTGCCGGTCGACCCAGTAGCCGATCTGGGCGGAGCGGGCCGATCCCCAGACGATGGCGCCGATGGTGAGCTGCCCGGCGAATTCGTCCTCGTGGGTGACGACCCAGGGAAGGGCGAGGCCTTGGCGGGCTTCGCGCCGCATGGTGTGGACCATGCTGAGGTACGGTCCGAGACCGCTGCGGAACAGCGGGGTCTCCGGATTGGTGGGCTCCCAGGGACGGAGCCAGTCGGCGTTGCGTACGCGCAGTTCACGCCAGACGGCGGCGTCGCGGTGCCGGAGCGGGCGCAGCCCGACGGCCCCCTCCGTCAGGGTGACCGGCCATCCCCGCAAACGTTCCACGCTTCCATGATTCCCTGGTCGGACGTCTGGACGCCATCAATTGTCTCCGAGAAATCGGGCACGCGGGACGTTCGGACGCCGTTTGTCACACCCGCCTGCCGCGCTTCATCACCCAGGCGATGCGGAGGTCGTCGTCGAGGACGACGAGATCGGCGTCCTTACCGGGCTCCAGCGATCCGACACGCGAGGCGATGCCGAGCGCGCGCGCCGGGGTAAGGGATGCGGCTTCTGCGGCCACGTGGACGGGCACGCCGACGTCCATGACCGCTCTGCGGAACGCGTCCGCCATCGTGATGGTGCTGCCCGCGATGGACGTCCCACCGGCAAGGACGGCGCGGCCGTCGCGGACCTCGACGTCCATCCCGCCGAGGCTGTAGTCGCCGTCGCCCATCCCGGCCGCCGCCATCGCGTCGGTGATCAGAGCGAGCCGGCCTGGGGCGCCGAGCGGAGCTCGTCCGTTGGATGGCGGTGGGTGGGGGCTGGAAGACGGGGCGTCGAGCGGAGCTCGTCCGTTGGATAGCGGTGGGTGGGGGCTGGAGGACGGGCCTGCGGCCGCGAACGCGAGGCGGGCGACGGCGGGCTCGACGTGCACGCCGTCGTTGATCAGCTCGACGGTGACGCGGGGGTCGTTCACCGCGGCGGCGACCGGGCCGCCCTCGCGGTGGTGCAGCGGCCGCATCGCGTTGAACAGGTGCGTCGCGACGCGCGCTCCCGCGTCGAACGCGGCCCGGGCCGTCGCGCCGGGGGCGTCGGTGTGGCCGACCGCGGCGATCACACCGGTGTCCACGGCCTCCCGGACGAGGTCGAGCGCGCCCGGCAGCTCGGGAGCCAGGGTGATCATGCGGACGTGCCCGCGCCCGAGCCGGACGAGGCGGCGGAACTCGGCGAGGTCGGGGGCGCGCAGGAGCGCCGGGTTGTGGGCGCCGCAGCGGTCGCGGGCGAGGTAGGGGCCCTCCAGGTGGACGCCCGTGATCACGCCGTCGGCGGCGAGGTCGGCGAGGCGGGCGACGGCGCCGGCGAGCTCGTCCGGGGCGCCGGTGACGAGGCTTGCCATCGTGGTCGTCGTGCCGTGCGCCAGGTGGTATTCCGCTCCGCGGCGCACGTCGTCGGGGTGTCCGAGCTGGTAGGACGCGCCCGCTCCGCCGTGGACGTGCATGTCCACGAAGCCGGGGACGACGTGCCGTCCGCCGAGATCGATCACGTCGCCGCCGGGGGCCGCTCCCGCTTCCACGATCTTGCCGTCCGCGATGTGCAGGTCGCCGCGGTGAACGCCGTCGGGCAGGACGATCCGGGCGTCGGTCAGGACGGTCATCGAGCTCCCTCGGGGCGGGATTCCTGCCGATCGGCATGATCGTCGCCGATTGTTTCATGGTGGAAATATGCAGGAAAATCCATGGCTGCCCATGGCTGGAACGTCCCGCTCGAACCTCTCGCGGACGCCGGTCGGCTCACCGTTGAGGACGCGTCCCAGGGTCCTGGGGGTGGTCGCCGCCCGGGTGGTCGCCGCCCTTGATCTGGTCGACGGCGTGGGCGAGGACGCGGCCGAGGACCGTCATGCCGTCGCGGACGCCGCCGGTCGAGCCCGGCAGGTTGACGATGAGCGTGCCGCCCGCGACGCCGGCGAGGCCGCGGGACAGGATCGCGGCGGGCACCGCCTCGCGCCCCTCCAGCCGGACGGCCTCCGCGATGCCCGGTATCTCCCATTCGATCACCTGGCGGGTCATCTCCGGGGTCTGGTCGGTGGGGGTGAGGCCGGTCCCGCCCGAGGTCACGACCACGTCGTAGCGGGCGGCGACCGCGTCCCGCAGGACGTCCGCGACCGGCTCGCCGTCCGGGACGACGACCGGGCCGTCCACCTGGCAGCCGAGGTCCTCCAGCATGGCGACGAGCACCGGGCCCGACTTGTCCGCGTAGACGCCCGCCGCGGCCCGGTTGGACACGGTGACCGCCATCGCCCTGATCATCGCCGTCCCGCCCTGATCATCGTCGTCCCGCCCTGATCATCGTCGTCCCGCCCTGATCATCGCCGTCCCGGCCCGATCATCGCCGCCCGGTCTGATCATCGCTGCCATACCCCGGTCTTGCCGCCGGTCTTCTCCTCGACCCGGACGTCGGTGATCACCGCGGCGGGGTCGACGGCCTTGACCATGTCGACCAGGGCGAGCGCCGCGACGCTGACGGACGTCAGCGCCTCCATCTCCACGCCCGTCCGGTCGGCGGTGCGGGTGACGGCGGTGATCGCGACGCCGTCGTCCCGGATCTCCAGGTCGACGGTCACGCCGTGCAGCGCGATCGGATGGCACAGCGGAACGAGGTCGGGGACGCGTTTCGCGCCCATGATCCCAGCGATGCGAGCGACGGAGAGGGCATCGCCCTTGGGGATGTCACCGGCGCGCAGCAGGGCGACGCACTCGGTTGACAGGCGAACGAAGCCCGTCGCCGTCGCCGTCCGGGATGACACGTCCTTGGACGACACGTCGACCATGCGGGCCGCGCCTGCGTCGTCCAGGTGGGTGAACTCGGAGCCCATGGCACTCAAGACGGCAACCTCATGACTTCGACGTGGGAACCGGCAGGAAGGGCCTCGACGTCCTCCGGTAGTTCGACGAGCGCGTTCGCCGACGCGAGGGAGCCGAGCTGATGCGAGCCCTGCGTTTCGGCTGCTGTGACGGTGTAGGAGCCGTGGGCGAACGACAGTTTCCCGCGCAGATAGTGGCGGAGCCCAGCGGGCGACTTCACGTCGTCGGCGAGGACGGCGCTCACCGTCGGCAGTGGGTCAGGCGTCAATCCCTGCATGGCGCGCAGTGCGGGACGCACGAAAACCTGGAACGACACGTACGCGCTTACCGGATTCCCGGGGAGGGTGAAGACGGGCGTGCCTTCGAGGAGGCCGAACCCTTGAGGCTTGCCTGGACGCATCCGCACCTTGTGAAAGCCCACCGTCCCCGTCCCGGACAGCACTTCCTTGATGACGTCCTTAGTGCCCATCGAAACGCCGCCGGTGGTGACGATGGCGTCCGCACGGACGAGCTGGTCTTCCAACATCTCCAGCACCTTGCCGGGCTCGTCTTCGACCGTCGCCTGCCGGTAGCCCACCCCGCCCGCCTCGACGACGGCGGCGGTGAGCATGTAGCTGTTGGACTCCCAGATCTGTCCGTGGGCCAGCGGCTCGCCCGGTTCGCGCAGCTCGTCCCCGGTGGACACGACGACGACGCGCGGCCGCGGCCGGACCGTCACCCGGGACCGTCCCACCGCGGCGATCATGCCGAGCTGCGGGGCGCCGAGCCGCGTGCCCGCGTCCACGACGACCTGACCTGCGGGGACGTCCTCGCCCGCCCGGCGGATGTAGTTGCCGGACGGCGCCGGCCGCGAGATCCGGACGGTGGCGTTGCCGCCGTCCGTCCACTCGACCGGGATGACCGCGTCCGCGCCGGCGGGCAGGGGCGCGCCCGTCATGATCCGGGCGGTCAGGCCGGGCCTGATCGCCGACACGCCGGTGTCGCCTGCGACGATGTCCCCGACGACGGGCAGCGTGACCGGATCGGCCTCGGTGGCCGCCGCGACGTCGGCCGCGACGACGGCGTAGCCGTCCATCGCGGAGTTGTCGAACGGCGGCAGCGGCACGGGCGCGGACACGGCCTCCGCGAGGACCGTGCCCTGCGCCTCCAGCAGCGCCAGGTCGAGCGGCGGCAGCGCCGTGACGCCGCCCAGGATGTCCGTCAGATGCTCGTCGACCGTTCTCATGCCCACCGCCCCAGTGTGACCTGCCGTCACGAGTCCCCGGCGCCGCCCACGCCGTCTCAGCCGCCCTCGGAAGCGGTCTCGGAACCGCCCTCGGCGTCCTTCCGGCGGACGAACTCGCGCAGCCACGGCATGAACTCCGGCGCCAGATCAGGACGTTCCGAAGCGAACTGGACGACCGTGCACAGGTATTCGAGCTTGTTCCCGGTGTCGTAGCGGCGCCCGCGGAACTTGACCCCGTAGACGCCGCCGCCCTGGTCGGCGGGCGTGTCGGCGAGGGTGCGCAGCGCGTCGGTGAGCTGGATCTCGCCGCCGCGGCCCGGCGGGGTCTTCTCCAGGACGTCGAACACCGCGGGGTCGCAGACGTACCGGCCGATGATGATCCAGTTGCTGGGCGCCTCCTCCGCCGACGGCTTCTCGACCAGGTCGGAGATCCGGACGACGTCGTCCTCGTCCGTCGCCTCGATGGCCGCGCAGCCGTACGCCGAGACCTGGTCGGGCTCGACCTCCATCAGCGCGACCACGCTGCCGCCGTACTGCTGCCGCACCTCGATCATGCGCCGCAGCAGGTTGTCGCGGGCGTCGATCATGTCGTCGCCGAGCAGCACCGCGAACGGCTCGTTCCCGACGTGCTGGCGGGCGCAGTGCACGGCGTGCCCGAGCCCGCGCGGTTCGCCCTGCCGGACGTAGTGCATGATGGCCAGGTCGCTGGACTCGTGTACGGCGCCGAGCCGCTCGTCGTCGCCCTTGGCCCGCAGCGCCTCCTCCAGTTCGTACGCCCGGTCGAAGTGGTCCTCGATCGATCGTTTGCTGCGGCCGGTGACCATCAGGACGTCGCTGAGGCCGGCGTCGACCGCCTCCTCGACGACGTACTGGATCGCCGGTTTGTCGACGATGGGCAGCATTTCTTTTGGAGTCGCCTTGGTGGCGGGCAAGAATCGGGTACCGAGGCCGGCCGCCGGGACGACCGCCTTGAGCACAGGTGCAGAGTCGGCCATGTAGAGACCCTAGCCATCCGTGAGGACAGCAGCGTGCGCGACATCGCTTCTAAGACCGGCCTTAGGGCTGACCTGCTCGGCAAGCGTGCGGCGATGCCGCCCGAGGCCCGCTCCGCGGCCGGACGGTCGATCCGGGACGCGCTGCTGTCCGTCCCGGAGATCGAGATGGCGGGGACGATCGCGGCCTACGTCTCGATCGGCACGGAACCGGACACGCGGAGCCTGCTGTTCGCCCTGTGGAAGCGCGGCACGTACGTCCTGCTCCCCCGGCTGCTCCCGGACGGCGACCTGGACTGGGCGTCCTACGAGGGCCCCGACTCGCTCGTGCCGGGGGCGCGCGGCTGTCCGGAGCCGTCCGAGCCGCCGCGCGGGCCCGGCGCGGTGGCCAGCGCGGACGTCGTCCTCGCCCCGGCCGTCGCCGTCGACCGGACGGGCGTGCGCCTCGGCCGCGGCGGCGGCTCCTACGACCGGGCGCTCGCGCGCGTCGGGCCGGCGATCCTGACCGTGGCGCTCCTGTACGACGCGGAGCTGGTGCCCACCTTGCCGTCGGAGCCGCACGACCAGCGCGTCCGCGCCGCCGCCACCCCGTCCGAGGGCCTGGTGCGGTTCGCCTGACCGGCTCCCCCGCCGGTCCTCATAGGGTTGGGACGGAAGATCACGGTGTCGGGCGTCGGGGCGTGGTCCGGCAGACGTCGAAACGGGAGGTTCTACATGACGGCGCCGTGGCGGATCCCGGCCCTGCCCCCGATCGGAGAGGACGTCGTGCGGGGGCTGTTCGCGCCGCTGGGCGACGCAGCCGAGGTGACGTTTCCGCAGACCAGAGACCGTACCGGCCTGCTCGCCTCGCTTCCGGGCGCCGACATCGTGATCGCCGACTTCGCGGGACGGCTCGCGCTGGACGCGGAGGCGGTGGCGGCCGCGCCGCGGCTGGCGTTCGTCCAGATGCCCGCGGTCGGGACGGACAGCATCGACGTCGCCGGGCTGACCGCGGCGGGGGTGCCGGTGGCCAACGCGGCGGGCTTCAACGCGCGCAGCGTCTCGGAGTGGGCGGTCGGCGCGGCGCTCGCGCTATGCCGCAACCTGGCGTGGGGCGACCGTGCCGTACGCGCGGGCGAGTGGCCGCAGATGGAGATGGCCGCCCGAGGGCCGCGGGAGCTCCACACGCAGCGAATCGGCATCGTCGGCTTCGGCGCGGTTGGCGCGGAGACGGCGCGGCTGTTCACGGCACTCGGCTGCAAGGTGTCGTACTGGACGAGGCGGAAGCGCCCAGAAGCGACGGCCACCTACCGCGAGCTGGACGACCTGATGGCGACGTCCGACATCCTCGTCCTCGCCTTGCCGCTGGCAGACGAGACCAGGGGGCTGATCGGTCCCGAACGTCTCGCCCTACTGCCGGACAACGCGTTGCTGGTGAACGTGGCGCGCGGGGGCATCGCACCTGACGACGCCGTCCTCGACGCTTTGAAATCGGGACGGCTGGCGGGCGCGGCCCTGGACGTGTACGACGAGGAGCCGCTGCCGCCGGAGCATCCACTGCGTTCCCATGAGGACGTCCTGCTGTCCCCGCACGCGGCGGGGACGTCCGTCCAGTCGCAGCTGAACCTCGCGGTGATGGTGCGCGACAACGTGTCGGCGGCCGTCCTGGGGCGCGACGTGCGGAACGTCGTCAACGGGGTAAATCCGCAGGTCAGGCGGCGATAATCAGCTAATCCGACATGCCGTCCCTCAACCGCAAGTGTGCGATCGGCCGGTGAATCTGTAGGATTCCTAAACGATCAAGTTTGACGACCCCGAAAGGTGGATGTGCACCTCGACATCTGGCTACTCCTCGGGGCCACGCTCGTACTCTGCGCCATCGTCGCGGTCCGGCTGTCGCACAAGGCGGGCCTGCCGACCCTCCTGGCGTACATGGGCCTCGGCCTTCTCATCGGCGAGTCCGGCCCCGCGCACATCCAGTTCGACGACGTGGAGCTCGCCGAGACGCTCGGCCTCGCGGCCCTCGTCCTGATCCTCGCCGAGGGCGGCGTCACCACCAACTGGCGGCACGTCCGGCCCTCGGTGCCCGCCGCGCTCGTCGTCTCCACCATCGGCACGCTGATCAGCATCGTCGTGGTCGCGCTCGCGTCCATGTGGCTGATCGGCCTGGACTGGCGGGCCGCGTTCCTCCTCGCCGCCGTGCTCGCCCCGACCGACGCCGCCGCCGTGTTCTCGGTGCTGCGGCGGCTGCCGCTGCCGTCCCGGCTGAGCGGGCTGCTGGAGGCCGAGTCCGGCTTCAACGACGCACCCGTCGTGATCATCGTGGTGACGCTCAGCGCGCACACCGGCGTGCCCAACCTCACCGAGCTCCTCGGCGTGATGCTGTACGAGCTGATCGCGGGCGGCGTCGTCGGTTTCGCCATCGGCTGGCTGGGCGCGCAGGGGCTGCGCCGCATCGCGCTGCCCGCGTCCGGCCTCTATCCGATCGCGGTGCTGTCGCTGTCGATCGGCGCCTACGGGGCGGCGTCGCTACTGCACTCCAGCGGGTTCCTCGCCGTGTACGTCAGCGCCCTCGTCCTGGGCAACGCCCGGCTACCGCACCGTCCGGCCACGCGTGGCTTCGCCGAAGGGGTCGGCTGGCTCGCCCAGATCGGACTGTTCGTGATGCTGGGCCTGCTTGCCTCCCCCAATGAGCTGCCCGGTCAGATCGTGCCCGCGCTGGTGGTGGGGTTCGTTCTGCTGCTGATCGCACGTCCCGTGTCGGTCGTGCTGTCGACGATCGGATTCAAGCTGTCGTGGGGCGAGAAGATGTTCGCGTCCTGGGCGGGCCTACGCGGGGCCGTGCCGATCGTCCTCGCCACGATCCCGATGGTGGAGGACGTCGAGAGCGCCGACCGGCTGTTCGCGATCGTGTTCAACATCGTCGTGGTGTTCACCCTTCTGCAGGGCCCCACGCTGCCACTAGCCGCGCGCCTGTGCCGCCTGGAGAGCGACGAGCAGGCCCGGGAACTGGACGTGGAAGCCGCACCCCTGGAGGAACTGCACGCCGACCTGCTGGAGGTGCGGATACCCAACGACTCCATGCTGAACGGCGTGGAGATATTCGAGCTCCGGTTGCCGCCGGGCGCGTCAGTCACCCTCGTCGTGCGGAACGGGTCGAGCTTCGTCCCGGAACCCACCACGCCCTTGCAAGCGGGTGACACGCTCTTGGTCGTGACCACCGACGCCGTACGCGACGCCACCGAGCGCCGTCTGCGCGCGGTCAGCCGGAAGGGTCGGCTGGCAGGCTGGTTCGGCGAGACAGGCGCATGACGCCGTGACGGGCCAGAAGAACCGCGACGGGCCAGGAGAGCCGTGACGCGCCAGGAGAGCCGTGACGCGCCAGGAGAGCCGTGACAGGCCATGGAGAGCCGTGACGGGTCAGGGAACAAGGCCGGGGGCGAATCCTGTTCCAACCATCGGTACCATTAGCAGTCGTTCAAACTGAGTGCCAGTCCGGGTCAGCCGGGTTGAGTCAGCGAGGAGGAACCGTGCCGACGTATCAGTACGTTTGCACCGAGTGCGGCGAGCCTCTTGAGATCGTGCAGAAGTTCAGCGACGACGCGCTGACCGAGTGCCCGGCGTGCGACGGCAAGCTCCGCAAGGTCTTCTCGGCCGCGGGGATCATCTTCAAGGGGTCCGGCTTCTACCGCACCGACAGTCGCGGCGCTGGGAAGCCTTCGACCGCGGGCGCTTCATCCAACGGCTCCTCTGGCGACTCTTCGTCCAGCGGTGACTCGTCCAAGACGGACACGTCCGCTTCGTCGTCGTCTGCCTCGTCCTCTTCGTCGTCTGGGGGCGACTCGTCGTCGTCTTCCGGTTCCGGCAAGTCGTCGTCCTCGTCCTCTGAAAAGGTCGCCTGACCTTCCCGGGCCCGGACTTCCTTCGCGTCTCCGGACGCGCTGAACCGAGGATCCATCGGCCAGACCCACGTCCGGTCGGCGGACCCTCGGTTTCGTCATGCCCGGCCACTGTTCGCCCTTGGCACTCACCCACCATCAGCAGGCGCGCCTAGCGTCGGCGCCGCCAAGGCGGAGACGCGCCTAGCGCTGGGGCCGCCAAGGCGGAGAGGGGCCTAGCGCCGGTGCCGCCGAGGCGGAGACGGGCCTCCTTTTCAAGACCTGTGCCAACTGCCGGCTTCTACACCTCGAGGGGTATCCACGGGCTCGCGCGTGCCCCGGCCGGGGTAGCCGGGGTCCCATCCAGCGCCGGACGCGCGGCGCGCCGCCTTCTCGCGACGATTGAGGACGTGGGAGGCGACCGGAATGCATGCATCCTCTCCCCCGAGTTGACAAAGCTCTCTTTTAGAGAGACTCTCTACTCGAGAAGCTCGAAGCAAGCGGAATCGAGATCTCGCGATACTACTTGACATGTCTCCACCATCGAGACATTCTATGGCGAACGCGACATATCTTGACCGCGGAGTGCAACAGGAGAGGACCATGAGCGAACACAGCCCCGCTCCCCCGAGGTCACGGGTCCACCGCGTGGCCGGACTGATCGCCGGCCGGCGCACCAAGTGGGCCGTCCTGGCCCTGTGGGTCGTCCTGCTGGTCGCCCTCGGCCCGCTGGCCGGCAAGCTCGGCGACGTCGAGGAGAACGACGCCGCGTCGTGGCTCCCCGGCGGAGCCGAGTCCACACAGGTCGTCGAACTTGAGGAACAGTTCCGCAAGGACGAGACGATGCCCGCGGTCATCGTCTACGAACGATCCGGCGGAATCACCGCGCAGGACCGCGCGAAGGCCGCCTCGGACGTCTCCGCCTTGCAAAAACTGCCCGGGGCGCAGAAGGCGCAAGGTCCGTTCCCGTCCAAGGACGGCAAGGCCCTGCAGACGTTCGTGCCCCTCACAGACGAGGACCTCACCGGTGCGATAGACGAGGCACGTGAGCTCGCCAAGCGCGGACCTCCCGGACTGACCGCGCACGTCACCGGACCCGCCGGCATGGGCGCCGACCAGTTCGAGGTCTTCGAGACCATCGACGGCTTCCTGCTCATGGCCGCGGGCAGCGTCGTCATCGTCCTGCTGCTCATCATCTACCGCAGCCCGATCCTGTGGTTCGTCCCTGTGCTGAGCGCCGTCTTCGCTCTAGGACTGGCCCAGTCGCTGGTGTATCTGCTCGCCAAGTACGGAGACCTCACCGTCAACGGCCAGAGCTCCGGAATCCTGACCGTGCTCGTATTCGGTGTAGCCACCGACTACGCACTGCTGCTCGTCGCCCGATATCGCGAGGAACTGCATAGGCACGAGGACCGGCACGAAGCCATGTCGTACGCGCTGCACCGCGCGGCCCCGGCGCTCATCGCGTCCGCCGCCACCGTCGCCGTCGGCCTGCTGTGCCTGCTGCTCGCCGAGATGAACTCCACCGCGGGCATGGGTCCCGTGGCCGCCGCGGGCGTCCTCACCGCGCTCGGCGCGATGACCACCCTCCTGCCCGCGCTCCTCGTCATCTGCGGCCGGTGGCTGTTCTGGCCGCTGATCCCCCGGTACGACGCCAAGTACCTGCAGCCGGAGGCGTACGAGGCCGAACACGGCATCTGGAGCCGCGTCGCCGGTCTGGTCGGAAGGCGTCCGCGCGCGCTCTGGGCCGTCACCATGCTCGGACTGATCGCCCTCACCCTCGGCCTGGGCTCGCTCAAGGCCGACGGACTCTCCGACGCGGGACAGTTCACCGGACGTCCCGACTCCATCAAGGGCTCCGAGGTCGTCGCCCGGCACTTCGCCGCCGGATCGGGCTCCCCGGCGGTCGTCATCGGCAGCGCGGCGGCGTCCGACCGGATCGCCGAGACCGTCCGCGGCACGCCCGGCATCGCCGAACTCGGCCCGGCGGCCACGGCGAACGGCCTGGTCAAGTACGAGGCGACGCTGAAGGACTCGGCCGACAGCGAGGCGGCGCGCAACACCATCGACCGGCTGCGGACGGCCGTGCACGGCGTCCCGTCCGCGGACGCCAAGGTCGGCGGCACCACCGCGACGTCCCTCGACATCAAGCGGGCCTCCACCCGCGACAACAAGGTGATCATCCCGATCGTGCTGGGCGTGGTGTTCCTGATCCTCATCGCGCTGCTGCGCGCCGTCGTCGCGCCGCTGCTGATGATGGGCACCGTCGTGCTGTCGTTCCTCGCGTCGCTCGGCGCCTGCGCGGTGATCTTCGAGCACGTCTTCGGCTTCGAGGGCACCGACGCCGGATTCCCGCTGCTGGCGTTCATCTTCCTGGTCGCGCTGGGGGTCGACTACAACATCTTCCTGATGCACCGCGTCCGCGAGGAGTCGCAGGCCCTCGGCACCCGCCGCGGCATCCAGCGCGGCCTCACCGTCACCGGCGGCGTGATCACCTCGGCCGGCCTGGTCCTGGCGGCGACGTTCGCCTCCATGGTCACGCTGCCGCTGGTGTTCATGGTCGAGATGGGCTTCGCGGTCGCGTTCGGCGTGCTGCTCGACACGCTGATCGTCCGGTCCCTGCTGCTTCCGGCGCTGTCGTACGACATCGGACGTCGGATCTGGGCACCGGGCCGCCTCGCCAAGGAGGAGCCGCCCGTCGACCGGCCCGACAAGGTCCTCGACCCGGTCGGCTGACCCCGCGCGACTCGGCTGACCTGCACAAACCCCCGGCCACGGCCGGGACGGGGAAGGGAAGGGGCCCGGCTCAGGCCGGGCCCCTTCTCCGGTTCCCCGGGGTTATCCACAATTGGCGGACGGTCTCCCGGGGGGCGTCGCGGGGTGGCTAGTGTCGGCGCCATGTCCACCACTCAGCCTTCCGGTTCACAGCACACCGCCGAGATCGGGGTCATCGGCGGCTCCGGGTTCTACTCGTTCCTCGACGACGTCGAGGAGGTGCGCGTCGAAACCCCCTACGGACCGCCGAGCGACGCCATCACCGTCGGCGAGCTCGCGGGCCGGCGCGTCGCGTTCGTCCCGCGGCACGGCCGCGACCACCGATTCCCGCCGCACAAGATCCCCTACCAGGCCAACCTGTGGGCGCTGCGCTCCCTCGGCGTCCGGCAGGTGCTGGCCCCGAGCGCGGTCGGCTCCCTCACCCCCGACTACGGCCCCGGCACGCTCGCCGTGCCCGACCAGCTCGCCGACCGCACGTCCGGACGAGTGCAGACCTACTACGACGACGGCGCGGCCGTCCACGTCTCGTTCTCCGACCCGTACTGCCCGGTGGGCCGCCGTACCGCCGTGACGTCCGCCCGCGCCTCCGGCTGGGATCCCGTCGACCGCGGCACCCTCGTCGTCATCGAGGGGCCGCGCTTCTCGACCCGGGCCGAGTCCCAGTGGTTCGCCTCCCAGGGCTGGACGCTCATCGGGATGACCGGCCACCCCGAGGCCGTCCTCGCCCGCGAGCTGGCGCTCTGCTACACCCCGCTGTGCCTCGTCACCGACCTCGACGCGGGCATCGAGGAGGGCGAGGGCGTCACCATGGACGAGGTGCTCCGCGTCTTCGGCGAGAACATCGGCCGCCTCCGCACCGTCGTCGCCGACATCGTGAAGGCGCTGCCGGCCGACCGCTCATGCCCGTGCCCGGATGTTCTCAACGGCATCGAGCTCCCCCTGGAGCTCCCGTGAACGCCCGCTTAACCCGCCTGAGGCGACCGCTGGCGGCCCTGTTCGCCGCGGCCGCCGCCGGGCTCGCCCTCATGGCTCTGCGCCCGGCGCCGCCGCCGTCCGTCCGGGTCCTGGCCGCCGCCCGCGACCTCCCGGCGGGGACGTCGCTCAGCCCGTCCGACCTGCGCGGCGTGAACCTCCCTCCGGCCTCCGTCCCCGCCGGCACTCTCCGCTCGCGCGCCGCCGGCCGCGTCCTCGCCGGCCCCGTGCGCCGGGGCGAGCCTCTCACCGACGCCCGCGTCGTGGGCCCCGCCCTCCTCCGCGGCTACGGCCCCGGCACGGTCGCCGTCCCCGTCCGCATGGCCGACGCCGACGCCGTCCGCCTGCTCCACCCCGGCGATCACATCGACGTCCTGACCACCCCGGCCCCGCCTTCGTCCGCCCCACTCGAAACGACACCGCAGCAGCAGGGCTCCGCACGCCTGGTGGTCCCGGCCGTGCCCGTGGTGGCCATGCCGTCCCCTGACGAGGACGGCGCCCAGGAGGGAGCCCTGGTCGTCCTCGCCACCGACCGGGCGCAGGCCGCGGCCCTGGCAGGCGCCGGCGCGCCCCTGACCCTGACGATCACCGGCCATTGACACGTTCGGCACCCGCGTCCGTAAGTCCGCACGTCAGAGATCGTTTTCATCCTGACTTGGCGAACCCCAGGAGGTTTCATTACGATCCGTAGCCGTTCCTGCGCAGCCCCGTCCTGCGCACCCCCGACATCCCTGGGAGCTCGGTATGAGTGGATTCAAAACGTTCCTGTTCCGCGGGAACCTCGTCGAACTCGCGGTCGCGTTCGTCGTCGGGGCCGCCTTCGCCGGCCTCGTGAAGGACTTCGCGAACTCCTTCATCACACCGCTGATCGCCCTGCTCGGCGGCAAGCCCGACTACACCGGGCTGTCCGTCACGATCGACGGCACCGCGTTCCCGTACGGCATCTTCGTGACCTCCGCGATCGCCTTCACCATCACGGCCGTGATCGTGTACTTCCTGGTCGTGCTCCCGACGACCAAGCTGATCGAGCGGATGGACCGGGGCAGGGAGGCCACCGAGCGCGAATGCCCGCAGTGCCTCGGCGAGATCCCCATCAAGGCCAGCCGCTGCCGCCACTGCACCGCCGAAGTCGCCCCCACCGCCGAAGCCCCGGTCTAGCCCACACCCAAGCCGCACCCGCCGCGCGCGCCCCCGGCACCGCCCGCCAGCCGGCACCCAGCACGCAATCAGCTAAGTGCCCAAGTGCCCGCTCTCACGAACAGCGGCCAACGACACAGGCAACGAGGGGCGCGCGCGGCCAGAAACCCCACACCGCCAAACCCGAGCCAGCCGAGGCCACCAGCCCCGGCCAAACCCAACCCGAGCCAACCCCAACCCGAGCCGAGCCAACCCGAGCCAACCCCAACCCGAGCCGAGCCAACCCGGGCCGAGCCAACCCGAGCCGAGCCAACCCGGGCCGAGCCGAGCCGAGCCGAGCCAACCGAGCCGAGCCAACCCGAGCCGAGCCGAGCCGAGCCAACCCGGGCTGACCCAACCGGGGCGGGCCGGGCCAGCACGAGCCGCGCCAGCACGAGCCGCGCCGACCACAAAGCCGAGACCGCGAGCCGCTGCCGCCGGGGACCACAGGGCAAGACCAAGGGCCCGATTCGGAACGCAGCTGACGAAAGCCGGGGCCTCACCTGGCACCCGACCAGTGTCGGCACCACAAGATGCGCACCAGAGCGGCGAACGCCAAAGTCATTCGTCGTTCTCGGTGCCGTACTCCCAATGCCACGGCTCGAACGGGTTGCTGTAGGCCCATGACGGGTGGATCCACCCATAGTTCCCGGCCTTGGCCTCCATCCAGTTGAACTGGACGGATCCGGAGTTCTGCACGCCGCCGCACAAGTCGACGGCCTGTCCCTTGCCGTGGTTGCTCGTCCCGGGGACCGCGGCGAAGCCGGGTCGCTGCGCGTAGATCCGGTGTTGCTCCGACAGGTTCCGGTACGCGTCCGTGACGCACATGTCCCGGCCGAACCGGCGCTTGTACGCGGCGTTCAGCTTGTAGAACGCCTGGGCCGCGTCCGCCCGCAACTTGTGTCCCCTCTGCGGCAGCACACAAAGGTACTTGGACGGGATCAGCCCGTTCGGGAACTGCTTCGCGTCACTCGAAAGGCCCTTGTCACATCCGAGCTGCAGCCGCTTCAGACTGCCCACCGCGAGCTTGTCGAGCATCTCGTTGAGCTGCTCGGTCAGCCGCGCCGACTTGCTCTTCAGCCCGTCCACCTCCTGCTGCAGGCGGGTCTGCTCGACCGCGTTGCGCGACTGCAGGTCCTGCGCGGTCGTGGCGAGCCGCTTCCGCCGTTCCTGCAGGTCGTCGGCACGGTCCACCAGCGCCTGCTGCGTCTGTGCGAGCAGCGTCACGTCCGCCGTCGAACGCAGCGCCTGTCCCGGGTCACCGCCACCGAAGATCGACATCGACCCGGCGGCGCCGCGCTGCTGGTACGACGTGTTCGCCAGCCGGGCCAGCGGCTCCCGGATCTGGTTCAGCTCGGCCTCGGCCGCCGCGAGATCCTTCAGCGTGTCCCGCAGCTTGACCTGCGAAGCGGCCAGATCCTTCTTCCGATCCTCCATCCGCTTCGTGGCCTTCTCCAGCTCGCCGCGGGCCTTCGACGCTTCACGGCGCAGCGACTCCAGAGGGTCGGCCCGACCCTCGGCCGCCGTGGCGGCGCCATGCGGTGAGATCATCGTCATCACCAGGAAGACCGCGGTCAGCGCCGCCGACCGGGGGTTCGGCACGGTGGTTTTCCTCCTGATGCCCAAATGCGGAACAGCGGCAGAACGCTACTACAGGTTCTACGATGACCTGTCCGTAATCGGTTCAGCGGCCACGGTGACCATACTGGCGCTCGCACCACCGACGCATCCACCAGACGTCCTCCCAGCCCGGCGGGCACGGCCTCCGCGTCCTGGTGGACGGCGACGGCCTCGGCGTCACCCTCTTCCGCGGCACCACCTTACGAACGGGCGCCCGCTCGGGCGCCTTCGTCGCGGCCTGCGACTCCGGCTCGGGCGGCACGTACTCCCCGTACGTCGGCTCCCCCTCCGGCGTCACGGTCGGAGTCGCGTTCCGCGCCGACGACCCCGCCGACTCCGGCCTCTCCCGCACCGGCTCCCCACGCAACCCGAACGCGAGCAGCGACGCCAACACGACGGGCACCACGAAGGCACCGGCGACAACGCCGATCCGCACGCCTCGGGACGAACGCTCGCCCACCTCGTCCTCGGCAGACCGGTCCTCCGGCTGCCCACGATGCCGACCCGTCACGGCACCGAAGCGTACCCACACCGCCCCCACCCGGCCTAGAGGCACCGGCGGCCCCATAAGAAGGAGCGCTCAACGATCCCCGTCCCCTACCCTGTAGTTGCCGTCCGCTACGCTCTTGCCGCAGCGACGACACGCCTCCGTAGCTCAGGGGATAGAGCACCGCTCTCCTAAAGCGGGTGCCGCAGGTTCGAATCCTGCCGGAGGCGCGCAGAACACGGGAAACTCCGCCCGGCCTCGGCCAGGCGCTCGCGTTGGTGCGCTTGAGGTACATCGCGATCTTCTCGGGCCCGAAGTGGTAGTTCTGCCGCAGGTAGATGATCTTCCCGACCACCTCGACGTGGGTGGCGTTCGGGCTGGTCTTGGGCCGTCTTCGCGCAGCAGGCACGTGGTGCACTGGCGCTCTCTCCTCCCTCCTGCTTCTCGGTTGATGTGGCAGAGTTGATGCCGAGGAGGCGCGCTCATGGTCTGGTCTCTGGTACTCACGGTGGTCCTGCGGGGCTTCGCCGTAACCGGATGGGCGGGGCCAGGGCAGCCGGTGCTGACGCTGATGGGCGCGCTGACCGTGGCGGGCCTGCTGGCCTTCGCGGCCGGACGGGCCGGTGCCGTCCGCCGGGGACGCCGGGTCGTGCTGGCGCACGTCCGCACGACGCTCCGCGAACGGACGCTGCGCACCGGCTTCCTGCCGCAGCGCGACCCCGACGCGGCGGGACGCCCCCGCCCGCGAGCGCCCGGAACGGGGATCGCGGCCGCCTGAGCGCGGCCGAACGCCACCGATCCCCTCGTTTCCGGAAGGTCTCCTCATGTTCGACGTCCCCGTCTCGATCGCCGCCGCCCTCGTCGGCGGACTGGCCGACGTCCTGCGCCCGGCCGCCGGCGACCTCGCCACCGCGCTGGCGATCGTCCTGTTCACCGCGGCGGTGCGGCTGCTGCTCGTCCCACTGGCGATCGCCGCCGCCAAGGGCGAGCGGACACGCACACGGCTCCTGCCCAAGATCCAGGCACTGCAGAAGAAGCACGCGAAGAATCCGCAGCGGCTCCGGCGTGAAATGGCCACGCTGTACGAGAAGGAGGGCGCGACGCCGCTGACCGGGTGCCTGCCGATGTTCGCGCAGGCGCCGTTCTTCATGGTGATGTACCGGCTGTTCGTCTCGGCGACGGTCGCCGGGCACCAGAACCTGCTGCTGGCGCACACGCTGCTCGCGGCGCCACTCGGGCAGAACTGGATCGGCGTCGTGGGCGGCGGCCTGCTCTCGCCGCCGTCACTGGTGTTCCTCGCCCTGTTCGCGCTGCTGGGCGCGGTGGCGGTCTGGACGTCCCGGCGCGTCACCGCCGAGGGGCCGATGGCCCTGGTGGCGCGATTGCTCCCGTTCGGGACAATCGTCGTCGCGGCGTTCGTCCCGCTCGCCGCGGGGCTGTACTTGCTGACCTCCGGGGCGTGGACGGCCGCGGAGCGGGCGGTGCTGCGACGCAGGGTCGTGCTCGCGAGGACTTGACACCGTCCGCGACGGCGCCATCGGTCACCTCGAACACCGGCGCCCAGCCGGTTGGACGCCGGCTCGTCCGGCCCCGTGATCCGGAACGTCCGCGGGTTGGCGGCCACGACGTCGCGCAGGTAGTCGCCGAGCACACGGATCGCCTCCGTAGTGACCGTGCCGGGCTTGTCCGCCGGCACCGCGTACTTTCGCAGATCGGGCAGTTCCAGCGGGCGCAGCAGCAATCCGCCGTTGACGTGCGGGTTCGCGCTCATCCGCCGCTCCTCCACCGGCGCCAGGCCGCGCACCGCCGCGACCGCGCAAGCGGCACCTGATGGGATCGTCAGACCTCCCACCTCGCGATGGTGGCGCACGGAGGCTTCTTGCTGGTCCAAGACCGACCGGCCAGGTGTTCATCAGGGAACGTGGCCCAGACACCCGAATCCGTGGCATCTGAAACGGGTGCCTGCCGAAGTTCAGGCGGGGCCGGGATCGTTGGGGGGCAATCGGGTCAGGTATGGGGATCGGCCGCGGAATCCGCGTTGGAAGCGGGGCGGTGGGCCCGTACCGAGGAATTCGTGGAACCAGGCCTCATGCTCGCCCTCCTCGAAGAGGATCGCCTGGGCGAGGTCGTGGGTGCGATGGTCCTTGCCTTCCGTGACTTCGCATAGGCGCGTGAAGAGCCGTGTCGCTTTCCTGTTGGAGTCGATGAGTGCGGTCACCAGCGCGTTCGGGTTGTCACCGATCCCGTCTGGCAGATTCTCGCCCGAGGGCGCGTTGGCCGCGAAGTGGTTGAGATCGTCCGGTAGGCGGCCGTCCAGTTCGTAGATCCGGGTCACCAGAGCGTCGAAATGGTTGAGGTGCTCGGCACGAACGTCCATGAGCACCTCTTGCAGGCGTTCGCCCATCAAGCTGGCCAAGCCGGCGTGCAGGACCGTGTAGCGGTAGTGGGCGGCCAGTTTCGTTCGTGCGGCCGCCGTCAGTTTCTGGAGCAGGGCGTCCACGTCGACACCGGCACGCTCGACGAGGTCCCGTGCGATCCTGCTCATGAGTCGGTTCCCTTCGCGAGGTGGCGTGACGGTCAAGCCGCCGAGGTCTCCGATGGGGCGCGGTCCTCGGGGTTGAGGGCCAGGAACGCCGCGGCGGCCACGGCTCCCCCAGCCAGGTCGGCCAGCAGCCAGATCCAGAGCTTGGACCAGGCGAACAGGCCCATCGTCGCCGCGCCGGTGGCGACCGCGGGGTTGAACGCTCCTCCGGAGACGCCGCCGACCGCCAGCGCGCCCGCGGTCACGGTGAAGCCGATGGCCAGCCCGTAGAAGTTGTTGTCGGGGTGATCCCTGCTGGTCGCCACGTTGAGGACGACGTAGGCCAGGGCGAGGGTGAACACGGCCTCGCCCAGGAGCGTCGCCCCCAGTGCATGGCCGGACGGCGACAGTTCCGCGGTCTTGTCCGGATCCATGATGTACCGGGCGGCCAGGGCGGCGACGACGCCCGCGATGACCTGGGCCGTCCAGTAGGCGGCAGCCTCGGTCCAGCCGATCCGCCCCCGCAACAGCACCGCCAGCGTCACCGCCGGGTTGTAGTGGGCACCGGAGACGTGTCCACCCGCGTACACCATGACCATCAGCACCGCCCCGATGGCCAGCGGGGCGAGCGGCGCCTTCGCCAGGACGGTGCAGCCCACGGTGAAGACCAGGAAGAATGTGCCTATGAACTCGGTGACGTAACTACGCACGATCGACCTTCCAAAGATCTGGGAATGGCTATTAGCCCGCCGCGGCGTCTTGAGCCTGCCACCTTGTCCGATCTTTAAGGAGCCCAGCCGTCCTTACAGGGTGATTACGGTCAGGCGCGCCTCGCAGCGAAGTGCCGTCCTGGCTGGAAGACCTGTTCTTCATCGGCGCGGTCATCAATTGACGCGGCCCTCGGGATAACCAAATTGGTGGTGGAATCGGAGCACCCGCCTCCGTCCAGCCGCTGTGCGCGGACGAAACAGATCCATTCAAGGATGGACCACCGGATGGACCGCCTGCGCCGGACGCTGGCTCGGTACGCCCCGGCCCGGCCAGCGGCGACCGCGTCCATGAGCTCGGCAGGTTCGCCCGCCTCTTCAGCACCTGCTGCGCCTGGCCCGGCGCAGTGCGGTCAAGTCACGCACGCAGGCTCCCAATCAGTTCCAATCCTCATCGATACCTCTCCCGACGACGTGCGTGAGCAGCTCGGCGGGCTAAAGACACCGATGGCGATCAAGCGTGCCGCGGGCTTTCGCCCCGGCGACATCACCCAGCCCAGCCAGGGTGCCCGATGGGTGCTGGCGCGGCTGGCCCGTCGTATCGAGTAGCTGGACGCCGAAATCGCCGAACTGGACGCCATGCAGCGGCAGCTGGTCACGGCCATCGCGCCAACGGCTTCACCCGCGGGCCGCTTCGACTCCTTGCCCGTTGCCGAACCAGTAGCCGGGGAGCAACTCTCAGCCGATCGGCGGCGGACAGGCGTCTGGAGTAAAAGTTCCTGGTCACATCAGGCGTGGAGGCAACCGTCGATCTCCCGCCCGGTCGGCGCCGGACGATTGTTACGGTAATGGCCACACGTGTGATTGAGGGCGCGGCGGCCTAGGTTGAGCTGATGACCTCCACCGGCCAATGCGCCCCATGGGCTCACAAGCGTTCCTAATCACCGAACACGATCAGTGAGGATCTGCAACGCTTCGTCTTGAAGCGCGGCTTTGCCGCGGTCAGGAACGCCATCAAGGAGGCTCCCCCGGTGCACGACTTCGCGATCACGGATCACGTCTACCCGTCTCGCCCTGACGTTGCCGTCGTGGAACCTGCCGGTGAAATCGACGCCTACACCGCGCCGAGGCTCCAGAATCACTTGGACGAGGTCATGGATCGGGGGACGTGTCGGGTGGTGGTGGACCTGACGCGCGTTGTGTTCCTCGACTCCGCGGCCCTGGGTGCCCTGATCCATGCGTTGAACAGGGCAGAACGCGACGGCGGCGCGATAACTCTGGTCTGCCGCGACCGGCGGATACAAAAGATATTCGCGGTGACCGAGCTCACCACGGTCTTCTGGATTGTCGGCACCGTTCGGGAAGCGGCCGAACTGTTCGACGACATGGCCGTCGCGCGCCGGCGCGTCAGCCTGCGAGGCCGTGGTGTGCACTGGTGGTCGTCCCGGATCTACCTCAGTTCGCCCGAGCAGCACGTCGCGGCAGAGACGGCCCTGGTCGGGATCATCGGGGATCTTGGCCTTCAGGTCGGCCATGCGTTCGCCCCGGTGCGGGCGAGCTGGTTTCGTGAGTTCCTGCTGCGCTTCCGCAAGGCCGCGAGCGGAGCGGCTCCGATGGACGACGTCGTGGCCAGGCTGGTGCGCGCGACGGAGATGCAGGCGCTGCATCGTCCACAAGCCGAGATCGACGCCAGCCAGGGAGAGGCCGTGGCCCGGCTCGTGGTCGCGCTCGGCCAGACCCCGCGCGCCGTGGTGCAGGTCGGCTCGATCCTCATCGTGAAGGTCGATGAGGTCCTTGTGGTCCGGAACCTGACGCAGCTCGAACTCGCCTACTGGGAGAGAAACCCCAGCCTGTTCCGCGATCCCGAAGCGGCCCTCAATCAGCTACAGAAAGCGGTGGTCGACGACGAACGCCGCGACCCGCCACCGGCCGTCTCTGCCTGATATTCCTGGCGGCCCTGGGCAAGACCTCTTACCCTTGCACGTCGGTGCGGGGACTCGAATCAATGAGCTGGCAGCGGCCGCTGAGGCGTTCGGACAGAGCCGCCCGATGCCGTTGCAGCCGAGCGCCAGCTCCAGGACCGAGTCGTGCTGGGACCCGCCGATGTAGGGCCGGGACGAGGCGGGCACCAGTGCGACGGCCGTGGCCCACCACCTGGCCGCCGCCACCAGCGCCCCACCGGCGGCGGCGAGCTGCCGCAGCCGGCGCCGTACCGGCGGCGGCGCGGTCACCAGGTAGACCGGCGCGAACACCGGGACGACCAGGAACGCCTGAAGCATCTCGGCCAGGAACCCGGTGCCAGCGCAGGCGGCGGTGAGCAGCCGCCAGCGGATGCTCGTGTTCTGCTGCGCGCGGATCGCCCCGTACGCGCCGAGGATGAGCAGCAGCACCAGCAGCGCGTCGGGGTCGTTGAACCGGAACATCAGCGCCGCGACCGGGTCAGCGCCAGCGCCGCCCCGGCGAGCAGCGCCACCCACGCGGGATCCGGTGCCACACCGCGACGTGCACGACGCCGACGATGGCGACGCCCGTGAGCGCCTGCGGAACCAGGACGCTCCAGGTTCAGGGAGGCGTGAGCCCGATTCGAGTGCGGACCAGCGTCCACCAGCCCATAGGAGGCGAACCGCAGCTCGGGTGAGCCCGCCTCCGTGCCAGAAGACCGCCGGGACGCTACCGCCGGGGAGACCGCCGCGCAGGTGCGGGGTCTCTACCAGTTCGTCCCGTCCGCCGACGGCGCCGACGCACACGGCCGCACCGTCGCACCTCGCGCTGCAGGTGGGCGAGCGCCACTGCCTGTCACACACGAAGCCCCGGACGGGCGGGCTCCATCACCACGTCCGGGGCCGCAGGACAGGCGGGCGCTGGTGTGCGAAGGGCGCTCGCACGGTGTGCTGGTCTACACGGACGGGGTTCCGGTCGGATGGTGCCAGTACTGCTGGAGAACCGAGTTGCCGCTGGTGGACGGCGGCTGCGGCAGGTTCGCCATGCCGGCAGTGGACGATGTCCCTGCCGACGCTCAGGCCGATCACCAACCGGTTCGCGGCCCTGCATCATGGACGCCGCTATCGCGGCACCTACCACCTGGCCGCTTATTGCGGGCAGCCGCGCCATAGCGCCTTTCTGGGCGACGGCTCCGTGCTCGCTTTGCATCCAAATGCCGCCACGCCTCGATCAATTCGAGGAAGACCTGCTGGTCCGCCCGCGCGCGGCGCGGCCGGGCTGCTTGACCAACGCAGTCACCATGGTCGGCGGTCGGCGGTGAGTGACCAGAGCGCTCAGATCAACGATCTCCTGGAACCGTCAAGCATGTCCCAGATCTGCCAAACATGATGCTGGGTCTTCGCTTTCCGTGTTCCGGAGCGGTCACAATCGTCCAAGACCGGGACGGCTGCTCGCCTGTACTGTCAGCCTCACCAGCGCAAACATCATGAGGAGTTCCCATGCACGGCGAACCTTCCTTCTTCGAAATCGGCGTCCCCGACGCCAAGCGCGCAAAAGCCTTCTACGGCCGGTTGCTCGCCTGGACCTTCCACCCGATGGGAGAGGGCGATCAGGCATGGGTGGAGACTCCTACGACCCGCGGCGGTCTCCACGACCAAGATTCGGAATGTCGCATCGACGTCTTCTTCTCAGTCCCCGATATCGACGGCGCCGTGACCGCCGTCCGCGAACTCGGTGGACAGGCCGAGGATCCGCGCCCAGAAGAACCGGGCTTCGGACGGTTCGCGTTCTGCCAGGACGACCAGGGCGTACGATTCGGCCTCCATCAGCCGCCGGCCGCCTGACCGAGGTCCAAGCCCGCCTTGCGGGCCCGATAGGCGGCTTATCGGCACGCCTATTGGCATCGATTATCGGCACGGCTACTGGCATCGAGACGACGGGCGGCGAAGTCATCGCCCGCGGTCGCGTCGCGGCCGCGTCGCGGTCACGGCGTGCGTGGCCTTGTCTCTAGACCCTCGGACTGGGATGGGGCGCGGCCTAAGCCTGGCCAAGGCCGCGAGGCCGTACTGGATAACGATCTCGCTACTGCGCCAGGTGATCAGTCTTGCCGTCCGGCAACCCCTCAGGCCGCCGCAGGGCCGCTCCGGCGAACGTGACCTGCCGCGCGCGAACCGGGCGCGGTCGAACATGACCGCGCCACTCGCAGAACGGGCTCGCCGGAAGAAGGCGTTCGCGTCGGCGAAGACGGCGTTGCGCTCAGCCGTCCACCGGGGAGAAGCCCTCGTCGCCGTCACCCGCTCGGCCCTGGGGCAGAGGAAGCCGGTGGCTGGCGGGATCGGTCGTGAGCGCGTTAGCCTGCGGTGATGTCCACACCACCGCTCGCTCTGCTCGACGACTGCATGGCGTGGGCTGACGGAGTCGTCGAAGGAATCCACGCCGAGCAAGGCAGTGCGGCGACGCCGTGTTCGGAGTTCACCGTCGACGACCTTCTCGCTCATCTCATCGATGGCCTCACTTGGTTCGGCCAGTTGCCTGCCGGCGGGCCGACTGATCCGCGCAGGGTCCACGGTCTCGACCCGGTAGGGCGATCACATGTCGAGGCCTTCCACGCGGCGCGCGCGACGATCCGCCGCAACTGGACACCGGCCCACCTGTCCGACACTTACGCGCTGCCGTTCGGCCAGACCACCGGCACCGGCATCACCGAGTACATGAGTGTGGAGACCCTCGGCCATGGCTGGGACCTAGCGGCCGCGACCGGTCAACCCATCACAGTGGCTCCCCACCTTGCCGAAGCAGCTCTCACCATCGCACGCGGGCTGGAACCGGCTCTTCGAGCACCGGGCATGATGGCCGACGCAGTGACGGTCACGGCCGACACCCAGCCGATCGACAGGTTCGTCGCCTTCCTGGGACGACACCCCCAGGCCTGGACGACGCCTCGTTGATCGACCGACCGCGCAAGCGAAACATCGGCCGAACCGCCAGACCGGCGCGGCACCTTCCCCAATGCTCCGCGTCGGATCCATGCCAAACTCGCGCGCGCCGCCCCCGCCAAACAGCATTCACCTGACCCGAAAGGCGTCAGCCGAACCAACCACTCCGTCCTCAAGCAGGATGGGCGGGTCGGCCGCCGGTCGGAGCACCCCTGCTTCACCTCTCGCAGCGGACTCGCTTCCGAACTCAGCGTCGACGTCTGCGCCACCGCCGCATCCGGGCCCACTGAGACCCATGCGGTCCCTTCAGCGGTCCAGATCGGCACGCGGTTGGAAAGCCTGATCGTCCCGTCACAACACCGTGGCAGCGGCGCGCCGACCTGAACGACAGTTTCCGGAAGGGTGGGGTCGTGCCGGCATGCGGCTGGCACAAACGGCGCCTCAGCGCACCTCACAAGGCCCCACCAACCCGCACGACACCAACAGAGAAAGGGAGCCTGACCAGCTCAAACCTCTCAGGCCCGTCCTGGCCCCACGAAGGTGATCACCCTGCTAATGCGGTTCGGGTCGACGTCCATCGGGATATCGACCCCCGTCCCTCGTCACGGCCGAATTGGGCAATGCCGCAAGCACCGGGCACGGCGCGACGAACCGCCACCGAAGTCATGCGGTTCAACGTTTCATGCGGCCCCGGCGACGGCCCGCCGCTGAGTCGGCTGGCAGCTCACTCGACAAGGTCAACGTGCCGAATGAGCTGAAAGAGCCGCCAATCCAGAATCGCGCCATCGGACGGCCCTAAACGGCCCGGGGGGCGCGCGACCGCACGGGTGCCGCTGCGGTCATCGCACAAAACATTCCGCATACGGGCGTCGGCAGGACCGCTCTGGAAAGCGGTGCGCGCATGTTTCGCAGGTAAGCAGGTCGCCTTGACGACGCAGCGCTGGTGCGCGTTCTGAGAGAATCGCCGGCATGCGTGTCGCCGCAGCACAGGCCCGGTCCCCTTGGCTCGACGCCGCGGCCGGGGCCGCCAAGGTGATGGACTTCCTTCAGCGGGCCGCCGCCGACAACGTCGACCTGGTCGCCTTCCCCGAGACGTTCTTGTCGGGCTACCCGTTCTGGGTCGAGCAGACGGACGGGGCCCGGTTCGACGACCCCGACCAGAAACGCGCCTACGCCGCCTACCTGGACGCCGCCGTCGAACTCGACGGCCCCGAACTGCGCATGATCGTTGAGGCCGTCCGCGACCTGAAGGTCTTCACCTACCTGGGCATCACCGAACGCGTCCGCGGCACCGTCTACTGCACGCTCGCCGCGATCTCCCCGGCGGACGCGATCGTCAGCGCGCATCGCAAACTGATGCCCACGCACGAGGAACGCCTGGTCTGGGGCATCGGCGACGGACACGGCCTGCGCACCCATCAGGTCGGCGGCCTCGCCGTCGGCGGCCTGATCTGCTGGGAGAACTGGATGCCGCTGGCCCGCCACGCCCTGTACGCCCAAGGCGAGGACCTGCATGTCTCGGTCTGGCCCGGCTCGTCCCGCCTCACCGGCGACATCACCCGGTTCATCGCCCTCGAAGGCCGCGTCTACTCCCTGGCCGCCGGTGCCCTGTTCTCCTACGCCGACATCCCCACCGACTTCCCCTTCCACGACCAACTCGCCGAACGCGCCTCCCGCTACGACGGCGGCTCAGCCATCGCCGGGCCCGACGGCCAATGGATCGCTCCTCCGGTCTCGGGTGAGGAACGGCTCGTCACCGCCGACATCGACCCCGCCGCCGTCCGCGCCGAACGTCACAACTTCGACCCCACCGGCCACTACGCACGAGCCGACGTCCTCCGCCTCCACATCGATCGCCGCCGACTCGATACAGCGGAGTTCATCGATTGACGACGCTGCGGAGCCAGCGCCCGGCCAGTTCTAGCGGCATTTCCTACACGGCCGCGCGCTGGTGACAAAGTGCCCGCAATTCCTCACCCCAACCGAGCCTGGCATGTTCTGCTGCAACTGCCCCACGCACGTGAGAATTACGTGGCCGCATTAGATCGCATCCTCGGGCCGTCCTGAAACTCCGCAGGAAACTGCATACCCTCAGCGCTAGGACCGAGTAGAGGCTGTAGATGTCAGCGGCATCGCGATGCCCGCTTCGGGAGCGTTCAGCTCTGGAAAATCCTCCAGTGCTTCAACCTTTGAGTGTCCGTCCGCCATGTTCTGACCGAGTGTCCACAACTCGTCCAGACGAAGAGGTCCGCGTCCTCAGCCCGGCCGGTTTCTTTCCCGTGCCGTCCGGTGAACAACTGGGCGACTCGCTCTGCGCAGCCAGCGGGGAATACGCGCGCCAGCTGTGGCCCCCGGACTCCAGAGAGCTCACAAGGTGAGGGTGGCTGTAGCCGCATTCCACAAGGAACCAGATCAGCGTCCGCGCGACCCACATCTCCGTGGGAGCGTCCGGCTGACCGCTTGGACGCACCTTCGCGACCCGACTGTGGTTTCCTGGATCGTACGTGTCTGATGCAGAGCGATTGCTCGATCGAGCGTCTCGCCTTGGCAGTTGTGGACGAGGACGGCGGTCGTTCCCGCCACGAATTAGCAGGTGTGGAGGGTCGTAGCCGTACGTGGTGGTCCCGGCCGCGTCGGTCCGCGCGGTGGGTTGGCCGTCGAGGTTGTAGGCGAACGAGCTGGAGCCCGCCGATCCGGACGCGGTGAGCAGCAGCCCGCGGTCGTGTAGGTGAAGGTCTCCGCGGCGGCAGGCGCCGGCCCGGCGTCCGAGGTCGCGGCGGTCACGTTTGGCGCCAGGCTGAACATTAGAGAGCGCATCGCTGGCTCGGGGCCGTTGTTGTCGGATTCGGGGCGGATTCCGGGTGGCCGAGCGGCACCGCCACGGCGGGGATGGTGACCGGCGGTGTCGCGTCGCGTCATGGGGTGGGGCCGTCTGAGGGCTTTTGGTCTGCTGGGTGGCGGGAGGTCGCCGGCGTTGCCGGGTTGCCCACGAGGCGTCGCTTTCCGGCGCTGAAGGACAGGGCCGCCTGGACGAGGCAGATCGCGATGAGGAGCGACAGCGGCGTGGTCCAGGAGCCGGTGACGTCTCGCAGGACGCCGATGGTGAACGGGCCGAGTGCGGCGAGGAGGTAGCCGGCGCTTTGCGCCATCGCCGACAGGGTGGCGGTTTCCGTCGCGGTTCGGGTTCGCATGCTGAACAGCGCCAGGGTCAGCGGGAACACGCCGCCGCCGATGCCGATGAGCATCGCCCAGAGCCAGGGGACCGACTCCGGGCGGAGCAGGAGACCGGTCAGGCCGACGATCTGGACGGCGGTCATCCCCGCGCCGAGGGCCCCCTGCCGCCGCAGCCGCGCCGCCAGGACAGGGACGACGAAGTACACGGGCACGCCGACGAGGAGCGCGACGGCCAGCAGCGTGCCGGCCCGGTCCGGGGGGAAGCCGGCGTCGAGGTAGATGGTCGGCAGCCAGGCCATGACCACGAAGGCGAGCACGGACTGCGTCGCGAACAGCAGGGTGACCGCCCAGGCGACCGGACTGCGCATCATGGCGGTCGCGGGCGCGCGGGGTTCGGCCGGGGCGACGCTCCGGCGCGTCTGGGGCAGCCAGATCGCCAGGGTGACGGCGGCGAGGACGGACCAGGACGCGAGGCCGCCCCGCCAGCCGCCGACGGCGTCGCCGGCCGGGACGGTCGCGGCGGCGCCGATCGCGGCCCCGGCCGACATGGCGGCGCTGTAGGCGCCGGTGACCTCGCCGACGCGGGCCGGGAACTCGATCTTGACGATCACCGGGATCAGCACGTTCCCCGCCGCGATGCCGGCGCAGGCGACGAAGGTGCCGGCGAGCAGGGCGGTCTCGCCGCCGGCGACGCGGAACAGCTGCCCGGCCAGGAGGAGTCCGAGAGCGAGGGCGAGCCCGGGCTTCGCGCCGACGCGCCGGATGAGCCAGGGCGTCGCGAGCGCGACGCCGCCGAAGCACACGACCGGCAGGGTCGCCGCGGTCGACGTGGCGAACGTGGACATCGCCAGATCGGTGCGGGCCTGGTCGAGGACGGCGCCGAGGCTCGTCACCGCGACGCGGAGGTTCGCGGCGACCAGGACGACGGCGACCAGCCCCAGCAGCGGCCGGCCCAGCGCGCCGCGCGCGTGTGTCGTGCGGGTGGCCGGGCCGTCCGCGCCGGACCGGTCGGGCAAGTCCCCGTCGGCCTCCAGGTTTGGGTGGTTCGTGGTCACGTCGCGTCCCGTGCGCGGGGGTTGCCCGGCATCCTGCGGAACACCGCGTGCACGTGCGCGCAGCGGAGCACCGCGTGCACCTGCGCGCAGCGGAACGTTGCCGGCACCTGCGCATTGCGGAACGCTGCCGGCACCTGCGCATTGCGGAACGCTGCCGGCACCTGCGCATTGCGGAACGCTGCCGGCACCTGCGCATTGCGGAACGCTGCCGGCACCTGCGCATTGCGGAACGCTGCCGGCACCTGCGCATTGCGGAACGCTGCGGGCGGCTGGGCGTTGCGGGACGTTGCGGGCGGCTGGGTGTTGCCGTGGCTGTTGGGGGAATCGGTGGCCGGGTTTGTCACGCGCCGCCGGCCGTTCGCGCGGGTGTGGTGGACGGGGTGCTCGACGTAATGAGCGTGCGTACCGCGTCGACGGCGGTGGTGAACAGCGGGTCGCTGGACGGGGCCGTGCCGGCGTCGATGGCGTCCTGGCTCCACATCATCACGACGGCGCCCGTGCGCACGTTGAGCACGGTGCCGACGATGAACACGGTGGCGGTCTCCATCTCCGAGCAGACGGCGCCGCCGCTGCGCCAGGCCTCGAATCGCTCGGTCAGCGTGGCCGCCAGCGGCATCCGCTCCGGTTCCGTCTCGCCGTAGTAGGAGTCCTTGGTGTGCGCGGGCCCGCACCTGTAGGGCACGCCCGCGCGGTCCGCCGCCTGGCGCAGCGCGAGGACGACGTCGATGTCCGCGACGGCCGGGAACTCGATCGGCAGGTACTGCCTGGTCGTGCCCTCGTCGCGGATCGCCGCGGTGAGGACGGCCAGCTCGCCGTTGACGATGTCGGCACGCATCGAGCCCGACACCCCGACCCGGATCATCGTGTCGACGCCGAGCGCGGCCAGTTCCTCCACGGCGAGGGCGGTGGACGGTCCGCCGACGCCGGTGGAGGTCACGATGACCGTCTCGCCGTCCGCCGTGCCGCGCCAGGTCTCGAACTCGCGGTTGCGGGCGACGAACTCCGGCGCGTCGAGGAGCGCCGCGATCGAGGCCACCTGGTCGGGGTTGCCGGGCAGGAGGGCGTACCGTCCCACGTCCCGGGAGCGAAGGTGCAGGTGGTGGGCCAGCTTGTCGCCGTTCATCCAGTCTCTCCTCCGTACGTCAATTGCGGCCATACAGTGTCATAACCCGACTACGTTCGTCACTATTGACATACCTGGACAAGGCACCTACGGTTCCGGCACGGCCTGACGACGAGGAGGCAACCGTGCGGCACACGCCGGTGATGGAGTCCGCGCTTCTGGCGTTCATGAGCGCACAGGAGGGCCCGGTGGGGGCGCGGGCCGCCACCCGGCACCTGCGGGGACGCGGCTTCGACGTCAGCGAGTCGACCGTCAGCCGGCTGCTCAACGACCTCGACGAGCGAGCCCTCACCCTGTCCCTGGGAAAGAAGGGGCGGATCCTCACCGAGGAGGGAAACCGTGTCGCGGCGAACCAGCAGCTGGACAGCCGGCGGGAGTCGTCCTTCGCCGAGGCGCTCGCGCTGCGCGACGTCCACGACCTGATCGACCATCTGATCGGCCGGCGGGGCATCGAACGGGAGGCCGCGCGGGCCGCCGCGCTCCGGGCCCGCCCGGAGGAGCTCACCCGCCTGCGGGCGATGGTCGAGACAAGCGGTGAGGCGCGGTGGCGCGAACGGCTCGCCTTTCACAAGACGATCGGCCAGGCCTCGCACAACAAGCAGATCCAGGCGATCAGCACGACCCTGTTCGACGAGCGCCTCGACCTGCTCGAACGACTGCTCATCATGATCGGAATCAAGCAGGATGCACTGCTTCGGTGGGACCAGGAGCACCGCGGCATCGTCGCGAGCATCTCAGACCGGGATGCCGACGCCGCCGAGCGGCTCATGGTCGTGCATCTCGACGGAATGATCCGTGAGACGGAGCACTTCGCCAACAGCGGAAACGCTCACGTCATCCACACGCTGCTCGCGGAAAACGACCTCGCGTAGAGCGCTAGCCCTTCCTCAACACAGCGATCACGACGACGACTCTTTCGGGAGCACGAAATGACTCACTTCTGCGCGCCGCCTGGCCTTGGCCGGCGTTCGTTCCTCCGGGTCGCGGGCCAGAGCGCGGCCGTGGTGGCAGCCGGCTCGGCCGTCCCCTGGCTGGCGGGATGCGGCTCGTCCGCCGCCGGCGGCGACGGCGACGGCAAGGGCCGGTTCACGGTGAAGCTCGCCTGGATTCCGAACGCGGAGTACGCGGGCATCTTCGTCGGGGCCGAGGACGGGCTCTACACCAAGCAGGGACTCGACGTCGAGGTCCTGCCGGGCGGGCCGAACTCCGCGGTCGTCCCCATGGTCACCACGAACCGCGTCGACCTCGGCGTCGAGGCGATCCCGGAGAACGTCGCCACCGCCGTCGCCCGCGGCTCGAAGCTGAAGATCGTCGGCGCCGGGCTGCTGAAGAGCCCCGAGTCCTGGATCTCGCTCGCCGACCGTCCGGTCAGGAGCCCGAAGGAGATCGAGGGCAAGAAGCTCGGCATCACCCTGGCCGGGAAGAACACGGCCCTGGTCTTCATGAAGCGCAACGGCGTCGACGTCAGCAAGGTGAGGCTGGTGCCGATCCAGTTCGATCCCGCGCCGCTCGCCGCCCGCGAGGTGGACGCGATCTGGGGATTCGCGTCCAACCAGCCCGTGTCGCTGGAGTTGCGCGGAGTCAAGACGCATGTGATGCCGCTGGCCGACTTCGGGTTCAACCGGATGCAGAGCGTCTTCTTCGCGTCCCAGAAGACGCTGGACGACCCCGCCGCCCGCGAGCGCGCCCGCAAGTTCATGACGGCCAGCAGGCTGGGCTGGGAGGCGGCGCTGCGCGATCAGCGGCACGCCGCCGACGTGATCATCAAGAAGTACGGCGCCAAGCTCGGCCTGAAGCTCGACGAGCAGGCCAAGTCCCTCGCCGCCATCGCGCCGTACGTCAGCGGCGCCGGAACCGGCGCCACGAAGCTGTTCTGGATGTCGGACGCGCTCATCGAGGAAACGATCACGAGCCTGACCAGCATCGGGATCAAGCTCGACAAGTCGCTGTTCACCAACGAGCTGCTCGGGGGGTGAGGCACGCCATGCCGGAGAAGAGAACACTGCCGGGCACCGGGGCGGCGCAGGCCGCCTCAGGCGACGCACCGGTTTCCGAGGGGATCCGCACGAGCGGCCTGAAGAAGACGTTCGCCGGCAAGGGGACGTCGGTCGAGGCGCTGCGCGAGTTCTCGTTCGAGTCCCGGCGCGGCGAGTTCGTCGGGCTGCTGGGGCCGTCCGGGTGCGGCAAGTCCACGGTCCTGCGGATGCTCGCCGACCTGGAGACCCCCACCGCCGGGACCGTCACGGTCCACGGGCGGACGCCGCGCGAGCTGCGCGAGGGCCACGGCGTCGGCATCGCGTTCCAGGACGCCGGCCTGCTGCCGTGGCGGAGCGTGCAGGCCAACATCCGGTTGCCGCTGGAGGTCGCCGGCCGCCGCGACGGCGCCGCGGTGGCCGACCTGATCCGTCTCGTCGGCCTCGAAGGGTTCGAGAAGGCCCGGCCGTCGCAGCTGTCCGGAGGGATGCGCCAGCGGGTGTCCTTGGCCCGGTCGCTGGTCACCGATCCCGAACTCCTGCTGCTCGACGAGCCGTTCGGGGCGCTGGACGATCTGACCCGGCAGCGGCTCAACTTCGAGCTTCAGCGGATCTGGGCCGAGCGGGGCACGACCACGGTGCTGGTCACCCACGGCATCGCCGAGGCGGTGCTGCTCTCGGACACCGTGGTCCTGATGTCACCGCGTCCTGGAACGATCCTGGACGTCGTCCGCGTCGACCTGCCCAGGCCGCGCACGCCCGAGATCCTGCAGGACGGCGCCTTCCACGCGCTCTGCGACGAGCTGTCGGAGAAGCTCTTCACCGGCACCGGCACCGGCACCGTGAGCAGCACCGGTAGCGGGAACGGGGCGGCGCCATGAACGCCGCCGCCCCGCCGCGCACCGCGCGCCTGAGGCGCGTCGCGCCGACGGGTCTGGGACGCGTCGCCTCCGCCGGGCTGCGGCGGGCCGTCCCACCGCTTCTGACGGTCGTGGTCCTGACCCTCGCGTGGCAGGTGCTGTCGCTCGGCGGGCTCGGGTCGCTGGTGCCGGCGCCCGCCGACGTGCTCGCGCAGATGCGCGACGACGCCGACTACTACGTGCCGAACGCGACCGTCACCATGTCGTCGGCGTTGCAGGGCTACCTCTGGGGCAACGGCATAGCGATCGCCCTGGCCCTGTGCACGCTGCCGTTCCCCCGCGTCCAGGCGCTGTTCGAGCGGGTCGCGGTCGGCGCGATCGCGCTGCCGCTCATCGCCCTCGCCCCGCTGCTCGCGATCGCCTTCCGCGGCAACGTCCCGAGCGTGATCCTCGCCGCGCAGGCGGTGGTCTTCACCACCCTGGTCGCCGCCATCCTCGGCCTCGGCAGCGTGGACCGGACCTCGGTCGACGTGGTGCGCGCCGCCGGCGGCTCCGAGTGGACGGTGATCCGCAAGGTGCGGCTGCCCGCCGCGATCCCCAGCCTCGTCGGCGGCCTCCAGGTCGCCGCGCCCAGCGCCATCCTCGGCGCGATCATCGGGGAGTACATGGGCGGCGAGGAGGGGCTGGGGGTCGCGATGATCCAGGCCCAGGGCGCGTTCGACGTCCCCCGCGCCTGGGGCCTGGCGATCGTGACCTCGCTGCTCGCCGCCGTGGCGTTCCTGGCGCTGCCGCTGATCGTCCGGCTGATCCTGCCGTGGACCCGCTCGGCGGACACCGTCCTGGACGCGCGCGCAGCCCGCCCCGGAGGACGCCGCGACGCGCGCCCCGCGGCCCGGGTGCTGCGCGCCGCGTTCGCCGCGGTCGGGACGCTGGCGGGCGTCGTGCTCGGCTGGTGGCTGCTCGTCCTCGTCGTGCCGGGCGGCACCGAGGTGGCGCGGGGCCCGCTGCAGGTCGCGCCCTACTTCGCCACCGGGGACACGCAGCTGGTCACCGCGTCCGGTGAGGCGGAGGCGCCGCTGCCGTACCTGCTGTCGTCGCTGCTGCGCACCATCGGCGACGCCGGTCTCGGCTTTGTGGTCGGCTTGGTCCTCGCGGTGGCGATGGCAGTGGTCGCGCACGAGTTCCCGGTGATCGAGCGGGTGCTGATGCCCATCTCGATCGCCCTCAGGTCGATCCCGATCGTGGCCGCGATGCCGCTCCTCGCGCTCGTGTTCGGGCGGGGGATCCTCGCCGTGACGATCCTGATCGCCGTGATGACGTTCTTCCCGATCCTCGTCAACGTCCTGCTCGCGATGCGGGCGGTCCCGCGCAGCGCCGTGGACCTGCTCACCGCCGTCGGAGCCGGACGGAGGCACCGCCTGACCAAACTGCTCATGCCGTACGCGCTGCCGGCCCTGCTGGCCTCGGTCAAGATCGCGCTACCGCTGTCGATCGGCGCGGCCATGGTGGCCGAATGGCTCGCCACCGGCTACGGGCTGGGCGCCTCGATGACCGTCGCCGCGACGCTGTCGGACTACGACTTCGTCTGGGGCGGCGTCGCCATCGTCCTGCTGGCCTCGCTCATCGCCTACCGCCTGGCCGGCGCGCTGGAGGAGACCGCGCTCAGCCGCCTCGAATAGTCGAGGTCACGACCATTCACGATCCCGGACGCCGGGACGCACGAGAAAGCGGATCATGCCCAGAATCATCCTGTCCAACGTCCGTCCGCACGGCGCGGGCGACCCGCGGGTCATCACCGTCGCCGACGGGAGGATCCACTCCGTCGGCACGCGGACGCCGGCCGATCTCGGCCCGGACGACCACGTCGAAGACCTCGCCGGACAGATCGTCCTGCCGGGCTTCGTCGACGGCCACGCCCACGCCGACAAGAGCCTGTGGGGCGAGCCGTGGGTGCGGCGGACGTCGGAGCCGATCACCATGGAGCAGATGTTCGAGGACCAGCTGCGGCAGTGGGCGGAGACCACGACCCCGGTCGCCACCCGGGCCCGCGCCTTCCTCGACAGGTGCGTCGCCTACGGCTCGACGTCCATCCGGACCTTCACCGACGTGGCCCCGGAGATCGGCCTCGACGGCGTCCACGGCCTGCTCCAGGTCCGCGAGGAGATGGCCGATCTCGCCGACCTGCAGATCGTCGCGTTCCCCCAGCTCGGCATCCTGCGGAAGCCCGGCACCGCCGAACTGCTCGAACAGGCCCTGCGCGCCGGAGCCGACATGATCGGCGGGCTGGACCCCGCAGGCGTCGACGGCGACGCGGTGCGCCAGCTCGACATCGTCTTCGGCCTCGCCGACAAGTACCAGGTGCCGGTGGACTTCCACGCGCACGAGTCCGGCGACCTCGGCATCTGGCTCATCGAGCGGATCGCCGAGCGGGTCAAGGCGCTGGGCATGCACGGCAAGGTCAGCCTCTGCGACGTGTTCAGCCTGGCCGACCCGACGCCGTCGCAGTTCGAACGCCTGGCCTCGGTGCTCGCCGACGCGGACATCGCCGTCGCCGTCGGCGTGCACGGACTCCTGCCGGTGCCGGACGTCAAGGCCCTGCACGCGATGGGCGTCCGCATGTGCCTCGGATCCGACTCCGCCCGCAGCCGCTGGTCGCCGTGGGGCGAGGGCGACATCCTCGCCAGGGCGATGTTCCTGGCCTACAAGCGCTACTGGCGCAGGGACGACGACCTCGAATTCGCCGTGACCATGGGCACGACCCTGGGCCGCCAGGTCCTCGGCGTCCCGCCCTGCGACCTCAAGCCCGGAGACGTCGCCGACCTCGTGGTCCTCCCCGGCGAAGCGATCGGCGAGATCGTCGTGACACCACCGCCGCGAACGCTCGTCATGAAACGCGGGAAGATCATCGCCCGCTCCGGCGCCCTGGTGCGCCCATGAACGCTTTCGCACAGGCCCGGGCGGCTGCGGACGAGTTGCGCGCTCGCGCGTCGGTGGACTCCTTCGATGTCGCGTTGGTGATGGGTTCGGGTTGGGTTCCGGCCGCGGACGCGTTCGGGTCGCCGAGTACCGATGTGCTGGTCACCGAGTTGCCCGGGTTCGCGCCCCCGGCCGCCGAAGGGCACGCGGGACGGGTGCGGGTGGTGGAGGTCGGCGGGCGCCGCGCGTTGGTGTTCTTGGGCCGCACGCACCTGTATGAGGGTCACGGGGTGGACGCGGTGGTGCATCCGGTGCGGACGGCGCTGGCCGCCGGGGCCACCACGATCGTGCTGACGAACGCGGCGGGCGGGCTGCGGCCCGAGCGGCAGCGGGTCGGCGACCCGGTGCTGATCTGTGACCATCTGAACCTGTCGGGCGCCAACCCGCTGACCGGCCCGCAGTTCCTGGACCTCACCGAGGCCTACTCCGCCCGGCTCCGCACCCTCGCCAAGGAGGCCGACCCGACACTGTCGGAAGGCGTGTACGCGGCGTTGCGGGGCCCGACCTACGAGACACCCGCCGAGATCCGGATGCTGCGGACACTGGGCGCCGACCTGATCGGCATGTCGACCGTCCTGGAGACGATCGAGGCCCGGCGGGGCGGCGCGGACGTCCTGGGCATCTCGCTGGTCACCAACATCGCCGCCGGACTGGCCGACCAGCCCCTGGACCACGAGGAGGTCCTGGCGGCGGGACGCGCGTCGGCCGGACGCATGGGCGCGCTGCTGGCCACCGTGCTGGCGAAACTGTGAGCGAGCTTCGCGCGCGGGCGGCGGACTGGCTGGCCCAGGACCCCGACCCCGAAACCCGCGCCGAACTCCACACCATCCTGGACAACGGCGACCAGCAGGCGTTGGTCGACCGGTTCGGTGCGCGGCTGGAGTTCGGCACGGCCGGGCTGCGCGGTGAACTCGGCGCGGGCCCGAACCGGATGAACCGGGTCACGGTGATGCGCGCGGCGGCCGGGCTGGCGGGGTGTCTGCCGGCGGGTGGGCGGGTGATCGTCGGGTTCGACGCCCGGCACGGCTCACACCGGTTCGCCGACGACACCGCCGCCGTGCTGGCCGGGGCGGGGCTGCGGCCCGAGGTGTTCACCGCCCCGGTCCCCACCCCCGTCCTCGCCCACTTCGTCCGCGCTTTCGACGACGTGGTGGCGGGGGTGATGGTGACGGCCAGCCACAACCCGCCCCGCGACAACGGCTACAAGGTGTACTGGGCCGACGGCGCACAGATCGCCCCACCCACCGACACCGACATCTCCGCCGCGATCGACGCCGTCGGCCGCGTCGACGAACTCCCGCTCGGTGACTCCTGGCCCGTCCACCAAAGCGCGGGCCTCTACCTGGACGCGGTCGCGTCCCTGAACCTCGGCGCTCCCGCCGATGACGGGCTCTCGATCGTCTACACGCCGCTGCACGGCGTCGGCCGCGACGTGCTGCTCGCGGCGTTCGACCGCGCCGGGTTTCCCGCGCCCGCCGTCGTCCCCGAACAGGCCGACCCCGACCCCGACTTCCCCACCATCGCCTTCCCCAACCCCGAAGAACCCGGCGCCCTCGACCTGGCCCTCGCGCTCGCGCGGGAGCGGGACGCCGATCTGGTCATCGCCAACGACCCCGACGCGGACCGGTGCGCGGTGGCCGTCCCGGACGCCGGCGGCTGGCGGGTGCTGACCGGCGACGAGGTCGGCGGGCTGCTGGCCGAGCACGTTCTGCGGCACACCACCGGGGACGACCGCCTCGTCGCCACCACGATCGTGTCGTCGTCGCTGCTGCGCTCGATCGCCGCGGCACATCGCGTCCGGTACGCCGAATCGTTGACCGGCTTCAAATGGATCATGCGCGCGGGCGGGCCGACCGACCGGCTGGTGTTCGGCTACGAAGAAGCCCTCGGCTACAGCATCGGCGACAACCACGGCGTCCTCGTCAACGACAAGGACGGGATCAGCGCCGCCCTCACCGTCGCCGCGCTCGCCGCCCACGCCCGCCGCGACGGCCGTACCCTCCTGGACCTCCTCGACGACCAAGCCCACACCCACGGCCTGCACACCACCACACAACTCTCCATCCGGACCGACCATCCGGCCCAGATCACCGCCACCATGACCCGGCTCCGCACCCACCCACCAGCACACCTGGCCGGACGTGCGGTCGAAACATTCGACGACCTCGCCCACCCCACCGAAGGTCTGCCGCCCACCGATGGCCTGCGATTCCACCTCACCGGCGGGGCACGAGTGATCATCCGACCGTCCGGGACCGAACCCAAGCTCAAGTGCTACCTCGAAATCGTCCAACCGGTTGAGAACGACGTCAGCACCGCCCGCGCACGCGCCGCCGCCGAACTGGACGCCCTCCGCACCGCCCTCTCCACAGCCCCTCAGCTGACCGCGGCGCCGGGCACCGGCATACCGGAAGGTCCAGTCTCCTGCATGGCTTTGTAGGTGAGATGCAATCGCGTTCACTCGTGAGGGGACGTCGACGCTCAAGGGCCAGTGGCCGGTTACGACCTCGCCCGAGAACTGAACGGCACCGGGACGGGCAGGCGCCTACCCCCCGCTGCCACCATGACGAGCGTCGCTTGCCGGGTCTATTTGTCGGCTGGCGCGTACACCAGTTCGAGGATTCCGGACGGGAAGGACGTGCTTTTCACCAAGCGCAGGTTCACGGGCTCATCCAGCTCGGGAAACAGCGGCGCGCCCTTGCCGGTGGCGGCGGGCAGCACCCACAGCCGGTATTCGTCGACCACGCCGAGCTTGATCAGCGAATGCATGAACTCGGTGCCGCCGGCGGCGACGAGGTCCTTGCCGGGCTCGGCCTTGAGCTTGGCGATCTCCTCCGCCGTGTCGCCGCCGGCGATCCGGGTCTCGGGCCAGTTGTCGGCCGATTTCAGGGTGCGGGAGAACACGACCTTGGGGATCTCGTTCATGGCCTGGGCGGACGGGTGGTCGGAGGTGGGCCAGTATCCGGCCATGATCTCGTAGGTGTTGCGGCCCATGAGGAAGGCCCCGGCCTCCCACAGCCGGTTGACGAAGTACTCCTCCTGCTCGGGGTCGTCGATGCTCATCATGACGTCCCGGATTCCGTTGTCACCGTCAGCGCTCTTACCGTCGAGCGAGACGTAAAAACCCAGAATCAACTTCCGCATCCGGTACCTCCATGTGTTTCTTCCCGCGCCGGGACGGCCCCAGCACAAGCCCAACGCGCCCTACGGGGCGCCTACATGAACTCCTAAACTCCTCACCGATCAGCACCCGCCGCTCGATCAGCTCGTGCTCAGCGGTGATCACTCACAAACTCAGACCGTCGGTTCCTCCGAAACTCATCGCATTCCGCGCCATGACACCTGGCCCATGCCAGCCTTCGTCGGCGCGCTCGGACGCCGCGCCCCCGTTCACAGGCGCGGTGTCCGCGTTCTCGGGCGCAGCGGGGCGGCGCCGCGACAGGCTTCGCGGCCTTCCTTGAACGCGACGGCGGCGATGTCCCAGCGCGGCCTGACTCGCCGGTGAAGGCCGCGGCCACCATGTGGGCAGCCGAAATGACATCTGACGCCAGCGTGCTCTTACCCCGCGGTGAGAACTGTGACGGGACGATGGCAGGACGTGACCAGAAGTGGGGTGATATTGCCGATGGTGTCGTCCACATGACTGTGAGTTGCGATGGTGCGAGGCGAGAACGTCCGGGTGCACGACGAGGTGCTCCACCTGGCGGCCGGGGCGGCCGATGTGGTGATGGGCGGGATGCGCGGCGTGGTGCGGCGCCTTCCCGGGTTGGGCGAGGTGCGGCAGGAGCTGCGGGCGCGGGGCGAGCTGGCGCTGCGGCGGACCCCGCAGACGCCGCCGGCGCACATGGAGATTCTGGCCCGGCGGGTGAGCGAGCGTGCCGCCCAGAGCCCGCGGGACGATGGGTGACCTTCGGGTCCGTGTCGACCGGGCCTTGGCGGAGTTCGTCGACTCCGAGATCGGCGCGCTGACGGCGCTGGACGTCGAGCTGGAGCCGGTGGCCGAGCAGCTGCGCGCATCGGTGACCGGAGGCAAGCGGATCCGTCCGGCGTTCTGCTACTGGGGGTGGCGGGCGGCCGGGCAGCCCGACGCCGAGCCGATGGTGCGGGCGGCCGCGGCGTTGGAGCTGGTGCACGCGGCGGCGATCGTCCACGACGACATCATCGACCGCAGCCCGCTGCGGCGCGGCCGGATCACCGCGCACGCCAGGCTCGGCGACGGACTGGCCATCATGATCGGTGACCTGCTGCTGGCCTGGGCGGGAGAGCTGTTCCACACCTCGGGGCTGCCGCGCACGTTCCTGGCCCGGGCGGTGTCGGCGTGGACGGCGATGGGCAGGGAGCTGATCGCGGGCGAGTGCCTGGAGATACTGCGGACCGGGGCCGCACCGGACGTGGGCCGGTCATTGCAGGTCGTGCGGCTGAAGACCGGTTCCTACACGATCGAGTGGCCGCTGCGGATCGGCGCCGTCCTGGGCGGCGCGGCGCCGGCGGTGCTGGAGGCGCTGACCGCGTACGCCCGCCCGCTCGGCGAGGCTTTCCAGCTACGGGACGACTTGTGGGGCGTGTTCGCCGACCCCGCCGCAACCGGCAAATCGTCGCTGGACGACCTGACGGGCCGGAAACCCACCGCGCTACTGGCCCTCACGCTGGAGCGGGCCGACGACAGTGACCGCGTCCAGTTGCAGGAACTGCTCCAGGCTCCCGTCCAGGAGGACGAGACCGCGCGTATCCGGCAGATCATGCACCGCTCGGGCGCCCGCGACCAGATCCGGCAGATGATCGACGACCGCGCCGCCGCGGCACGCGCGGCCCTGGAACGCGTGCGCCTGCCGTCCGAGGCCGCGGGCGCCCTGACCCGACTGATCACCGAGGTGACCGCAGATGTCTGAACCCACCGCCCAGACCGATCCGCCCGCCGCGACGGGCCGGTACACCGACGCCTACCTCGACTCGCTGCGCCTCAAGGGCGACGAACTCGCCGACGCGACCGTCGAGGCCCTGTTCACCGGCGGGCAGGTGCCCCGGTTCAACACGCTGATGCGCTGGGTCACCACCTCCGGACAGGACCTGCCGACGGGGCTGCCGGACGCCGCACGCGACTACCTGCAGGCCACGGCCACACCGCCCGACTGGGTGGACTGGACGATGATGGAACAGGCGCGGCAGTTCTTCATCGACAACGACGTGCACATCTCCACCGCGCTGTCGTTCGCGTCCATGCCCGCCTGCTACGTCGTCCCGCACGTGGCCAGGCTGCTGTCGGCCACCCACTCGCTGGCCTACCCGGCGCGGCGGATGGCGGAGACCGGCCAGTTCACCGTCTACCTGATGCAACCCGACGCGTTCGAGGCCGGCGGCCGGTTCCTGCCGGCCGCGCAGAAGGTCCGGCTGCTGCACGCCACCATCCGCCGCCACCTGCGCCAGGAGGACCGCTGGCCCGAACCCGTGGCGATCTGCCAGGAGGACATGCTCGGCGGGCTGATGATGTTCAGCATCCAGGTCCTGGACGCCCTGCACCGCCTCGGCGTCCACATCACCCCCGGCGGCGCCGACGCCTACTACTACGCCTGGACGGTCGTGGGCGCCGTCCTGGGCTGCGACCCGGCCGACATCCCGCCCGACCTGCAGGCCGCCCGCGAGTTCTCCGACCGGTACATGATGCGCCACATGGGCCCTTCGCCCGAAGGCGTCCACCTGACCCGGCAACTGATCGACATGTACGAACAGGTCGTCCCCGGCACTCTGCTGGACCCTCTCGTCCCCGCCCTCATCCGCTTCCTGATCGGTGACACCGCCGCCGACTGGCTCGAGGTGCCCCGCTCCGGCTTCGACACCCTCGTCAAGGCCGGCCCCGCCCTGCTCAGCGTGATCGAAAGCTTCGAGGACCGCGGCCCTTGGGCCTCCCAACTGTCCGACCGCCTCGGCCGCCTGGTCACCCGCCTGGAACTGTCCTCGCTGACCCGCGGCCGCGTCATGCATTACGCCATCCCCGAAGAACTCAAACCCGCCCGCGGCATCCCCACTCCCACCAGCCGCTGGACCCCACCCCCACCCATCGACCACCCATAGCCTTCCGGCCCCGCCGTCGGGGGCGGGGCGGGGACTGGACGGCCCGGTGCCGCGAGTCAGTTGCCGGTGATGGCGTACAGGGCGATGAGGGTGGTGGCGCCGGCAGAGACGGGGTCGCCCAGCACGGGAAGGACGGCCACGAGGATGCCCGTTGCCGCACCACCGGCCACCGCCACCACACGCCGGACGTTGGTGAGGCGCGGCCCGAGATTCGGTTCGGGAGGCTCTTGCGAGATGTCGGGTCCGGGGATCGGTTCTGGAGGCTCTTGTGAGGTGTCGGGTCCGGGGAGGGGCACCGCGGAGGGGTCGGTGCGACGTAGCCTGCCCATGGCGGGTACTCCAATCATGATCCTGTTGCAGTGGATGCGGGTTGCGGGTCCTGCCAGATGGCTCTCCCCGTGGCTGCGGGGAGAGCCATCCGCTCCCTCACCGGGAGCCGTGGCCGGAACCGTGCCCGCCGGCTGAGTTGTCCACGTCGGAGAGGAAGCGATCCCGCAGGTCGATGGCGGACAAATATGCAGCCCGACGGCCCCTCGTCACCGAGACGCCGCCTGCTTCAGAAGGCGCGAGCAGCCACTGACCGGGGGCACCTGTGCGACCGCGGGGGGCCGTCCACGCGTCCACCCGCTCACCACACGCAGAGATCCTTTGGGGAAATGGGCGTCACATCCCTCCGATTGAAGGGCGGAAGAGGAAGAATCTTGACTGAAGGGGTCAGGGAGGTATGTCGCCGCGGGACACCAGCCAGTTGAGGCGCCGGGGACGGCCCTCGGAGCTACGGGCTGAGACCGAGGAAGCCGCCGCGCTGGTCGAGTTCCTCCGGGAGCTGACCTCGGGATTGACGGTCCGGCAGATCGTGGAGCAGGTCCCTCCCTATGGGAGGACCAAGTGGGCGGGTTTCCTCAACGGTTCGCAGCTGATCCCGAGGTACCTGCTGGACAAGCTGATGCGTGAGGTGGTGCGTGAGCCTCGCCTGCAAAATCTGCGTCTGGAGCAAGGCCGGGAGCTGCTGGACAAGGCCGAGCGGGCCGCCGCCGGCAAGCTCGCTCCGCACGAGATGGGCCTGCCGGAGCGTGAGCTGCGGCGGCGGCTGGACCAGGCGCAACGCGGCATGATCAATGCCCAGGAGCAGCTGCTGAACATGTCCAAGCTGGCCACCGGCCTGGTCCTGTTGGTGGCGAGGCTGCAGCAGCGCTGCGCCGACTTGGACAGAGCGCAGCACCGGTCGCATCAGGACCTGAGTGAGCAGCGACGGCAGTTCGAACAGCGCCTGCAGATCGCCGAGCACAACCTGGCCGAGGCCCAGCGACGGCAACACGAGGCCGAGACCCTGCGGGTGGAGGCCTTGCAGCGGGCCGAGCGCTACCGCCTGGCGCTGACACAGGAGCAGGACGCCTCAGCAGCCCCGCCAGACGCCGGAAAAGGCGACACGGCCGCGATCGCCGAACCGTCGCTGGAGGAGCTGGAGGAGTACGACGCGCTGCTGGAGCAGAGCACCACACGCCTGGACGAGACCGGCCGCGCCGTGGACGAGTTGCGTCGCCAGCTCGGCATCGCTCCCCCCGAACAGGAAACTCCCAGCTCACAGCGGCCCCGACTTGTCCGCGGACAAGTCGAGGACAAACCCGTCCCAGAGAAGACGGCCACGTCGCCGCCCGCGACATCACCACCACGACCACCAGAGCCCGGGAGCGACGCCGAGCAACCCCCCGCCGAGCCGCCGCACATGCCGCGGATCCTCCACGTCATCCTGGGGGCGCTTGCCGCGTGCGTCGTCGTGGCGATATTCGGGGCAATCATCCCCTTTGCCCTGGTCGATCCGTTGGTTCACCGCGACAGCAGGACGATCGCCTCGACCTGGTTGGCCGCCGGAGCCATTCCCTCGCAGACTTCGGCGCCCGACCACTCCAACACCAAGGTGCTCGTCTACCGGCTTTCCACAGGACAGTCCGTGGACTCCACCTTCGCCCTGCCTCGTCTGGCGAGGACCTGGGCTCAACGTGTCCTCGACGCCGCTCCCCGATACAACTTCGACGGCTACATCGATTTCCAGCCCGACAGGAGCTGCGCCTCCAAAGCCCGTCTCACCTGGCGACTCCACAACAGGACCGGGCGACTCCCCCTCACCCACGAGGTCGTCTTCCACGAAATCAAGGTGCCCACCGACAAGATCACCTTGACCGCCCGCCTCGACGCCCCCGCCCCCTGTACCGGATTCCTGCGCCTCATCAACCCCGAGGTGGCCAACCTGGAGACGCCCCACGGCAAAAGCGCGCCACCCCCCGAGGTGGCGACCCGCCGCAAGTAGCCGCCGACAGTCCCGGCGCTGCCTGGGGTCCTCGGACCGGCCCCCGTGACGCGTGAACAACATGATGCTACCTTCATTAGCACCATGTTGTTGAGACTGCCGAAGGGTGATCCGCGACCACTGCACGAGCAGGTGGCCTCGGCGATCCGGCGCGCCATCGCCGAGGGCGAGTACGCGGTCGGCAGCGGCCTGCCCCCCGCGCGTGACCTTGCCGCGATGCTCGGCCTGAACCCCAACACCGTGCTGCGCGCCCTGCGCCAACTGCGCGACGAGGGCCTGCTGGAGTTCCGCCGCGGCCGGGGCATCCGGGTCGTGGCCGGTCCCGAGTACGGGGTGTTCACCGAGCAGGTGCGGCAGATCGTCGCGGAGGCCGCCCGGCTCGGCCTGTCCCGGGACGAGCTCGTCGAGATGATCGAGACCGCCTGAGAACGTTCGGGAGTGTGAAAGCGATGGGCTGGGGACGGTTCGTGTGGCCGGTGGTGGTCGTCGGTGCGGCGGCCGGAGCCGGGGCGGCGCTGCTGTGGACGATGCCGGACATGTTCGGCGAAGCGCTGCCGGACAAGATCGCTGTCCACTGGGGGGCGAACGGCCGCGCCGACCGGTGGGCTCCGTCCTCGGACCTGCGCGAGACCGGGCTGGTGCCCTGGCTCGTGGCCTGCGCGATCGCGCTGGGGATCGGGCTGTTCGGGTGGCCGCGCCGGATGCTGCGCGGCTCGATGGGCGCGGTGCTGTTGGGCGGCCTGGGCTTCTTCGGCGCGATCCAGTACTCCACCATCACGATCAACGCGGCCGCGACCGACTGGCGTCAGACGTCCGTTCCCTGGTGGCATGTCGCGCTGGTGCTGGCGGCGCTCCTGCTCGGCGGAGCCATCGGCTACTGGCTGGGCTCGCGCGGCCCAGACCACCGGCCCGAACGGGCCGAGCCGCCTAAGACGCCACGGATCCGGCTGGACAAGCGGGAGCGCACGGTCTGGATCGGCTACTGCCGCAACCGTTGGATGCCGTGGGTCGGCGGCGTCCTCCTCGTGACGAGCGCGTCCCCGTCGCTGGCGATGGAGGAACCCGACCTGGGCTTCGTGCTCATGTTCAGCAGTTCGCTGCTGTTCACGGCCCTGGTGCTGGCGGCCCTCACCTCCGTCCGCGTCCTGGTGGACGAGCGCGGGCTACAGGTGCGGCTCGGGCTGCTCGGCCTTCCGGCCAAGCGCATCCCGCTGGACCGCGTGGTCTCCGCGTACGGCGCCGAGTTCCAGCCGGCCCAGATGGGCGGGTGGGGCTACCGGATCACACCGGACCACACCGCGCTGATGCTGCGCGGCGGACCCTGCCTGGTGGTCAGGCAGACCGGCGCCGAGCGGGATTTCGTCGTCAGCGTGGACGACGCCGACCGGGGCGCGGCGCTGCTCAACACGCTCCGCGAACACGCCTCCCGCTGGCCGCGCGAAACTTGAGGAAGACGGCCCCGAGCAACGCCCTCACCCACTACGGGCCGTTGGATTTGAGCCAGTACTCCGAGGACCCAGCGGCTGGGGACACGTTCGGGAGCGGGGGCCCCCAGAACCGCCGCGGCGACGCCGGCCACGCTCACGATCGGTGCCGCAGTGGCGACCAGCGCCCCGACCGCCACCGCGCAGGTAAGCGCCCCGACCTCCACACAGGCGAGCGCTCCAGCCGCCGCGCAGGTGAGCGCTTTGGCCGCCGCCGGGCAGGTGGACGCTCCAGCCGCCGCAGCGCAGCATCGGGCTCTGGCCACCGCCGCGCACCAGCGGGCTCCGGCTCCGGCTCCGGGTCCGCTAAGACGGTCGGCCGAGCGCCGTCAGCGTGCCGTCGTGGGAAAGGACGAGCAGACGGCCCGCGGCGATCCCGATGTCCTGGATCGGCGGGCAGGTCGCCACGCGTCGGGGCTTGCGGGCGTCCTCCGGATGCACGACAAAGATCTGTCCCCGGTCGTCGGCGAGGACGAGGCGACCGTCGGCGCTCCGTACCGTCCGCGATTTGTACACGCCTCCCATGCCGGACGGTTCGAACCGTATGTCGGCGGCCACCCGGGCGTGGACCAGGTCCACCGCGAGCCAGCCGTCTTCGTCGCCGATGTGGAACGTCCCGGCCTGGTCGAGCAGCCCCGTCAGGCGTGATGGCCGGGGCATCGCGATCGCCGCGGCCTCGCGGCCGGAGTCCACCGCGAACCCGACGAGCCGCTCGTTGATCGGGTCCGCAGTCCACAGCACCCCGTCCACCACCGCGATCGCGTCCGATGCGGAGAGCATCGCTCTCTTCCGGCGCCACAGCTCCCCGCCGGTGCCGAAGTCGAGCGACACCAGGTCGTCGCGGTCGGCCCCGCCGATCACCTGACCGCCGGTGGGCATCACCGGCGACAGCATGACCGGGCTGTGCCACAGGACCTCTCCGGTGGACTCCTCGATCAGACTGGTCCCGGTCCTGATCTCGCGCGTCGGAGACCAGGCGTCGTCGAACGACGACACCATCAGGCGTCCGCTGGGCAGTCCGTCCACACTGGTGTAGTTGGGATCTTCCCGGCAGTGCCACACCGGCACGGGCGCCACACCGGGGGCGAGCCGGTACACCGTGTCCGCCTCGTCGATCACCATCAACTGGCCGGGATACCCCGATCCGATGACACTGACGGGCACGGGCCAAAGATCCGCGTCCGGCTGCAGCACCGGCGGATCCGCGCCGAGGGTCACCACGCCGCGCTCCGCGGACGTCAGCACGGCTTCTCCGGACACCGTGTGGATTCGCGCATCACGAGGCTCGGATCCCGCCAGGGGAACCTGCCACACCACCGTGAGCGACTCGTCCAGCGGCCGGTCCACCACTGTCCGGCCCATATCGTATGTGGGCGCCGCGATCACACCATTCTGCATGCGCGCATGCTAGTCGGCACCGCCCGCCCGACATGAGAAAAGCCCGGCAAACGCAACCGACCCGGAACACTCCGCCAGAAGCCGGAAATGGCAATTAGTGCCCGATGATCATTTATGCAGATGTTCCGCGGGGGTGTCGATCAGCGCAAACAGTGCCCGGCGAAGGTGGACGGGGACGGGTTGCCTGATTCGTTTTGGCATTTCAGCCCGGAAGCGCCGTTACCGCCGGGGCCGTTGGAGGCTCTCAAAGCGTTGGTATACGAGTTGTGCCTGGCGGCGGGGGGTGCGGCCGTTGGGCGCGATCACAGGTTGGAGTCGCCGAGGACGATCTATTGCCCGGCACGCCCAAGCGGGACGTCCAAGCGACACGCCCGAGCGGCACGCCCGGGCGAGACGCCGTTGACGGGGGGCGTGACCTCACTGGCCGAACAGGGGCAGGATCGCCCGGACGGTCTCGACGACGCCGTAGATCAGCGGAATGCCGACGATGGACCAGGAGATGACGAGCCGCGGCAGATCCGCGTCGGCGCCCCTCCCGATCCGGCCGTCGTCCGGGCCGCGGTCCTCGGTTGCTGCCATGGTGCGCACTTCCTTCGGTGTCGGGCCGGAGCGGTCGTCAGGTGGCGGGGCTGGGATCGGAGACCGGGGGCTCCGACGCGGAAGTGCTGTGCCGTTCGGCCACCGGCCGGATGAACAGGTTGGCGGCGAATCCGATCGCGAGAACCCCGACCATGGTGAAGAGGGCGGGCCGGTAGTCGGCGGCCACCAGGGCGCCCGGTTCTCCGCGTGCGTCCAGGAACCGGTTCACGATCAGCGGTCCGGCGATGCCCGCCGCCGACCACGCGGTCAGCAGCCGGCCGTGGATGGCGCCCACCTGGTAGGTGCCGAACAGGTCCCGCAGGTAGGCCGGGACGGTCGCGAACCCGCCGCCGTAGAAGGAGATGATCAGCGCGGCGAGCGCGACGAAGAACGCGGTGGAGGTGTCGCCGAACAGCGCCAGCAGGACGTAGGCCGCCATCCCGACGCCGAGGTAGCCGACGTACGTGGGCTGGCGGCCGATGTAGTCCGAGGTCGAGGACCAGACGAACCTGCCGGCCATGTTGAACATCGACAGCAGCCCGACGAACCCGGCCGCCTCGATCGCCGACACCGAGGTCGAGGCACCGGAGCGGAAGAAGTCGCTGATCATCGGCCCGGCCTGTTCGAGGATGCCGATGCCCGCGGTGACGTTGCAGAACAGCACCGTCCAGAGCAGCCAGAACTGCGGTGTCCTGATGGCCGACGCCGCCGAGACGCTGTGCGTCGTGACCATCGTCCTGGAGCGTTCCGACGTCGGATCGAAGCCCGCGGGACGCCACCCCGGGGCGGGGACCCGGACGTTGAACACGCCGAGCATCATCACCAGGAAGTAGGCGACGCCCAGCGTGACGAAGAGCAGGGCGACGGCCGCGCCGGACGGAGGGGAGCCGTCCGGGTCGTACAGGGACAGCAGCCGGCGGGACAGCGGCGAGGCGACCAGCGCGCCACCGCCGAATCCCATGATGGCCATGCCCGTCGCGAGGCCGGGCCGGTCCGGGAACCATTTGATCAGCGTCGAGACCGGCGAGATGTAGCCGATGCCCAGGCCGATTCCGCCGATGAACCCATAGCCGAGGTAGACCAGCCAGAGTTGCCCGGCGGCGATGCCCAGCGCGGCGACGAGGAAGCCGGACGCCCAGAAGCAGGCCGCGGTGAACATCGCGCGCCGCGGCCCGACCCGGTCGACCCAGGTGCCCATGACCGCGGCGGAGGCGCCGAGCATGACGATCGCGATGGAGAAGATGACGCCGATCGCGGTGAGGCTCGCGTCGAAGTGCTCGACAAGGGCGGTCTTGTAGACGCTGGTGGCGTACGCCTGGCCGATGCAGAGGTGAACGGCCAGCGCCGCCGGAGGGATCAGCCAGCGGTTGTAGCCCGGTTTCGCGACAATGTGCCGCTGGTCAAGGAAGGAGAGCGCCACTGCGGGCCTCCAAGTTCGGGGAGCGTGCGGGGAGCGTCGTCTAGTGCCGGACAGGTCGTGAGGCCCCGATACCGAAGAAACATAGACACGAACGTGCTTCTAGAACAGCCCCTGCGCTGTTGAAGTCGTGAGTGTGCGGCGAAATGACTCCAGACGCCCGGGATGGCGCTGGCCGACCGAAACCAGCGCCGTTCGTCACACGGCCGGAGGCAGGCGTCGACGATCAACACCGAGTCCAAGCTGGTCAACAGGCGGATGGACCGCCGGGCGGGCCTGATTAATGTTCGTGGTCGTGTTCGACCGCCGTGGGTGAGCGGCGCTCCTGAACTGGTGAGGATGCGCCTACGGCCGGGGATGTGCTTGCGGCCGGAGATGCGCCTACGGCTGTGGGTGTGCTTGCGGCCGGGATAGGCCTACGGCTGGGGCGGGCTTGCGGCCGGCGATATGGCTGTGGCTGGGGAGGTGCCTGCGGCTTTGGCGTAGCGCGCGGCGAGTTGGGCGAACGCGGCGGTCAGTTGTGGTGGACCGATGACATGGACGTCGGAGTCGAAGCGGCCGATGGCGGCGGCGAGGCCGGTCCACGACCAGGAGCCGAGGGTGAGGCGGCAGCTGCCGGGGCCGAGATCTTCGACGACTCCGTCCTGCACGAAGGGGGCCACGGCCTGGGCGGGGAGGTCGAGGACGACTTGACCTCGACAGGACCAGTCGGAGGCGGAGCCGTCGGTTCCCCGGAACCGGCCGATGATGAACGCGGTGACGTCGTCGCCGGGGAGATCGCGTGGGGTGAAGCGCGGGCCGGTCGGGGTGCGGGGGCGAATACGGTCGGCGCGGAAGGTGCGCCAGTCGTCGCGGTCGAGGTCCCAGGCGATCAGGTACCAGTGGCCGCGCCAGGTGACGAGGTGGTGGGGCTGTGTCCGGCGGGATTGGGCGACGGGGCCGGTGGCGTCGTGCCCGTAGTCGAAGCGCAGCTCCTCACAGGCGTGGATCACGCGGCTCAGCTCCACCAGGACCTCCGTGCCGGCCGCCGGGACGTCGCCGCTCCCGGGTGCCTGAACGGCAGTGATCTGCAGCATGTCGATGCGCTGACGCAGACGGGACGGCATGGCCTGGCGGACGGTGGACAGGGCCCGGACGGCGTCCTCGCCGATCGTGCTGCTGGAAGCCACTGATTGCAAGGCGAGCGCCAGGGCGACGGCCTGGCCGTCGTCGAACAGCAGCGGAGGCAGGTGCGAGCCGGCGTCCAGGCGGTAACCGCCGTGGGGCCCCTTGAAGGCGAGGATCGAATAGCCCAGTTCGCGTAGCCGGTCGACGTCGCGGCGCACCGTTCGCGGGGTGATGCCGAGCCGCTGGGCGAGGTCCTCACCGGACCAGTCTCGATGCGCCTGAAGCAGCGAGAGCAGCGTGAGCAGCCGCGAGGACGTCTTCTGCATGCCCACCATTCTGCTCGAAGTATAGGACACAGCCTGTCCGCTATCCGTGGCACGGTGAGCATCAAGATCCGCTGGAGAGGCCATGGGGCCCCCTGGCCACGAGGTCGCTGCCGCAAGGTTCATCGCCGCGGCCGTGCACCTCGCCGAACCGCGAGCAAGGAGCAGGCCATGTCCGTCACGACCACCACCCATCTGAACTTCCAGGGCGACGCACGGGCGGCGCTCGACTACTACCGGTCCGTCTTCGGCGGGCGCATCGCCGCCGTCACCTACAAGGACATGGGCAACACGCAGAACGAGCACGAGGCGGACTGGGTGGTGTGGGGCGAGGTGGCGAGCGACAACGGCTTCCACGTCATGGCCTACGACGTCCCGTCCCATCTGCCCTGGGACCAGGGCAGCAACCCGTTCTTCGTCTCCGTCCGCGGTGACGACGCCGACGAGATCGGTGTCCTGTGGCAGAAGCTGGTAGAGGGCTCAACGGTGATGCAACCCCTGGCACCGTCGCAGTGGGCACCCCTGTACGGCATGCTCACCGACCGCTTCGGTGTGACCTGGGTCCTGGACGTGGCGGCCCCGTACAACGACTGATCCACACCCCGGGTCGCCACTTGCGAAAGGGTGCTTCACCTGAAGCGACCTACCTGCGACCCCGTCAGCGCGATGGGGTGATGCCGGATATATCTGGAGTTGGAAGGCGTCATAGAGTCGGCGTTGCAGATCCTCGGGCAAACTCACCCGGATTAAGGGGCTAGGGGATCTCTTTCTGGCGAGCGATGCGAAGTCGTCTCCGAGCGGTTGAGACTTCGTCGCGACCTGGGCCAGCCTTGCTTGTGCCTCACGGTGACACGGCTGCGTGCGGATAGGCGTTAGGCGTAGCGCGTCGCCCGGCCGTGGTGGTAAGTAGTGCGGCTTGGTGGCCGGATGGCCCGGGATCACCCCGGGGCCGCTCGATATCCACGTCGCCGTTGCCGTCGCCGTCGCAGGGCAACGGGCCTGCGTCTGCGATTGGACGGCCTACGCCGCTGAGGTCGGCCAGCGGACCGAACGACCGCGACCAGACCGCCCCGAACTGAAAGGCACGGTGATCGGCATGGGACGCGACCGGCCGGCGCCGGACGGGGAACCGCTGATCGGGGACGGCGTTACGCCGAACATCATCCGGATCGCCGACACCGTCCGACGTCCGGTCAGGCCGTTCACCACCACTGTCCAGGCCTATCTCGCACACCTGCACCAGGCCGGCTTCTCCGCCGCCCCCAGGCCGCTGGGATTCGACGAACAGGGCCGGGAAGTACTGTCCTTCGTGCCGGGCGACGTCCCTCGGGAGCCGCTCCCACCCGAGGCGACAGGCGAGGACGTCCTTGTCGCCCTGGCTCGTCTCATCCGGCGGCTCCATGACGCCGCCCAAGGCTGGACACCGCCCCAAGGTGCGGTCTGGGCGACCCTGCCGGGAACAGCGGCGATCCCGCTCGTTGACACCGAGGCGGAGCTGGTCGGCCACCGAGACTATTGCCCAGGCAACGTGGTCTTCCGCAACGGACTCCCTGCGGCCCTCATCGACTTCGACCTCGCCCGACCGACCACCCGGCTCTATGACATAGCCAATGCCCTCTATTGGTGGGCGCCTCTGCTGGACCCCACGGACCGCACCCCCGCCCTCATCGACGCCGACATCCCACACCGCGCGGCTGTGTTCGCCGACGCCTACGGGATGACCGACCAACAGCGCTTTGACCTGATGCCCTTGGCCAAACGGATGGTTCATCGCTTCCACCTGGCCAGCCGCGCCGCAGCCGAGGCCGACCCGGTTTTCCGGCGCTTCTGGCAAGAGGGCGTCAAGGACCGCATGCCCCGAGCCGAAACATGGCTCGCGCAGGAAGCTCCGGCCATTACCAACCGGCTCACAGCAACGACCCCGAAGCCCTGAAGCCCTGAAGCCCTGAAGCAAGACGCTGCCGGGCGAGCGGCGTAACGCCTGACGATGGACAAGGGAAACCCGCGGTGAAACGGAACCCGCCCTAAGCCGCAGCTAACGTCTCCTGTGCCCCGTCATCAGCCTTCGTATTTGAATTTCAGTCGATCGGGTCATTTGTTCACTCTCACCTTGGTCGCATTCAGGGGGATATCGCGTCCGTCGGTGATGGCGTGCAGCGTCAGAGCGTGGTCGTGTGTCCTTGGGTGTTGGGAGGTGCACCGTGCCGGACAAGGAGCTGGCCCGGTTCGACGATTTCGTCTCGAGCCGGCTGCCGGCGCTGTACCGATACGCCTGCGCGCTCACGGGCAACCGGCACGACGCCGAGGACCTCGTCCAGGAGGCCCTGACCAGGACGGGCGCCGGGTGGCGGCGGGTGCGGCGCAAGGACGATCCGGAGGGCTACGTCCGCGTGACGATGGTGCGGCTCGTGATCAACCGGCGGCGGCGCAACCGTGAGCAGTTGATGGCCGACCTGCCGGATCGGGCGACCGACGACCAGCAGTTGGACGGGGTGACAGCACTTGCCGCGGCCCAGGCCGCGTTGGCCGGTCTGCCGAGAGGGATGCGGGCCGTGCTGATGCTCCGCTACGTCGACGGGCTCAGCGACGAGCAGATCGCGAGTGTGCTCGGATGCGGCGCCAGCACGGTGCGCAGCCAGGCGTCCCGTGCGCTCTCCAAACTGCGGGCCGCGGCGGACACTCAGGAGGAGTCACATGGATGAGCTTGAGCGAAAGCTCGAAGAGTTGCTGACCTCACCGTTCAAGGACGAGTATCCGCCCGAGTCACTGCGGAGCCAGATCCTGGAGAGAGTTGCGGCGGCCCGTCGTCACAGGGTGGCCGCCGGCACGGTGACGCTCGCCGCGGTCGCGGCCCTCGCTCCGATCATTGCCATGCAAGCCGTATCGGAGCGGTCCCCTGCCGACGAGCCTGCGACCGTGACGGTGACGGCGACGGCGACATCGGGGCAGACGGGCCTGGGCGCTTTGGTGGATCCCGGCACGATCGTGAGGATCCCAAGAGATCTGCCGGGGAAATCTCCGTTCGAGGCGATGGCCTTGGGGAGGGACGGCACCGTTCTCGGCGCCCCTCAAATAGGCGCTTCCGGGAACAGCCAACGGTCTACCGGAATCTGGCGCGCGGGACCCGACGGCGGCCTGCCCGCTCTCGTCGCCGAGACCGGACCCGAAGTGCGCGCCTATCTATGGGCAATGGCGGCCGGTGTTCCGGGGTATTTGTGGCCCGACGGCGAACGGCTTTCCTGCCGTGGGCCCGACGGTGAAGGCCCGACCCGCACCCTCGACGAGGCCTGGGGCGGACGAGACCGGTTCTTCGCCGACGGCCCCGCATTCGTCTGGGGCCGCAACGCCCGCGCTTTGCTGGTGGCAACCGCTTGTGGCGGCCAGATACGGAACTATCCGATCAGCGGAACGCTGGAAGCTCTCTCTTATCCGCACGCGATCGTCCGATCGGGATCCGACCTTCGGTCGGTCGACGTGCGCGACGGTGCCATACGAGACCTTCGTCGACTGGAATCATCGTCCGACCTGGTCTTCGCAGCGAACCCGCACCTGGTCGCCTGGGCAGGCGGCGGAGCCCTCACCGTGCTCGACAGAGACACCGGCCGCTCACGCCAGATCCTCCACACGCTGCCACACGAAGCGGACACCGCCTACGCGGGACGCATCACCGCTGGAAACCGGATCATCGTCTACACGGCCGCGCATCAAGACAGGGATGAGGCTGAAACAGTCGTCTACGACGTCCGGACCGGCCGTGAGGCCAGACTCGGCGGCGAAGCCTGGACGGCGGGCGACTGGCTGTTGTGGCGCGACGGCGCCGACTACCGCCTCGCCCGAGTGCGGCCCTGATCGTCATCACCCCACCCGCTGGGCGACCGCGACCACCACCTCACGTAGAGCCCGAAACGTCCCGACGGCCCGCAACCTCGCCTTTCTCGGGGCCAGGGCTGGGGCTGGGGTAAGGGCGGCGAGACCGTGGCCATGCTGCCTCTGGCTTGTATGCGCGCTGCGCGATGCGCTCGCTAGCCGGACGCACCGTGCACGAGTTTGGAGGACGGCTGTCCCGCACGACCGGCGCCGGGTGATCCCTGCGTGGTGCCGCATCGCCGCCGCAGACCCCACCCGGCTCGCGCCGCACGTACTGCGCGCCTCCAACCGCGCCACCCTGCTGCCGACCGCCGGAGTTCCTGCCGACGCCGTCAGCGGGTGCTCGTCCACGCCTCCCCCGTCAACGTCCAGCGGTACGACCACCGCGCTTGCACCCTGGCCGCACACACCTACAACCATCACCGCGGACACACCGCGCTCGGCGGCCTGCCACCCGCCAGCCGCGTCCCAACCCTCTCAGGGCAGTGCAATTAGGCCGGGGCTCCGGGACGTATGAATCCCCTGCTTCGTGAAATGTCGGTGGCCATCAGCGGCCTGCGGCCATCGAGCATCGGATTGGGACGTGCCTCGAAGTCGGTTCTCCTATCGTCCGGCGTCCTGGCCGGGGATCGGGACCGCGGCGCCGGAGACGCGGACGCGAGGGTCGCCGTCGCGGAGTTCCACGGTGAGGAGCCCGGGGCGGCCCATGTCCTCGCCCTGGTGGAGGGTGAGCGTGGCGGCGGAGGCGACTTCGCCGAGTTCCCGAAGGTATGCGCCGAACGCGGCCGCCGCGGCGCCGGTGGCCGGATCCTCCACCACGCCGCCGACCGGGAACGGGTCGCGGACGTGGAAGACGTGCTGCGATGCACGCCACACCAGCTGGACGGTGGTCAGATCATGCCTGGTCATGTACGCGGTAAGACGGTCGAAGTCGTAGTCCAGATCGGCCAGGCGTTCGCGGGTGGCGGCTGCCAGGACCAGGTGGCGGGCTCCCGCATAGGCGACGCGGGGCGGAAGATCGAGATCGAGGTCGTCCTTGCCCCAGTGCAGGATGTCCAAGACCTGGGCGATGTCGGCCGCCTCTTCCAGGTACGGCTCCACGCTGGTCAGCGTCGCGTGGAGGACACCGTCGACCTCGACGACCTCGACAGGGACCGTGCCGTTCTTGGTGGCGAACGTGAGAGAGCCCGGTCCGATCCGTTCCGCCAGGGCGACCGCGGTGGCGACGGTGGCGTGGCCGCAGAACGGAACCTCGGCCTTGGGGCTGAAGTAGCGGAGGGTGAAGGCTCTGCCCGGCTCGCCCAGTCCGTCCGGCGGCGGGGTGAGGAACGCGGTTTCCGAGTAGCCCAGGTCTGCTGCGATCGCGAGCATGGCCGCGTCGTCCAGGCCGGAGGCGTCCAGGACGACCCCGGCCGGATTGCCTCCGGCGGGGTCGGTCGCGAAGGCGGTGTAGTGCAGTACGTCGCTGCTCAGGTCGGTCATGACGCCATCGAACACCAGGAGCCAAGCAGCGGGTCAAGCCCACCGGTCACTCGAAACACGCCCTGGTATTGAATGCGATCATGCCGGCGAGGTCGGCGTGCGCGGTCCGGCTGACCGGGCCGTCGGCAGGGAGCGCGGGCCTCGCCGGACTCCAGGTCCAGGTCGGGAACTGCGCGGTGCTGGCGGCAGCGTTCCGCTTGACCTGCCGTTTCGTGGTCGCACCTGGTTATTCGGACAGGCGGCCACGGCGACGGCTCGGCTCCGAGACACCCGTTGCCCCAGTTCCGCAAGGAGGCCGTCGACCCCGCGGGGTTGGGGCTGAGATCCGGCGTCGGCCAACCTGCGGACCTGCTCGATTCCGTCCTGCTGGACATCGATGAACGTCTCGATCTGCCCGTGGTGATCGCCTCGACCGAGTGGACGCTCCTCGACCGGGTGGACGGTCGTCGGGTCGCCGCACCGAGAACGCCGCCCGCTCCACCGTCACCGAAGTCAGCGCGACACAGTGACCCGCCCGGCCATCAGCCCAAGCATCAACGAGCATCTGGGAATCGCTGTCGGCGTGCAGCTGACCATTCGAGAGGGGGGCATAGCGTCGTCGGGCAATGGTCTCCGCCGCTATCCGCCGCGTCGTGATGACGAGGGTGGAGCGCTTGGCCCGCCAGAGCCCGCCGTTCCCCGCTCCATCTGTATAAGAGCCGGTATGATCCGGCGGGTCGGCATATCCGCGACTTTCTGGCTGCTGCGTTCGGGCCCTTGGCTCTCTGGATTGCATCGGCGGCCTTATCAGATCTTCATGGCGAACCTTGCCCGGCCGATCACCGATCTGGCCTGGTCACGGTCCTGGGCCGGGGTTCGCGGACCGTCCGAAGCGAGGCGTGAGAACCGATGGATCCGCGGCGTATCGAGCTCAACCGGCAGCACAGCCGTGAGATGGGTCTGCTATTCGCGGAATTCCTCGATGCCCATCCAGACGTCGAATCCGAAGTCCACGGAGCTCAGATGACCGCCGACCAGGAGTCCGCGTGGACGGACTACAGCGCCGAACTTCTCGCTCGGCACCAGGCCGAGCGTTCGGCCTTGGCGGACGCGATCGAAGCCGAGCAGCGCCGCCGCGACGACCCGTGACACTCACTGGCCACCAAGCTGGTCAACGAACTGGTCGAGGCCGCCGACGACAAGCAGCTCACCATGACCATCGCCCCCTACGGCCGCGTCGACCTGCCCTGCACCGATGAGCTGGGCCACATGGAACTCGACCGCCGCGGCGCCGAGCTGCCCGTTCCACGTTCTGACCGAGCCCGAGGAGAAGCACAGCCTGGCCATCGCATTCCAACAAAGCCTTCAGCGGCTGGGCCAAGACCTTCACCGACCCGAGTCTCTGCGCCGCCATCGTCGGCAGCCTCACCTTCGGCGGCACCATCATCGAGACCGGCACCGACTCGTACCGGCTCGCCCATACCCGAGCCTGAGAACACGCCGCCGGTTAAGTAGCGGGCGTCAGTGAGTGCCTAGGCCAGGGCCTCGGCGATCGCCGTCCGGTCCTGGTACTCGCGCCAGTGCACGATGCGTCCGTCCCGGGCGCGCAGGACCACCACGAACGGGGCCTGCGCTCGCGTGCCGCCGCCCGGCATGGTGGCCACGATCTGGTATTCGGCGATGATCACCTCCGGGTCGGCAGACTCGTGGATCACCACGTCCTGGAACTCCTCGAACACGATCGGGAGGGCCTCACGGCCCGCCCGGGCCATGGCCACGACCTCCTCGCGGCCCTCGACCCTGCGGCTTCCCGCGGGAGCGAAGGGCGTCTCCACGACGACGTCAGCGGCCAGCATCTCCTCATCGAGGCCGGCTTGGCCTGCGAGGACGTTGTCCTGGAAGCGAGCGAACAGATCTTGCGGAGTCTGCCTGGACATGGCCGGTCCCTTCACAACGAACTAAGATGAGTGATGGCTCATAAAAATATGAGTCTCGACTCATCTTGTCAACGGTTGGACGAATGACACCGAGCAAGCCCATGCGTGCCGACGCCCTGCGCAACCGCGCGCGCATCCTCGCCGCCGCCGAGGAGGTGTTCGCCGAACGCGGCGCCTCCGCCTCCACCGAGGAGGTCGCCGCCCGTGCCGGCGTCGCCATCGGGACGGTCTTCCGCCATTTCCCGACCAAGCGCGACCTCCTCGCCGCAATCATGAAGGAGCTGCGAGAGAGTCTCATCGCCAAGGCGGATTCCCTCATCGCCGCCGGCGACAAGGGGACCGCGTTCTTCGACTACTTCACCTTCCTCGTCGAACGCTCGGCGAAGGTCGGCACCGTCGTGAGCCTCCTCGCCGAGGAGGGGACGTCCATCGAGCCGGGCGAGCAGATCATGGCGCTCACCCACACATTCGGGTCACTGCTGGACGCCGCCCAAGAGGCTGGAACCGTCCGCCCGGAGGTCCGCCTCGACGAGGTCATGGCCCTCCTTACCGCCACGACCCACGGCGCCCTGGCCGCCGCCTGGTCCGACGACCTCCGCCACCGGACGGTGGCCCTGCTCCTGAACGCACTCCGCATCCGTTGACGTCGCCCTCCCACCACCGCCACGAACGACAAAGCACGATCGGCAGCAGACCCCGCCCACCGGGCCCGCCGTTCACCTGTCCAGCCTCACGACCGTCGCTCAAACGTTGCTGCTTCTCACGCTCGCAGCCACACCGGCGATGCCTCATCAGGCGCTGGATGCGGCTGAAGTCCTAGCCGGACGTCTTCCTCCTGTGTGCCGCGACCCGTTCCCTGGTCGCGCAACGGCGGGAGCAGTACCGGCGCGGCGGGCCGCTGCCCTGAGTGAGGAAGACGTTCGAGCAATCGGGTGACGCGCAGATGCCGCCGGGCGGACGCTGCCGGTCCCAGACCAGAACCGTGAGGGCTAGGCAGGACGACGCCAGAAACCACTCCGCCCAAGGGGCGTCGTCATCGCCGTCCAGATGTGGATGCCAGGGAGACCGCCCGGCGTGTGACGTCAGACGGAGTCGCCCGGCGTTGCGCCGGAGCAGGCCGTTCAACACGGACGCCGCCTGATCGACGTCAGCGGCCGCGTAAGCCTCCCGCAGCAGGTCCGCGACGGCCCGCATCTCCTGGACGTCTCGGGCGGAAATATCCGGAGAGACGTCCTCGCCATGCGCACGAAGGACCTCGGCCACCGCTTCAGGCCGCAACTCACCCCCCGCACCGGACGCCGCACCGGACGCCGGACCGGGGACAGACAGGACGTTCACGAGAGCGGTGGTCCGGCGTGCGGTGGCCGCCACCGAGTGCCGGGTCGACCAGTCGGCTGCGATTGGGCGGCGCAATTCAGCGGATCTTGAAAGCGCGAATCCTCGACAAGGATTTACACGCACACTCACTGGCTTGGATGATGCGAATTCCGGTCCAACTACGGGAGGAGCGCATGGCCCACAACCGGAACTGCGCAGAGGCCACGTTGCCTGGATGTGTATGCGCATGTGGCGGAGCGAGGCACGGTTGTCAGGGGGCGTTCAACATTGCGGATGGGACACTCGGTGATGTGCTTTCGTATGTGAAGCAGCAGGAAAAGGAGTGGTACGCGAGGCCCGCAAGGCTGTCCCGCGGACAGGCCGTGATCGGTTGTGCCCGAGCTGATGTCGTCCACTGGCTGCATCGCGACCGCGAACTCCTCGACTGCGCCAGAACCGCGCATGCGGTGACGTTCGAGGAGGTCGACGACTCAGATGCCGCTACGCGAGGCCTGGCCTTACGCAGGGTGGCCGCACATCTCGGCTCGCCGCTGATGGAGGAGTTTCAGCAATGGGCGGGAGAAACGCACTTCTGGTGTGAGTTGCTTGCGCAGATTGCCTGTGCGCTCACGCAGTACGAAGAGATCCGCGGACGAATGTTCCGTATGGTGGAAGATGTTCTCCATCAGCGAGATGAGCGGCCCCTGCCGGATGGATTGCGTCGCGCGGGAGCGATCGGATCCGCGGTCCATTGGGCCTGGCGATTCGTTCTCGCGAGCGTCGTCGCGGCATCGGGTGCCGGGAGTCTGGCGACGCTGCTGGCCAGCGGAGACGTGGAACGACTCCTTTGGCCGATCCGCGTCATCGCGGTACTGATGTGCCCGGACGCGTCGCATCACCCGACGGTCAGAGAACATTGTTGGGAACCGATCGTCCGCCTTGCTAGAGCGGAGGTCCGCAACAGCGTGCGCGAGCGCCTCACCCAGGTCTTCGCGGATGACCCGTGGTTCGTCCCGGGCCGGAATTCCCCGGGGTGGGCCTAGCACCGCTAAATTGCCTGACGCTCAACGCAATAGACGACCCCGTGGACGACGCCCATGGACGACGCCATAGGCGGCCCATAAAGGGTTCTGTGTGCGTGGAAGCGTTGGAGGGGCGTGCTGGCCCTCCGGAGGTTGCTGGTCCGATGCTCAACCCCGGCCGTTTGGCCATGGTCTGGGCCGCGCCCGGATCTTCGATCGACTCGATCAGTTCGGTCGGCGTCACGTCCGAGGGTGGTCCCGGTCAAATCTCGCACGGGTGCGCGGTCATCACGATCGTGCGCGTGTGTGGATGGCGTTGTCCCGTCCAGGCATCGGGTGGTCGTCGATGAGGTTCTTCGACAGCGCCCAGTAGGCTGCGCTTACCGGCTTCGGTCGGTTTATTGTTTCAGCGCTTCGAGGAATGGTGCCACGACCGCCAGGACGTCCCGTCGCGCGGCGGATTTATCCTCGGCTGTGCTGACCAGGAGGGCCGCCTCGTCCGCCAGCGCCAGCAGCGCGTGGGCGAGCGGCTTGACCGGCAGATCGCGGACCGTGCCGTCGGCCATCCCCTGGGCGAGGACGCCCTCGATCATGCCGAGGATGTGGTTCTGGCAGATCGCGCGCCAGCGGGCCCAGCCCAGCACCGACGGCCCGTCGATCAGGAGGATGCGCTGCAGTTCGGGTTGTTCGCAGGCGTCGAGCCAGGCCAGGAGAGCCCGGGTCATGCCGCCGGCGAAGTCGGCCTCGGGCGCGGCGAACGCCGCTTCCGCCACCGGCCGGGCGGCCTCGCCCTCCAACTCTTCGAGCACGGCGGCGAAGAGGCCGGTCTTGTCGGAGAAATGGTGGTAGAGCGCGCCGCGGCTGACGTCGGCCTCACGGACGATCGTGTCGGTGCCGACACCGGCGAAGCCGTGTTCGGCGAACAGCTTCCGGCCGGCGCGCACCAGTGCCGCCCGGGTCGTGGCCGAGCGGTCCGCTTGCGTTCGACGAGGTTGTTTCATACAGTCTGTCCGTAAGATACATGCAGGTTGTATGTTACTTCACAAGGAGGTGGGCGGATGGAGATGATCGATCTGCCCCACGGCACCGTAAGCTACCGGGCCGCCGGTCCGGAGGACGCCGCGTCGCCGCCGGTCGTCTTCGTCCACGGCTTCCTGGTCGACGGTTCGCTCTGGACGGGCGTCGCGGACCGCCTGGCCGACAAGGGCGTCCGCTCCTACGCACCCCACTGGCCGCTCGGTTCCCACCGCGTGCCGGTGCCCGGGGCCGACCAGTCGCCGCGGGGCGTCGCCCGGCAGATCCTGGCGTTCCTCGAAGCCTTGGACCTCACCGACGTGACCCTGATCGGAAACGACACCGGCGGCGCGCTGTGCCAGTACGTCGTCGACACCGACGCGAGCCGCGTCGGTCGGCTGGTGCTCACCAACTGCGACGCCTTCGACACCTTCCCGCCCTTCCCCTTCAACGTGATCTTCCATCTCCTCAAGGGGCCCCGCCGCCTCCGGTTCAACCTGCTGCCGATGAGGTTGCGCCCGTTCCGGCACTCGGTCCTCGGGTTCGGTCTTCTCGCGCGGAAATTCGATCCCGCGCAAAGCCGCGCATGGATCGAACCGGCGCTCACCGACGCCGCCGTGCGGGCGGACGCGGTCCGGTTCCTCAGAGCGGTCGATCCGGGCGACTTGAACGACGTCTCGACACGATTGGCCGGCTTCCGCGGCCCCGTCCGGCTGGTCTGGGGCACCGCGGACCGGGCCTTCAAACCGGCTCTCGGCAGGCGGCTGGCGCAGGCGTTCGGCGACGCCGAGTTCATCGAGATCCCCGGAGCCCGGACGTTCGTCCCACTCGACGCCCCGCAAGCGCTCGCCGACCAGATCGCCAGCATCGGCGACGCCGCCCCGTCACCGTCCTGACCGCCGCATCACACCCAGAGGCAGGCGCACGCCAACGCCGCATCCCACACAGAGGCGGACTCACGCGGACGCCGCGCCCCACGCAGGGCCGGGTCACGCCAACGCCGCGCCCCACGCAGAGGCGGGGGCACGCCAACGCCGCATCCCACGCAGAGGCGGGGCACGCGAACGCCGCGCCCCACGCAGAGGCGGGGCACGCGAACGCCGCGCCCCACGCAGAGGCGGGGCACGCGAACGCCGCGCCCCACGCAGAGGCGGGGCACGCGAACGC